>NZ_QKLJ01000002.1:0-457136 GCF_003224415.1 Curtobacterium sp. MCBD17_023
AGATGTGTATAAGAGACAGGGGCCTCCAGGCCGGGCACGGCGTCGATGCCGGGTCGGGCGCGGTCAGCGACGGCGCCCGCGGGGACGACGCTGCTGGGGGCAGGGGAACCGGCGTCCTCCGGAGGCGCGGTCACCCACGCGGGCACCGCCCGACGGGGTCGCTCGGACTCGGGCATGCGATGAGACGCCACGGCCGCTGTTCCTCTCCCTGGATTGATCCAGAGTCTGTTCTACCGGGAGGGAACAGCGGCCGAACGCCCCAGTCAGAGGGGGTGGAACGGTCGGTGCAGGACCGTCACATGTGGCGGTACCGCTTCGCGGCGGCGAGGGCGTCGCGCAGTTGGTCCGCGGTCATGCGCGGACCGTAGCCCGGGGTGTCGCGCTGGATGCGCCATCCCTCGGCGAGCGGTCCGGCGTCGACGACGTCGAAGCCGAACTCGTCGATGAGGTCGGCGACGGTGCGCTTGGCCGTCTCGTCGTCGCCCGCGACGACCAGGGCGCGGCGTCCCTCGGTGCCGCTGGGGGTGGCGTGTCCGGTCAGGTCCGCGGCGCCGATGTGGTTGAAGGCCTTGACCACGTGCGCGCCGACCAGGTGGTCCTGCAGCATCTCGGCCGTGGTGGTCGTCTCGTCGTCGAGGGCCCCGATGTGCCCGTCGCGCTCCGGGTAGTAGTTGTCCGTGTCGATGACGACCTTGCCGACGAGCGGCTCGACGGGGATCGTCTCGACAGCGCCGAGCGGCACGGTCACGACGACGATGTCGCCCCGGGTGGCCGCGTCCTCGCGTGTGCCGGCGGTGGCGTGTTCGCCGAGCTCCGCGACGAGGTCCGTCAGCGTCTCCGGTCCGCGCGAGTTCGCGATCACGACCTGGTGGCCGTGCTGCACCGCGAGGCGTGCGAGCTGTGATCCGATGTTGCCTGCTCCGATGATCCCGATGGTCGTCATGTGTGGTGCAACAACCGTGGCCGGTGGTCATTCCGGCCCGACGACCGGGAAGGTCGGACCGCCCGTCGGGGGCGGGTCCACGCGTTCGCCGGAGGACGGGTGACCGTCGTCCGCCGCGCGGTGCAGGATGGCGCCATGACACACGAGTTCCGCAACGAGGCCGACCGCGACCGCTACGCCATGTACGTCGACGGAGCCCTCGTGAGCGTGCTCGACTACCGCGTCAACGGTGATGCGATCGCCTTCCCGCACACGTACACGGTCCCGGCGCACCGCGGGCACGGGTACGGCGGGGAACTCGTGGAGCACGCCGTGGCCGACGTCGAGACGACGTCGACGAAGCGCATCGTCCCGATGTGCTGGTTCGTCAGCCAGTGGTTCGACGAACACCCCGACAAGGCAGACCTGCTCAGCCGTGGCGTCGCGGACTGAGCACCACCGAGAGGTGCCACCGTGCCCCGCATCGTCCCCTTCCTCTGGTTCGACGACCAGGCCCAGTCCGCGGCTGAGCACTACGTCGGGCTCTTCCCGGACGCACGTGTCGACGGGGTCGGCCGTGCCCCGGACGGGTCCGTGCTCGTGGTCGAGTTCACCCTGATGGGCCAGCCGTACCGTGCCATGAACGGCGGTCCCGGTCATCCCTTCACCGACGCCGTCTCGCTGCAGGTGGACGTCGACACGCAGGAGGAGCTCGACCGGATCTGGGACGGGCTCCTCGCCGACGGCGGCCACCCGGTGGCGTGCGGGTGGCTCGTCGACCGCTGGGGCCTGTCGTGGCAGGTGACCCCGTCGATGATGGGCGAGCTCATGGCCGCCGGTGGTGACCCGGCAGCGGGCGCGCGGGTGTTCCGCGCGATGCAGGACATGGTCAAGCTCGACATCGGGGCACTCCGCGCGGCGGCCTCCGACTGATCACCGACACCGGGCACGTCCGGCCCCGGCGCCGGACGGTCGCACCGGTCCCGACCCCGGGCCCCGCCGGTCCCCGTTCCGGGGGACCCGCGGTTATCGTGGGGCCACACCGAGCGGCGCAGGGGACCACGGACGTGGGCGGCCGCCCGACCCGACGTCCCGACCAGGGGCGACCGACCACCGGCGCCACGCCGGACGACAGACTGGAACAGCATGGCCGACCCGAGGGGCCCCGGGATCCGTGAAGCGGACATCGGACGGGCGTACACCGAGCTCTCCCGCATCACCCGCCGCGCGAGCGTCCGGGCGCGGGGGACCGCCGACGTGTTGAGCGTCGTCGACCAGTCCCTGGTCGACTTCGTCGTGCAGCACCCGGGGTGCATGGCGATCGACATCGCCCGGTACCTCCGGCTGAACCGGTCGACCATCTCGCGTCAGCTGTCCGGACTCCTCGCCGCGGGACTCGTCCGCACGGTCGACGGCGGCACCGGCAACGCGAAACCGCTCGAGGCGACCGAGGCCGGCCGGCGTGCCCTCGACCGATCGGTGCAGCTGCACCGCGATGCCCTGGTCGAGCGGCTGGCCGACTGGTCCGACGACGACGTCGCGCTGCTCGCCGGGCTGCTCGAACGGCTCGGAGCCGCGGACGAGGCCGAGCTGCCGATGCCGAGCAGGACGACCGAGCCGTGACCACGTCGCTCGTCCTGCTGTCGGACACGCACCTGCCGAAACGGGCGAAGGACCTGCCGCCGGAGCTGTGGGCGGACATCGACGCGGCAGACCTCGTCGTGCACGCGGGCGACTGGGTGGACCTGGCGACCGTGGACCTGCTGGAGGCCCGGTCCCGCGACCTCCTCGCCGTGCGCGGGAACAACGACCCGGGGTTCGAGGACCGGTTGCCGCTCGTCGCCTCACGCCGCGTCGAGGGACTGCGGTTCGCGGTCGTGCACGAGACCGGCGCGGCGACCGGGCGGGAGCGTCGGGCCGTCGCCGACCACCCGGACGTCGACGTGCTCGTGTTCGGGCACTCGCACATCCCGTGGGACTCGCTGGCGCCGAACGGCATGCGCCTGCTCAACCCCGGTTCGCCGACGGACCGTCGTCGGCAGCCGGACCACACGTGGATGCGCTGCACGGTCGACGGCGCCGACCTGCAGGTCACCCTGGTGCGGCGCGCCCCCGGTGCGGACGGGGTCCGCACCGCGCCCTCACACCCGGCCTGACTCCGCACCCGCGGTCGGGCCCGAGTCGGGCCCACCGGCCGGGAGGCCCGCTGCGGCTCCGCCCCGCCGGGGACCGGGCAACTGCTCCGGCATCCGGAAGAACGCGAGCTCCTGCGCGACCGACTCCCGGAACGCGCGGGCCATCTGGCCCCGCAGCTCCGGGTCGGCGCGCACGGCGAGCTCCTCGACGAGGTCGGTCGCCCGCGCGCTCGACGCCGCGAAGCCCGGGTCCCCGTACGCCGCGATCCAGTCCGCGAACGGGTGCCCGACCGGCGCCGTGCCGAGCCGCTCCCCGACCCAGGCGTACACCCGGAAGCAGGGCAGGACGGCGGCGGCGAGCACCGAGACGTCCCCGGTGGCGGCGGCATCGTCGGCCGCCGCGGCCAGGTGCGCGAGGTAGCCGGCGCAGACCGGGTGCACGGGGTCGTCGGCGTGCGACCCGGCGAGTCTGCGGTGGTGCAGGTCGCGGGCCTCGGCGGCGCAGCCCTCGCTCGCGGTCGTCCAGAACGCCGCGGCGTCGCCGGTCGAGCCGGCCGCGATCGCCCGGAGGTGCTGCTCGTACGCGCGGAGGTAGTGCACGTCCTGCGCGAGGTACCCGGCGAAGACCTCCGCGTCGAGCGTGCCGTCGGCGAGGCCCTGCAGGAACGCGCACGCGAGGGTCTCGTCGAGCACCGCGGCCGCGTCCGTCCACCAGAGGTCGGTCAGGCGGGGGACCGGCAGGGCGGCCCGCACGGCGGCGTTGTGGTCGACCGGGCCGTGTCCGTGCCCGACCTGGAGGGCGTCGGCACCGCGGAGGGCCGCGGTGAGCCACGCCTTCGCGGCACCGACGGCGAGCTCCCAGTCGCCGTGTCGGGCCACGAGCGTGGCGATCGCGCTCGAGAGCGAACAGCCCGTCCCGTGCGTGTTCGTCGTCGCGACCCGCGGGCCGGGGAACACCCGCACCGAGCCGTCCGGCGTCACGAGGGCGTCGTCCGAGGTGGGGCCGCCGTCGTGTCCGCCCTTCGCGAGCACGCGGACGTCGAAGCGTCGTGCCACCGCCAGGGCCGCGTCGAGGGGGTCCGTCGCGTCGGAGCCGGCGAGGTCGGCGAGCACCCGCAGTTCGTCGCGGTTCGGGGTGACGAGGCCGGCGAGGGCGAACAGGTCGGTCATCGCCGCCTGGGCATCGGCGTCGAGCAGTCGGTCACCGCTCGTGGCGACCATCACGGGGTCGACGACCAGCCACCGCGGCCGGTGTGCCCGCAACGACTCCACGACGACCCGGACGACCTCGGCGGTGCCGAGCATGCCGGTCTTCACCGAGTCCACCGTGACGTCGTCCCAGACCGCGTCGAGCTGCTCGCGGAGGAAGTCCGTGTCGGGCACGTGCACCGAGCGCACGCCCCGGGTGTTCTGCGCGACCAGGGCCGTGACCACCGCCATGCCGTACCCGTCCTGGGCGGCGATCGACTTCAGGTCGGCCTGGATCCCCGCACCCCCGGTCGGGTCGGTCCCCGCGATGCTGAGCACCCGGGGCACCCGGCCGCTCGCAGCCGGCCCCGTCGTCGCGGTCACCGGCCCGCCCCCTTCCACGCCGCGACGAACGCGGCGGCCGCGGCACCCGGGTCGGGGGCCGCGCAGATGCCCGACACCACGGCGACCCCCGCCGCCCCGGCAGCCCGCAGCGGCCCGACGTCCGCCAGTCCGACGCCGCCGATGCCCACGCACGGCACGGTGGTCGTCGCCGCGATCCGGGCGAAGCCCGCGACGCCGAGCGCCGGCGGGTGGTCGGGCTTCGTGCTCGTCGGGTGCACGACGCCGACGCCGAGCAGGTCGACCGTGCCGTGCGGCATCGCGGCGACCTCGACCAGGTGCCGCGTCGTGTTCGCGGTCAGTCCGACGTGGGCGTCCGGGCCGAGCAGTGCACGCGCGGCGCTCGCCGGGACGTCCGACTGTCCGAGGTGCACGCCCGCCACCGCGTGCCCCTCGTGCCGTGCGGCCAGCGCCACGTCGAGCCGGTCGTCCACGACGACGAGTGCCCGGTCGCCGACCGCGTCCGCGACCGCGACCGTCAACGCGAGCAGGTCTCGGGCGGACGCCGTCTTGTCCCGGACCTGCACGATGCGGACCCCGGCGCCCACCGCCGCCCGGACGACGCCGAGGACCCCGTGCCCGTGCCGAGCGGCCAGGGCGGTGTCGGTGACGAGGTAGACGCCGAGCTCCTGCGCTGCCGGTACGCGTCCGGCGGTCCCGGTGACTGCAGCGGCAGCGCCGTCCGTGGTCACGATCCCGCTCCGATCGTCGTCGAGGCGGCCCGGGCACCCGGACCGTCGGCGGTGATCCGGGCCTCCCGGACCACGTCCTCCGGCGTCAGCGACGCGAGCCGGTCGAGGAACAGCGGCTGGAACGTGCCGGGCCCGCCGGCGTCCCGTGCGGCGAGCTCCGCCGCGATGGTGTGGACCGCGGTCGCGGCGACGGCCGCGTCGAGCGCACGCCCCGGCGCCACGGCCGCGAAGGCGGCGACGACGGCCCCGAGGGCGCAGCCGCCACCCGTGATCCGGGTGAGCAGCTCGGTCCCGTTCGCGACGCGGACCAGCCCCTCGGGCGCCACGAGCAGGTCCACCGCACCCGAGACCGCCACCGCCTGCGCGGTCCCGGCGTCCGCGGTGGCGACCGCGGCGTCGCGGGCGTCCTCCGTCCCGACCGTGCTGTCCACACCGCGACCGCCAGCCGAGGTGCCGAGGACCGCGAGCACCTCGGACGCGTTCCCGCGCAGCACCGTCGGCCGCATCGTGAGCAGGTCCCGCGCCAGGGCCGTCCGGACCGGCAGCGACCCGACCGCGACCGGGTCGAGCACCCACGGTGTCCCGGCTTCCGCCGCTGCGGCCGCGGCCTCGCGGGACGCGGTCGACGGCTCCGCGTGCGGGGTGCCGGTGTTGACGAGCAACCCGTCCGCGACGCCGGCGAACGGCCCCGCCTCGGTCGGCACGTCGACCATCGCGGCCGACGCCCCCAGCGCGAGCAGCACGTTGGCGGTGACGTTCTGCACCACCGTGTTCGTGATGCACTGCACCAGGGGCGCCCGGGTCCGGACGGCCTCCAGCAGGTCGGCGGTACGGACGACCCAGTCGGTCGTCGGCGCAGCGTTCTCCATGCACGATCCCTTCGCGAGTACGAGCTCGAGCAGGTTCGACGGGTGTGATCTCAGCCGCTCGGATGCGGCACCCCGTGTCTCGGACGACACCGTACACGCATCGCCGCCGTCGTCCAGCGACACGTCCGGGACCGGTGTGGAAGGGTGGACCCGTGGACGACGAACGACGGACCGCGACCCCGGCGGGACCGCCATCCGGCCCCCCGGCAGGACCGCGCGACCCCGGCGACGCCTGGGCGGTCGGCCCGGACGGCACCAAGGCGTGGGGCCGCTTCGGCGCCGCGGGCCTGCTCGTCGACGACGGACGCGGACGGGTCCTCCTGCAGCACCGCGTCGAGTGGAGCCACCACGGCGGCACCTGGGGGATCCCCGGCGGAGCGCGCCACCAGCACGAGGACCCGGTGACCGCCGCCCTCCGCGAGTCCGCCGAGGAGGCCGGCGTCCCCGAGGACGGCATCGACCTCCGGCACACCGCCGTCCTCGACCTCGGGTTCTGGACCTACACGACCGTCGTGGGACGCGCCTCCCGCCCGTTCGACCCCGTCGTCGCCGACCGTGAGAGCCTGGCCCTGGCCTGGGTCCCCGTCGCCGACGTGCCGGACCTGCCGCTCCACCCCGGGTTCGGCGCCTCGTGGCCTGCGCTCCGGGCCACGCTCGACCGGACACCGCACGTCGTCGTCGACGCGGCGAACGTCGTCGGGAGCGTCCCGGACGGCTGGTGGAAGGACCGCGCGGGAGCGGCCTCCCGACTCGTCGCCCGGGTGAGCGCGCTCGCCGCGTCCGGCGTCGACGCCGCCGCGCTGGACCTGCCGTCCGCCACCTGGTGGCCGCGGTGGACCGTGGTGCTCGAGGGGGAGGCCCGGGGTGCGACCCCGGTCGACGTCACCGCCGACACCCGTCCCGGTCTCCCCGTGGTGACCGTCGAGCAGGCCCCGGCCGCCGGGGACGACGCGATCGTCGCCGCCGTGCAGACCGCCGTCGCGGCCGGGGACGGCCCGGTCGTCGTCGTGACCGCGGACCGCGGCCTCCGTGATCGCGTGACCGCGGTCGGGGCGGACGTCCGCGGGCCGTCGTGGCTGCGGGAGCTCCTGCCCGACTGACGACCGGCTGCCGCCGCTGTGGTCGCCCCGGCGTCGAGTAGGTCCGTGCAGCGCGCCCTCCGGGTCCGTGCAGCGCGCCCTCCGGATGGTGAGGCGCGGAGCCGGGCGTCGACGGGACGGGAGCACTACAGTTGCGGACACGTCGACGACGACGTTCAGGAGGTTCCCGATGGAACGGATCATCAAGACCGACGACCGGGTGCACCGCCCCGCCGGGCCGTGGACACCGACGGTCCACCGGCTGCTCACGCACCTGCACGAGCAGGGCTTCGTGGCGGCCCCGGCTCCGATCTCGCTCGGGGACGCGCTCGAGACGGTGACGTTCGTCCCGGGAGTGGCCGGCGAGTACCCCTGGACCGAGGACGTCGCGAGCGAGGCCGCCCTCGTCACGAGTGCCCGGCTGCTCCGACAGCTGCACGACGCCGCGGCGAGCTTCCCCCTGGACGACTCCGTCGACGTGTGGTCCCAGGCCGCGCGGGTGCCGGTCGAGACCGTCGTGCACGGCGACTTCGCCCCGTACAACGTCGTCTACGACGGCATCGCGGCGGTCGGCGTGATCGACTTCGACACCGCGCACCCCGGGCCCCGCGTCTGGGACGTCGCCAGTGCGGTCTACCGGTTCGCGCCCTTCACGACCGGAGCCGACGAGGGCCGTCCCGTCCCGGCGCTCGAGGACCGGCTGACCCGTGCCGCCGAGTTCTGCCGCGCCTACGGTCTCGACGACCGCTCGCGTGCCGTGCTCGTCGAGACGATCACCGCCGGCCTGGTGGCCCTGGTGACGACCCTCGAGACCGAGGCGGCCGCGGGCAACCCGAAGTTCGTGAGCGACCTCGCGCACGGGCACGCCGACCTGTACCGGGCCGACGTCGCGTGGCTCGAGGAGCACGGGGACCGGATCACCGCCGCGCTCCGCTGAGGGGGCGCGCCGGGGACGAGGTCGCCGACCGCCCAGCGCGTGCCCAGCGCCCTCGCGGCGGACCTCGATCCTGCGTCCGGTAGCGTTCCAGGGCCATGACCGACAGCCCGGCGGACGCCACCCCGTACGAGGTCCTCGGCGTCCCCGCGACCGCCGACGACGACACCCTCCGACGCGCCTACCGTCGGGCCGCGCGTGAGAGCCACCCCGACCTCGGTGGGGACGCCCAGCGCTTCCGCCGGGTGCAGGTCGCCTGGGAGCGCATCGGGACGCCCTCGGCCCGCCGAGCCTACGACGCCGGGACCCTGCGCGCGGGGTCAGCGCCCTCCGGATCGGCCGCGTGGCGGTCGGACACCGGGCGTGACGCCTACGCACCCCCGTCCGCCCGACGTGACTCCCGCCCGCGGGCTCGGTCGTACGGGCACCCCGGCGGGCGCTCCCGCGAGGTCTTCCTCGCCGCCGAACGCGAGTGGGTGGGCCTCGGCGACCCGATCGAGGACCCGTACGACCCGGCACTCGTCCGGTCGGCACCCCGGCACGTCCGGCGTCTCCTGGGCGAGGCGCTGGCCGAGGAGGCGACGGCTGCGATCATCGCGGGGATGGGCATCGGCGTCACGGTGTGGCACGACCTCGACGCCGGTGCCGAGGGCAAGCTCGACCACGCGGTGCTGACGCCCACCGGACTCTGGGCACTCGAGTCGATCGACTGGGGCGGCCCGGTCGCGGTGGAGCACGGCGAGGTCGTCGGCGAGACGCTCGGCCCGGGGGAGCAGCCGGTGAAGGAGCTCGTCCGCGCGGCCCGTGCCGTGCAGAAGCAGACGCGGGTCCGGTTCACCGGCCGTGTCCTGGTGGTGCCGGACTCCGCGGTCGACGAGGACGTCCGACTCGTCGGGACCCCCCGCAAGCCGACCGCGTTCATCGTCCGTCGGAGTGCGCTCGGGCAGGTGCTCTCCGGCGTCTGGTCGCCCGAGGGCTCCGTCGACGTCTTCGCGGTCCGCGACCGCCTGCAGCAGACCGTCCGGTTCGTCTGACCCGACCAGCAGCGCCGCCCGACCAGCAGCGCCGCCCGTCACGCGCCGCCGGCCGTCACGCAGCGTCGGGGTCAGTACCCGCGGAGCTTCTCGAGGTCCCGGCGCTCCCGCTTGCTCGGCCGTCCGGCCCCGCGCTCCCGGATCGGGACGAAGCCGGCTTCCTCGCGGGGCAGGCGCGGCGGTGTGCGGTCCTCGAGGTGCTTCGCGGCCTCGGTCGCACCGACGCGCTTGAGGATGATGCTCTTCACGACGACGATCCGGTCGAAGCCGGCCTGGCGCACGCGGACCTCGTCCCCGGGACCGACCGGCTGGGACGGCTTCGCCCGCTCGCCGTTGACGCGGACGTGGCCGGCCTTGCACGCAGTCGTCGCCGCGGACCGGGTCTTGGTGATCCGGACCGCCCAGATCCAGCTGTCCACCCGGGCCTTGTCCATCCGGCCACCCTAGCCGCGCCGGTCCTGCGTCCCCTCGACGTCCCCTCGACGTCCGGTCGACCGGGCCCGCACGTCCGGTGCGAGCCCGTAGCCTCGGAGTCATGACCGACCCCGACCCGCCGGCCACGGTCCCGTCCCAGGCGGCGATCGCCCGCACCCGGGCCCTCGTCGTGCTCGACGGCGCGGCACTCGGTGACCGGCTCGTCGTACGGGCGCACGACGGAGCCGGCGCGCGGGACGCGCTCGGCGAGCTGACCGACCGGACCGCCGAGACGGTGACGATCGCCACCCGTCGCGGACCCGTCACCGTGCTCCGGTCCGACGTCGTGGCCGCGAAGCCGGTGCCGCCGCCCCCGCCGCCCCGGGCACCCCGACGGCGTCCCGGCACGGACGAGCCGGCCGGCTGACCGGAGGATCCACCCCGTCCCGGCGAGCCGCCGACGGCACTCCGGGACCGCGCACGTAGCCTCGCTCCATGGCCGTCCCCGACCCACCCGCCGCCGCAGCCGGGACCACCGAGGACCGCACCGCCCGTGTCCGGTTCACCCGCCCGGCCGGCTGGCGCGTCGAGGACGCCCCCGGTGCCGACCTCCGTGTCCGCGGTGACGACGTCGTGCTCACGGTCCGGTCGCGTCCCGGCGACCGGGCGATCGGGGACGAGAACGCCTCGCTGCTGGAACGGCTGCCGGGGTCGGTCGACGGCCTGCTCCTGCTCGGCTGTGACGTGTGGACGACGGCCGGTGCCCCCGCACGGCTCGTCGAGTACGTCCGCCCCGACGAAGAGGGCGACGTCGTCGGTGCGCACCTGCTGCTCGTCACGGGTCGGCACCGCGTGGACGTCACCGTGGAGCGTCCGCTGGCCCGGATGACCGCCACCGACGACCCGGTGTTCGCCGTCCTCGACTCCGTCCGGACGCTCGACCGCGTCACCGCCACCGAGTCCCGGACGCTCGAGGCGCTCCCGGTCCTGCTCGCCGGCTCGACGCTGACCGGGCCGTCCCTCGGCGCCGAGGCCGTCGCCACGCTGCAGGACCTCGCCGGCAAGCGCTGGAACCCGGCGCTGCTCCGCTCGGACGGCGGCCGGGAGCTGGTCGCCGCCGACCTCGTCGGTCGCTTCGGGACGGTGCCGCCGGACACCGCCGAGGTGCTCGCGCCCTGGGCGGACGGGGTGCCGCCCACCACGCTGGACCAGCACGACGACGACGGGCGCGTCACGCGTCTCCGGGCCTGGGCCGGCACCGTCGTCGACACGGGGGCCGACGGTCGGTCGGTCATCGCATCCGTCCGGCCGGACCGGGTGGTCGGGCTGATGGCCGGGAGGCTCGGAGTGCGCCCGACGTGGACCTGGCCGTTCCGCACGCCGGTCCTGTCGAGCGACCTGCTCGACCGTCGTCTGGCGGGCGGCCCGTCCGCCCCGGCCCTGCCGGACGCCCTCGCCGAAGCCGACCCGACGCTCGCGGCGTTCTGGGCGGCGCCGTGGACCGTGTCCTCGCTGCTGGCGCCCGGTCGGACCCGTCCCGTCGTGGTCGTGTCCGCGGCGGGGGTCGGCTTCGCGCGGGTCGGCCGCGCCGAGGGCGGGGCGACGGCGTTCAGGGCCGAGGCGTCCGCCAACGTCTACCGGTCGCTCGTCCGCGCCGTGCTCGGCTGACCTCCGCCCGGTCCACACCGGACGGCGGACGACGGCACGACCCCGCGCGGACGGAGCGCGAGCGTCGTGCCATAGGTGCGGGGCCGTCGGTGCGGGCCGTCGTTGCGGGGCCGTTGGT
This sequence comes from Curtobacterium sp. MCBD17_023, assembly GCF_003224415.1. Lineage (NCBI taxonomy): Bacteria > Bacillati > Actinomycetota > Actinomycetes > Micrococcales > Microbacteriaceae > Curtobacterium > Curtobacterium sp. MCBD17_023. The sequence continues at coordinate 11,456 of NZ_QKLJ01000002.1, forward strand.
AGCGTGCCGGTGTGCGCCCGGTCAGGCGGCCGGGCCGGCGGTCAGGGTGACGGTCGCCGTGGCCGCGGTGCCGTCGGCCGTCGTGTAGCCGACCGTGACCCGGTCGCCGACCGCGTGCCGAGCGACCGCCTCCGTCAGCTCGGACGCGCTCGTGACCGCGGTGCCGTCGATGCTCGTGATCGTGTCGCCGGCGGCGAGCCCGGCGGCCGCTGCCCCCGATCCCTCGACCGTCCCGGCGACGGGCACACCGGAGGTGGTCCCGGTCGCCGCGCTGCTGACCTGCACGCCCAGGAACGCCGGCAGCCCGATCGTGATGGTGTCCGAGGCCTCGCCCGCCAGGATGTGCGCGGCGATCGACTTCGCGGTGCTGATCGGGATCGCGTAGCCGGTGACGTCCGCCGAACCCGAGGACGCGGCGGTCGCCATGCCGACGACGTCGCCCTCGCTGTCCAGGACGGGACCGCCGGAGTCACCGGAAACGATCTGCGCTGCGACCTCGATGAGCCCGGTCAGGGACTCGGTCCCGGTACCGGACTCGCTCTGCACCTGGATGTCCTGGTCGGTCGCGGTCACGGTGCCCTCGGCGGCGACCAGGTCACCCGTGCCCTCGGCGTTGCCGACGTCAGTCACGGTGTCGCCGGTCTGGACGCCGTCGTCGTCGAGCGCGACGGTGGACAGGCCGGACGCGTCCCGCAGCTGCAGCACCGCGACGTCGTTCGTCGCGTCGGTGCCCACGACGTCGGCGGAGTACTGCTCGCCGGTCGTCTCGTCGGTCACCGTGATCGAGGTCGCGCCCTGGACCACGTGGTTGTTCGTCAGGACCGTCCCGTCCGCGGTGAGGACCATGCCGGTCCCGGCGGCCTGCTGCGCGTCGTCGTAGCCGATCACGGTGTCGATCGTCACGACGCCCGCGGTCTGCGCGGCGGTCGCGGGTGTGGCTGCCGCCTGCGAGGTCCCACTGCCGCCGGCTCCCGTGCCGCCGGTGCCCGTGCCGCCGTCGGTACCCGTGTCGCCGTCCGACGGGCCGTCCGTCCCGCCCTGGTCCTGGCCGGGGACGGTGAAGCCGTCGATGCCGCTGCCCGCGGATCCGGGACCGGGGACGGTCGTCGTGCCCTGTGACCGGCTCGAGGTGGCCGTCGTGCCGTGCGACGACAGGCCGAGTGCCGTCCCGCCGGCGGCGCCCACGATCGCGAGTGCGGCGATGCCCGACCCGATCGCGAGCCCGACACGGCGACGACGACCCGTGGTCCCCGGAGCGGCTCCGGAGGCGCCCGTCCAGCCCTGCGGCGCGGAGGTGGCCCCGAGCGCTGCGCTCGCGACGCGGTACGGACCGCGACCGTCGGGGGAGTAGGCGTACGGACCGGACCCGTCGGGGGCGAAGAGGTACGGACCCGAGCCGTCGAAGGCGTGCGCTGCGCGGAGCGTCGACGGGTCCGCGTGCGGCGGCTCCCACGCCGGTGCCTGCTGCTGTCCGGCGTCGTCCGCGGCTGGGGTCGGGGTCTCGTTCATGGTGCTCTCCGGTCGTCCGCACGGCCTGGTCGGCCGTCGATGGGGACCAGTACAGGCCCGCTCCCCATGACCGTCCTATGAACCACCCGAAGCCCGGCCGAGCACCCGCTCGGGAGTCGCCGGACGCCGGTCTCCGCGGCACGCCGGCGATCGGTTAGGCTCGCCGCACCTCCCATGCGTCCCCGATCCGTCGTGCCTCCCGCACCCGCGCCCGCGTCCCGGCTCGTGCTGGCCGTCGTCCTCGCGGTCGTCGCGCTGGCCGTCGCCTGCGCCCTGAGCATCGCCGTCGGGAGCCGACCGATCCCGCTCGGCGTCGTCCTCGACACCCTCGCGCACCCGGGCCGCGACGACGAGACCGGCCTGATCGTGCTCGGCAACCGGCTGCCGCGGACCGTCGTCGGGCTCCTCGCCGGCGCCGCACTCGGGGTCGCCGGCGCCGTCATGCAGGGGGTCACCCGCAATCCGCTCGCCGACCCGAGCATCCTCGGCATCAACGCGGGGGCCGCCCTGGCCGTCGTCGTGGGGATTGCCGTGTTCGGCGTCAGCGGGACCGCCACGTACCTGCCGTTCGCGTTCGCCGGAGCCGCCCTCGCCGCCCTGCTCGTCTTCGGCATCGCCGCGGTCGCCCGCGGTGGCCTCACCCCGGTCGGCCTCGCGCTGTCCGGCGCCGTCACCGCCGCCGCCCTCTCCTCGATCACCACCGCGGTGCTCGTGACGAACGCGTCCCTGCTCGACCAGCTGCGCTTCTGGCAGGTCGGCGCGCTCGCGGGCGGGGACCTCGGCACAGCGGGTGTGGTCGTCGCGCCGGTGGTCCTCGGGCTCGTCGTCGCGGTCGGGCTCGGTCGTTCCCTGAACACCCTCGCGCTCGGCGACGAACTCGCGGCCTCCCTGGGCCAACGCGTGGTGCTCGTGCGCGCGGTCGGGGCCATCGTCACGGTGCTGCTCGCCGGGTCCGCGGTCGCCGCAGCCGGACCGATCGCCTTCGTCGGCCTCGCCGTCCCGCACGCCGTCCGGCGCCTGTCCGGACCCGACCACCGCTGGACGATTCTCCTGTCCGCGGTCGTCGCGCCGGCCCTCCTGCTCGTCGCCGACGTCATCGGCAGGGTCGTCGCCTACCCGGGGGAGCTCCAGGTCGGCATCGTCACGGCGCTCATCGGTGCGCCGGTCTTCATCGCGCTGGTCCGGTCGCGGGTGGTGCGGGGCCTGTGAGCACCACGCCGACCGAGAGTGCACCGGCCACCGGCGACGCCGTCCGCCGTCGGGGCGGGACCGCGCGGCGGGAGCTCCTCGTGCTCGTCGCCGCGCTCGTCGTGCTGCTCGGCCTCGTGCTCGTCGGCCTCGGGGTCGGCGAGATCCCGCTGTCGCCCGTGCAGGTCCTCGACGGTCTGCTCGGACGGGGTGACGCGGTCTCGGACTTCGTGCTCGGACAGCTACGCGGGCCGCGGGTCCTCGCCGCGCTGCTCGTCGGGGCGAGCCTCGGCACCGCCGGCGCGATCGTGCAGAGCGTCGTCCGCAACCCCATCGCGAGTCCGGACATCATCGGCATCACGTCCGGGGCGAGCGCCTCGGGTCTCGTCGCGATCGTGCTGTTCGGCGCCTCGGGTGTCGCCCTGTTCGGCGTCGTGCTCGTCGGCGCGGTCGCGGTCGCGGTGCTCATCGCCGTGCTCGCCTGGCGCCGGGGGATCACCGGGAACCGGGTGGTCCTCGTCGGGGTCGGTGTCGGCGCGGTCGCCCTGAGCATCACCGGGTGGCTCCTGACGAGCGGGAGCGTTCAGCAGGCGGGGACGGCACTCCTGTGGCTCTCCGGCAGCCTCAACGCGGTCGACCGCACCGTCGTCGGCGCGCTGCTCGTCGGCTTCGTCGTCCTGATGGTGCTCGCGCTCCTGCAGTCGCCCCGTCTCGGTGTCCTCTCCCTCGGCGACGAGGTCGCGGCCTCGCTCGGCCTCCGACCCGACCGGGCCAAGGTGCTGCTGCTCCTCACCGCCGTCCTCCTCACCGCGGCGGCGGTCGCCACCGCCGGTCCGGTGTCGTTCGTCGCGCTCATGGCAGCGCCGATCGCCAGGAGGCTCGTCGGTGGCGGACGCCCCGCCCTCGGCCCGGCCGCCGCCGTCGGTGCGGTCGTGACCCTCGGCTCCGACCTGGTCGCGCAGTTCGCCCTGCCCGGGGTCACGCTGCCGGTCGGGGTCGTCACCGGGGTCGTCGGAGCGCCGTACCTGCTCTGGCTGCTCGCCCGCGGGCGCTGAGCCAGCGCACCCCGCACAGCTCGTCGGACGGGCGCGACCGAGCGTGTACCGCAGCGCTCCCGACGACGTGCACCGGGCCTCCAGGCGGGGCGCAGGCGACGGTCGGACTCGCCGGGACCACCCCCGGATGCGGGTCCGCGCGCACGCTTGCGGTATCCCGCAGAAGGGGGTCAGAACCCCCCGTCCGGGGGTCCGCTCCGAGCGCACGGTCGCCGTACCGTCGTCCACGAACACCGGACTCCCGACAGCGGCCACACCCGACGGCCACTGGTCCGGTACGAACGAAGGACAGCATGCCCGAACAGCTGGACGACGCCCCGATGCGCCGTCGACAGTGGGGGGCCGAGCGGCGGACCCGGCCGCTCGACACCATCCACGCTCGCCCCTCCGACCGGAAGCTCGTCTCCGGCCGTGTCGCCATCATCCTGACGATCGCCTTCTGGCTCGCCTACCTCGTCTACACGGTGATCCGACAGTTCCTGGACTACGGCACCGAGAGCTTCCGGTTCACCACCGAGGCCGTCTCGTACCTGGTCGTCGTCACGTTCCTCACCTTCTCCGCCCTCATGCACCTGGTCGCCCGCCAGGGAGCCCTCGAGCGCTTCGCGACCCACGTCCGGGTCCCGCGTGCGGAACTCGACCGGCACTTCGCCGAGGGACACGGGTCGCCGCTGACCGTCCTCGTGCCGAGCTACGCCGAGGAGCCGGACGTCGTCGCGACCACCCTCTGGTCCGCCGCCCTGCAGGAGTACCCGTCCCTCCGCGTCGTCCTGCTCGTCGACGACGACCCGTTCCCCACCGACCCGGAGACCGCCGCCAAGCTCGAGCGCACCCGCGCCGTGGCGGCGTCCATCCAGGCGCAGCTCGCGGCCCCGTCCCACCGCTTCCGCGAAGCCCTGTTCTTCGCCGAGATCGAGGCCGAGCAGGCGCCGATGGCCTCCGTGGCGGCCCTCCGCACCCTGGTCGCGCACCACCGCTGGGCCGACGCCTGGCTCCGCCGGCACGCACGCGAGCACGGCATCGCCGACCACGTGGACCACTTCTTCCACGACCAGGTCCTCGTGGGCCTGGCCGACGAGTTCCGCCTGACCGCCGAAGCACTCGACGCCGCCATCACCGACGCCGGCGACCGGGAGGTCACCGACGTGACCTCGGCCCGTGCGGTCGAACTGCAGCGCCGGCTCACCTGGACGTTCACCGCCGAGATCACCACCTTCGAGCGGAAGCGCTACGCGAACCTCTCGCACGAGGCGAACAAGGCGATGAACCTGAACTCCTACCTCGGCCTGCTCGGCGGCGCCTACCGGTACGAGGAGACCGCATCGGGCACGGTCCTCCGCACCGTCGCGGACCCGGCCGAGGCCGACCTGGTCGTCCCCGCCTCCGACTACGTCCTGACGCTCGACGCCGACTCGGTGCTCCTGCGCGACTACTGCCTGCGCCTGGTCTACTTCCTCGAGCAGCCCGAGAACGCGAACGTCGCCGTCACCCAGACCCCGTACTCGTCGTTCCGTGGTGCGGCGACCCGCATCGAGCGCCTGGCCGGTGCCACGACCGACATCCAGCACATCCTGCACCAGGGCATGTCAAAGTACGGCGCCACCTTCTGGGTCGGCGCGAACGCGGTCATCCGCACCCGGGCCCTCCGCGACATCGAGGAGACCGAGACCGTCGGCGGCTTCGAGGTCAAGCGCTACGTGCAGGACCGCACGGTCATCGAGGACACCGAGTCGAGCGTCGACCTCGGCATGCACGGCTGGACGCTCGTGAACTACCCGGAGCGACTGTCCTACAGCGCCACCCCGCCGGACTTCGGCTCGCTCATCGTGCAGCGACGCCGCTGGGCCAACGGCGGGCTGCTCATCCTGCCGAAGTACATCCGCCAGGTGCGTGAGCGCAAGGCACGCGGGGAGCGCGTCAGCGTGGTCGAGATGGCGCTCCGCGTGAACTACATGGCGTCGATCGCGTGGGGCTCGCTCGGGCTCATCTTCCTGCTGGCCTACCCGTACGACTCCCGGCTGCTCAGCCCGATGGTGCTCCTCGCCGCGCTGCCGTACTTCTGGCTCTTCGCGAGCGACCTGGAGTACTGCGGGTACAAGCGCACCGACATCCTCCGCATCTACGGGTTCAACCTCATCCTCATGCCGGTGAACGTCGCCGGGGTGCTCAAGAGCATCCAGCAGGCGCTCACCGCGAAGAAGATCCCGTTCGCCCGCACGCCGAAGGTCCGGGACCGCACCGCCTCGCCCGCGCTCTACGTCCTCGCGCCGTACGCGATCGTCGCCTTCTCGGTGTTCACCTTCGTCCGTGACTTCGGCGCCGAGAACTGGGGCAACGCCACGTTCGCCGCGTTCAACGCCCTGCTCGCCACGTACGCGATCGTCGCCTACATCGGTGTCTGGAACTCCGTGGTCGACGTCTTCCTCTGGGCGACCGGGTGGATGTTCTACGACCCGTCCGCCCGCGCCGCACGCCGTGCGGCCCGCAAGGAGGCCCGTCTCTCCGCGAAGGCGGCCCGGCGCGGCCTGGTCCCCGAGCCCGTGCCCGCGACGGAGGACTGGCGCTCGGTGCTGTACTTCGGCCAGCGCGGCACCACCATGCCGGAACACCTGGCGACCCGGCACGACACCGTGCACCACGACGAGAAGACGGCGGCCTGACCATGAGCACCACACGACGACTGTCCCCGATCCGCGTGACCGTGGCCGCCGCGGTGGCCCTCGCGGTCGCCGCCGGAGGCTACGCCGGGCTGGACCGCTGGCAGAGCGCCCAGGCCGCCGAGACGGTGAAGCCCTGGTTCGCCGCCTACACCGACGTCACCGTCACCCCGACGTTCCCGTTCGAGGACGTCAAGTCGACCGCGGGCCGCGACGTCATGCTGTCCTTCGTGGTCGCCGACCACGACGAGGCGTGCACGCCGACGTGGGGCGCGGCGTACGGGCTGCAGGAAGCGGGCGACCAGCTCGACCTCGACCGGCGCATCGCCCGACTCGAGCAGCAGAAGGGCGCGGTCGCGGTGTCGTTCGGCGGGCTCGCCAACGACGAGCTCGCGACGACCTGCACCGACCGGAGCAAGCTCGTCTCGGCGTACCAGAGCGTCGTGAAGCGGTACGACGTCTCGACCGTCGACTTCGACATCGAGAGCGACGACCTGACGAAGGCCGACGCCGGCAAGCGCCGTGCGGCAGCGGTCGCCGACCTGCAGGAGCAGCGCCGCGCCGCCGGGCACCCCCTCGCGGTGTGGCTGACGCTGCCGGCCGCACCCGGCGGGCTCACCGCGGACGGCACCCGGGCGGTCGCGCAGTTCCTGCGTGCCGGGGTCGACCTGGCCGGCGTCAACGCGATGACGATGGACTACGGCGCGAGCAAGGGCTCGAGCCAGAGCATGTACTCGGCATCGGTCGAGACGCTGCAGCAGGTCAAGCGCCAGCTCGGCATCCTCTACACGCGGGCCGGGACGCCGCTCGGCGACCGGACCCTGTGGCACAAGGTCGGCGCCACCCCGATGATCGGACAGAACGACGTACAGGACGAGGTCTTCTCGCTCACCGACGCCCGGAAGCTCAACGCCTGGGCGAAGCAGCAGGGCCTCGGACGCATGTCGATGTGGTCCCTGAACCGCGACACCACGTGCGGCTCGAACTACGTCAACCTCTCCACCGTGTCGAACTCCTGCTCGGGCGTGGACCAGGACGGTGTGCTCTTCGCCGACGTGCTCGGCAAGGGCTTCGGCGGCGGCATCGTCGCGGCCTCGGGCGACGTCACGAAGGCCGAGCCGTCCTCGACCGTGCAGCCCACCGACGACCCGTCGACGAGCCCGTACCCGGTCTGGGACGACGAGGCCTCCTACCTCGAGGGCACGAAGATCGTCTGGCACCGCAACGTCTACGAGGCGAAGTGGTGGACCTCGGGCGACCTGCCCGACGACGCCGTGCTCAGCGCGTACGAGACGCCGTGGCAGCTCGTCGGCCCGGTGCTCGCGGGGGAGAAGCCGGTCGCACCGCTCACGCTGCCCAAGGGCACCTACGCGGGGTGGTCCGGGACCGCGGCGTACGACACGGGCGACCGGGTCCTGTTCGACGGCACGCCCTACCAGGCCAAGTGGTGGAACACCGGCGAGAGCCCCGAGGCGTCCACGAGCGACCCGGACGGCTCGCCGTGGACCCGCCTGAAGGACGCCGAGGTGAAGGAGATCCTGCAGGACGTCCGCGCCGGGAAGGCAGCCCCGGAGGGCGCGACGCGCTGACCGGTCGCGGTCCGACAGTCACCGGACAGGAGGCTCCCCGCCGGTCGGCGGGGAGCCTGCTGTGTCCCCTGTGGACGGGGCTCTCGCCGACCGGCTGGTTTCCGATACGCTGGGCGACCAAGAGGAGGAGGTCCACGATGCCAGATCCAGTGGTCCCGCAGCCGGGACGACGAACCCCGGAGCAGCGGCTGGTCGACACCACGCTGACCTTCAGCATGGAGAACGCCGCGGCGCTCACGCCCGAGGCCGGAGTCTCCGCGGAAGAACGCGACGCGATCTCGGCGCTGCCGTCGGGGTCGGCGCTGCTCGTCGTCCGACGCGGTCCGAACGTCGGAGCACGGTTCCTCCTCGACTCCGACGTCACGACGGCCGGACGGCACCCCGACGCCGACATCTTCCTCGACGACGTGACGGTGTCCCGCAAGCACGCGGACTTCATCCGCCGCGGGACGTCCTTCAGCGTGCAGGACCTCGGTTCCCTCAACGGGACGTACTTCGACGGTGTGCGCATCGACGAAGCGCTCCTCGTCGACGGGTCGGAGGTCCAGGTCGGCAAGTTCCGCCTGACGTTCTACGCCTCCCGGGTCGACCTGGCGCGCCTGGCGAACGCGTAGTGGCACCCCGCTCCGCTGCGGCGCGGGCGGTGTCGCCGGCGCCGGACCTGCTCACGATCGGACAGGTGCTGGCGCGGCTCAAGCCGGACTTCCCGGACCTGTCCAGCTCGAAGCTGCGGTTCCTCGAGGAACGCGAGCTGGTCACCCCGGTCCGGACGCAGAGCGGGTACCGGAAGTTCTCGCCGGCCGACGTCGACCGACTCCGGATCGTGCTCGGCCTGCAGCGGGACCACTACCTCCCGCTCAAGGTCATCAAGGAGTACCTCGCCGACCTCGACGCCGGCCGCGAGCCGACGCTGCCGGGCGGTGGGGACGTGCCTCGTCCGTCCATGCTCGGGCGGGAACGGCGGTACTCGCGCGACGAACTCCAGCGCGTGGCCGGAGCGTCCCCGATGCTCGTGGGGGACGCGGTCTCGTCGTCCCTGCTCCCCGCGGCGGACTTCTACGGGGAAGAGTCCGTCGGCGTCCTCAAGGCCCTCGTCGAGCTCCAGCGCTCCGGGATCGAGCCGCGACACCTGCGCACCTTCCGGGCGACCGCCGAGCGGGAGGTCGGGCTCATCGAGTCCGCACTCATGCCGGTGTCGCGGCGGGGTGACGCCACCTCGCGCGCCAAGGCGCTCGAACTCGCCCGGGAGATCGCCGGACACCTCGAGGTCATCCGCTCGTCACTCATCCGAGCGGCCATCGGTCGGCTCGACTCGTGAGCGCCCCGGAGCGGGTCGACCCTCGACGGCCGTCGGTGCCCGGGCATATCCTCGACACGCCGGACGCGCCGGAGCGGATGTCCCGCCTCCACGCCGCCCGACTCGCTACCGTGGACCTCGGAACAACTCTCAACCCGCTGTTGAAGCTTCGGGTGGGAGCTCGATCGTCGTGGAAGGCAAGCTGATGAGTGGGAACGATGTCCCCGGTACCCCGTCTGACATGACGCGGTACGACCTCGGGCTGCTGTTCACCGACGGCCTGCCCGAGCACGACGAACAGAACGGGTACCGCGGCACCGTCGCCGCCAAGGCAGCCGGCATCAGCTACCGTCAGCTCGACTACTGGGCCCGCACCGAACTCGTCCAGCCCACGATCCGCGGTGCTGCCGGTTCCGGGTCGCAGCGCCTGTACGGCTTCCGCGACATCCTCGTGCTCAAGCTCGTCAAGCGCCTGCTCGACACCGGCATCTCCCTGCAGCAGATCCGCACCGCCGTGAACCAGCTCCGCGAAGCCGGCGTGAGCGACCTGGCGCAGACCACCCTGATGTCGGACGGTGCCTCGGTGTACCTGTGCACCTCCGACGACGAGGTCATCGACCTCGTGTCGCGCGGCCAGGGCGTCTTCGGCATCGCGGTCGGCAAGGTCCTGCGCGAGGTCGAGTCCTCGCTGGTCGAACTCGACGCCACCCCCGCCGAGGACCCGAGCGACGAGCTCGCCGCCCGCCGGGCGACGCGCGCTTCCTGACGCGCGACCCGCTCGCGCCTTCGCCGCCTCGGGGCCGAGCGGCGGGATGCGCCGTCCGCCCCAGGTTCCGCGATTGCGGCATCTCGACGCTCCGGATGCCGGGATCCCGGAACCGCGACGAACGCAGGCGGCACGTCGTGGAACCTCGACACCACCGACCGCAGCCAGCGGGGGCGCAGACCGCGTCCCGCAGACTCGTCGGCGTCCCGCGGTTTCGCCGAGCGGTCGCGGTCGAGCGCTCCGGCACGCTCGACCCGACGATCCGAGGCCGCTCGGCGACCTGAGCAGGCTGTCGTGACCGCTCGCCGACCTGACCGAGCTGGCGTCCGGTCCCGGAACGACGAAGGGCCGCCCACCAGCGGCCCTCCATGCCGTCCGACGCGGACTACTCCGCGCTGGCGCTCGCGCCGTCGGCGTACGGACCGATCTTGCCCGTGCGCATGATCCGCTCGAGCAGCTGGTCGAAGTTCCGCGCCATCTCCTGCGCGGACTCACCCGGCCACACGTGCAGGGGTTTCGCGGCACCCTGCGCCTGCTGGAGCGAGGTGCGCTCGGGCAGCTGCGGGGAGAGCACGAGCGGCCCGAACATGTCACGGAGTTCCTTGATGCGGAACTGGTGCTCGAGCGACTGCACGCGGGCGCGGTTGACGATGATGCCGAGGGGCTGGAGGCGCGGCGAGAGTCCGCGACGGATCTCCTCGATCGCGCGGAGGGCACGGTCGGCGGCGGCGACGGAGAACAGGCCGGGTTCGGTGACGACGGAGACGCGGTCCGACGCGGCCCAGGCGGTACGGGTCAGGGCGTTGAGCGACGGCGCGCAGTCGATGAGGACGAGGTCGTAGTCGGCCTCGACGTTCGCCAGGGCCTCCTCGAGCTTCCAGATGTCGCGGATCGACGGGTGCGGGCCGTCGAAGTTGATGGCCGAGGGCGATCCGACCATGACGTCGATCTTGCCCTGGGACCCCTTCGTCCAGCCGGAGGGGGCGATCGCCTGACGGACGATCTTCTCCTTGGGGTTCTCGAGGACGTCGGCCACGTTGAGGTGGCCCGTCAGGTCGATGTCGAGTCCCGTCGACACGTCCGACTGGGGATCGAGGTCCACCACGAGGGTGCGCAGACCCTTGGCGAACGCTGCCGAGGTCAGGCCGAGTGTCACGGTCGTCTTGCCGACACCGCCCTTGAGCGAGCTCACGCTGAGTACATGCACGATGAGCAACGTTACCGCCAGTAGGGTTGTGAGACCTCAACCCGGGCTGAAAGGGACCTCGTGTTCGACAAGATCCTGGTCGCGAACCGTGGCGAGATCGCCATCCGTGCCTTCCGCGCGGCGTACGAGCTCGGTGCCCGCACCGTGGCGGTCTACCCGTACGAGGACCGCAACTCCCTGCACCGGCTGAAGGCCGACGAGGCGTACCTCATCGGGGAGCGTGGTCACCCGGTCCGTGCCTACCTGGACGTCTCCGAGATCATCCGCGTCGCCCGCGAGTCCGGTGCCGACGCGATCTACCCGGGCTACGGCTTCCTGTCCGAGAACCCCGAGCTCGCCGCGGCGGCCGCCGCTGCGGGCATCACCTTCATCGGTCCGGGTGAGCACGTGCTCGAGATGGCCGGCAACAAGGTCACCGCGAAGGAGCACGCGATCGCCGCCGGGGTCCCGGTCCTCGCGAGCACGCCGGCCAGCAGCGACGTCGACGAACTCGTCGCCGGCGCCGAGGCGATCGGGTTCCCGGTGTTCGCGAAGGCGGTCGCCGGTGGTGGCGGACGCGGCATGCGCCGGGTCGAGACGCCCGCGGAGCTCCGTCCGGCGCTCGAGGAGGCGATGCGCGAAGCCGACAGCGCGTTCGGTGACCCGACGATGTTCCTCGAGCAGGCGGTCCTGCGTCCACGGCACATCGAGGTGCAGATCCTCGCCGACGCGACCGGAGACGATGCTGGCACCATCCACTTGTTCGAGCGGGACTGCTCGGTGCAGCGGCGGAACCAGAAGGTCGTCGAGATCGCACCGGCGCCGAACCTCGACCCGTCGATCGCGGCGGCACTGCACCGCGACGCCGTGGCCTTCGCGCGCTCGATCGGCTACGTGAACGCGGGGACGGTCGAGTTCCTCCTCGACACCGTGGGCGAGCGCGCCGGCCGGCACGTCTTCATCGAGATGAACCCGCGCATCCAGGTCGAGCACACCGTGACGGAAGAGGTCACCGACGTCGACCTCGTGCAGTCGCAGATGCGGATCGCCGCGGGGGAGACGCTCGCCGACCTCGGCCTGTCGCAGGACGGCGTCGCGGTCCACGGCGCCGCGTTGCAGACCCGCATCACGACCGAGGACCCGACGCAGGGGTTCCGACCCGACACCGGCCGGATCACGACGTACCGCAGCCCGGGTGGCGCCGGCGTGCGGCTCGACGGCGGCACCGTCGCCACCGGCGCGCAGATCAGCCCGCACTTCGACTCGATGCTCGCGAAGATGACGTGCCGCGGTCGTGACTTCCCGGCGGCGGTCGCCCGCGCCCGTCGTGCCCTCGCCGAGTTCCGCATCCGCGGCGTCAGCACGAACATCCCCTTCCTGCAGGCCGTCCTCGAGGACCCGGACTTCGCCCGCGGGGACGTCTCGACCGCCTTCATCGGGGAACGCCCGCAGCTGTTCGACGGCCACGTGTCGAAGGACCGCGGCACGAAGGTGCTCAACTGGCTCGCGGACGTCACGGTCAACCGGCCGAACGGTTCGCCGGCCGCCCACGTGGTGGACCCGGCGCTGAAGCTCCCGGCCACGGACCTCGCTGCGCCGGTGCCGACGGGGCAGCGCGACCTGCTGCTCCGGGTCGGCCCGGCCGCGTGGGCCGAGGCGCTGCGTGCGCAGACCGCCCTCGCCGTGACCGAGACGACGATGCGCGACGCGCACCAGTCGCTCCTCGCCACCCGCGTCCGCACGAAGGACCTCGTCGCGGTCGCCCCGCACGTCGCCAGGCTCACCCCGCAGCTGCTCAGCATGGAGGCGTGGGGCGGCGCGACCTACGACGTCGCGCTCCGGTTCCTCGGGGAGGACCCGTGGGAGCGCCTGACGGCGCTGCGCACGGCGATGCCGAACATCCCGATCCAGATGCTGCTGCGTGGTCGCAACACCGTCGGGTACACGCCGTACCCGACGGAGGTGACCGACGCGTTCGTCGCCGAGGCCGCCGCGACCGGCGTCGACGTCTTCCGCGTGTTCGACGCGCTGAACGACGTGAGCCAGCTCCGCCCCGCCCTGGAGGCCGTGCTCGCCACCGGCACGGCGGTCGCCGAGGCGGCGCTCTGCTACACCGGCGACCTCCTGGACCCGGCGGAGGACCTGTACACGCTCGACTACTACCTCCGGTTGGCCGAGCAGATGGTCGAGGCCGGCGCGCACGTCATCGGGATCAAGGACATGGCGGGCCTCCTCCGCGCCGGGGCGGCCGAGCGGCTCGTCACCGCCCTGCGTGCGCGCTTCGACCAGCCCGTGCACGTGCACACGCACGACACCGCGGGCGGGCAGCTCGCGACCCTGATGGCGGCGTCCCGGGCCGGAGCGGACGCGGTCGACGTGGCCGCGGCCCCGATGGCCGGCACGACGAGCCAGCCGAGCATGTCGGCCCTGGTGGCGGCGCTCGCGCACACCGAGCGGGACACGGGCATCGACCTCGGCGCCGTCGGTGACCTCGAGCCGTACTGGGAGGCGGTCCGTCGGGTGTACGCGCCCTTCGAGTCCGGGCTCGCCGGCCCCACCGGCCGGGTCTACAAGCACGAGATCCCGGGCGGACAGCTGTCGAACCTCCGCCAGCAGGCCATCGCCCTCGGGCTCGGCGACCGGTTCGAGCAGGTCGAGGACTGGTACGCCGAGGCGAACCGGATCCTCGGCCGTCCGACGAAGGTCACGCCGTCCTCGAAGGTGGTCGGCGACCTCGCGCTGCAGCTCGCCGCGGTCGACGCCGACCCCGCGGACTTCGAGCAGCACCCGGAGAAGTACGACGTGCCGGACTCCGTGATCGGCTTCATGGCGGGGGAGCTCGGTGACCTGCCCGGGGGGTGGCCCGAGCCGTTCCGGTCGAAGGTCCTGGCCGGACGCGACGTCCGGATCGCCGTCACCCCGGTGCCGGAGCACGAGCGCGCCGCACTGGACACCCCGGGCACCGTCCGGCAGCAGGCCCTGAACCGCCTGCTGTTCGAGCAGCCGACGCGCCGGTTCCAGGAGGTGCGGGACGAGTACGGCGACCTCTCCGTCGTGCCCACCGTCGACTACCTCTACGGCCTGCGCCAGGGGGAGGAGCACGTGGTGCCGCTCGGCAAGGGCGTGAACCTGCTCGTCGGGCTCGAGGCGATCGGCGAGGTCGACGCCCAGGGCGTCCGGACCGTCATGGCGACCATGAACGGGCAGCTGCGGCCGGTGGCCGTGCGTGACCGCTCCGTCGTCGTCGAGACCAAGGCCGCCGAGCAGGCGGACCGGTCCGACCCGAAGCACGTCGCCGCCCCGTTCTCCGGGGTCGTGACGCTCAAGGTCGCCGTCGGTGACGTCGTCGAGGCCGGACAGGCCGTGGCGAGCATCGAGGCGATGAAGATGGAAGCGGCCATCACGGCCCCCGTCGCGGGGACCGTCGGCCGTCTCGCGATCCCGGTGACCCAGCAGGTGGACGCCGGCGACCTCTTGGTGGTGCTGCAGTAACGTGACCGTCCGTCCCATCCGCCTGTTCGGCGACCCCGTCCTCCGCTCACCGGCCGATCCCGTCCGGATCGGTTCCGAGGGGGTCCGCGAACTCGTCCAGGACCTCGTCGACACCGTCAAGGAGCCCGGTCGTGCCGGCGTCGCGGCGCCGCAGATCGGTGTCGGACTCCGTGCGTTCTCCTACAACGTCGACGGCGAGGTCGGGTACGTCCTCAACCCGGAGCTCGTCGAGACCGCGGGCGAGCCCGAGCTCATGGACGAGGGGTGCCTGTCGGTGCCGGGTCTGGCGTACCCGACGCGACGGTTCCCCTACGCCAAGGTGCGCGGCGTCGACGTCGACGGTGCCGAGGTCGTGCTCGAGGGCACCGGCCTGATGGCGGAGGCCCTGCAACACGAGTGCGACCACCTCGACGGCACGGTGTACGTGATGACGCTCGACCCGGAGACCCGGCGGCAGGCGCTGCGGGACATCCGCGCGCAGGACTGGTTCCACTGACCGCCGAACGCCGACCACCCCCCCCGAACTGGAGCGGGTTTGTCCGCTCAAGGGCGGACAGACCCAGGCGCCGGCGTTGTGTACGGTCACCTGGTACCGCCGCCGTGGCGGTCCAGGTCAGGGGATCAGCAGCATGCAGCAGCGCCGCCCGGCGACACGTCGTCGTACCGCAGCAGTCATCGTCACCGCCGCCCTCGCGGCACTCGTGGGCACCACCGTCAGCGTCGTGCCCGATGCCGCACCCGCGGCCGCCGCCACGCGGGAGGTCGAGTCGCCGGACTTCGCCTCGGAGGTCTACGGCGACCCGTGGAACTACTCGAACACCGCCGACCAGAACACCGACTCGGTCGGGACCCCCACGTCCGTGAAGGCGGGGAAGCTCCAGGTCGCGCTCCGTTCGGGCGACGCGGTGTCGCTGGTCGACACCATCAGCGGGAGCCTGCCGTACGGCCGTGACGGTGCCGCGAAGCCCGTCGACGCTTCCCGGTACAAGCGGCTGTCGTTCAAGATGGACCAGCCGTTCGACCGCCAGATCGGCGCGGTGTGGTGGTGGACCTGCCGCGAGAAGACCTCCGAGTGCGGCGGCGGCATCACGTTCCCGGTCACTCCCGGCAACAAGGTCTACGACCTGTCCCTGGCCTCCTCGACCCTGCAGTCCAAGCGGGCCTGGTCCGGCAAGATCGTCGCGCTCCGTCTCGACCCGGTCGTCCTGCCCGCCGGCAAGACCGGGACCGCGCGCATCGACTGGACCCGCCTGCACGGCACCGGCGGGGCGCACGCCGCCTACCCGGCCGGCACCTACGGCACCACCACCGTCGTGCGCCGGCCGCGCCCGGTGGTCGACTCGCCCAACGTGCGCCAGGGCGTCGACCTGGCGACGCGACAGCGCGGGAAGCCCTGGGTCTTCACCACCGCCGACAACGCGAGCGGTGTCGGCGTCAAGTACGCCACCGTGCTCGGGTACGGCGGACGGGGCATGACCGCGCGGAACTCCGGTCAGTACCCCGGCGACTCGCAGTTGACACTGCCGGTGTCGAAGTTCGCCGCGGACACGTACCACAACCTGTCGGTGGAGTACTCGTACGACGGGTCGTTCTCGCTCGCGGGCACACCGGGCGGCGGGAAGATGGCACGGCTCATCTGGTGGGACCAGTCGTCGACCGTGCCGCAGATCGGCAACGACATGCTCACCTGGTCGGGCGTGAACGCCAAGCGGATCGACATCGACCTCAGCGCGCAGAACGACCTGGACGAGGACGCCCTCGCCCCGGAACTCGGCTGGAACGGCAGATCGATCACGCAGCTCCGCTACGACCCGAACGAGGACCCGGGAGCCCTCACCTGGCACCTCAAGGCGATCCACCTGCGGGCCGACCCCAGTTCGACCGGCCCGACGACCGTCACGTTCCACGACGCGGCCTGGGAACCGGGCGCGACGGCGGCCGTGTCGGTCGCACGGAAGGGCACCGGGGACTGGCACACGATCGCGAAGGACATCGCGGTGAAGGACGGCACGAACTCGGTCCGCTTCGCCCTGGGCTCCCTGCCCCAGGCCAAGTACCGGGTCCGTGTCGCGATCACCCACCCCGGTGTCTCGACCGTCCGGGCCGTGTCGTCCGCCGTGGTGATGATGCGCCGCTGAGCAGCCATGACCGGCGTCCCTCCGACGCCGGTCATGACACCCGGACGCGGGATTGTCAGGACAGCCAGATCACGCGGTAGCGTGTGCGGGTCGGTCTCCCGCCGACCTCACATCCCACGCACGAGGACGAGCACGATGGCACCTCAGAACGACGAGCTCAGCTCGCACCGCACCCGCACCAACCGACTCCCGGAGCCGACCTCGTCCGGCCCCGCCGCGACCGCGGTGCTCGATCCGATCGACTCCCCGGAGGTCCCGCAGGCCTGAGTCGTGTGGGGCCGGCCAGCAGCGCTTGCGGCGCCTCGGTCCCCCCACAGACGACGCACTGGAGGCCCGTCACCCGTCTCGCAGACGGGTGACGGGCCTCCAGGCGGTCGAGCCGCGGGACCGTCAGCGCTGTCAGGGCCGCCGACGCGACGGCACGACCGGCGTCGACGTCGTCTGCACGGCCGACCCCGAGTAGATGTGCTCGACGTCGGCTGAGAAGTCCCGGAGGACGACCGCCCGCTTGATCGTCAGCTTCGGCGTGAGGTGACCGGAGGCCTCGGTGAGGTCCGCGTCGACGACGGAGAAGGACCGGACCGACTCGGCGCGGGAGACCCGGCTGTTCGCGGCGTCCACCGCCTCCTGGACGGCCTGCTGCACCCGCTCGTCGCGAGCGGCCTGCTGCGGGCTCAGTGCCGGTGCGATCCCGCGCGCCTCGCACCAACCGGGGAGCATCTCGCGGTCGAGCGTGACGAGCGCCGCGACGAACGGCTTGCCCTCGCCGACCACGACGACCTGCCCGACGAGCGGGTGCTCGCGGATGGCGTCCTCGAGCGGCGCCGGCGCGACGTTCTTGCCGCTCGCGGTGACGATGAGCTCCTTCGCGCGCCCGGTCACGGTGAGGACCCCGTCGGCGTCCAGCCGGCCGAGGTCGCCGGTGCGGAACCAGCCGTCGCGGAACGCCGCCGCCGTCGCCTCCGGGTTCCGCCAGTAGCGGTCGAAGACGTCGACCCCGCGGATCAGGATCTCCTGGTCGTCCGCGATCCGGACCTCCACGCCCGGCAGGGCACGACCGACGGTGCCGATCCGCAGCTCCGTCGCACGGTTCACCGTCGCGGGCGCGGTCGTCTCCGTGAGGCCGTAGCCCTCGAGGATGACGACGCCGATCGAGCGGAAGAAGTGGGACAGGCGCGGGGAGAGCGGCGCGGACCCGCTGATCGCGTAGCGGACCCGACCGCCGAGTGCGTCCCGGAGCTTCGCGTACACGAGCTTGTCGAAGAGCCGGAAGCGCAGCGTGAGGCCGAGCGGCACCCGACCGGCCGCGACGGCCTCGGAGTGCGCCACGGCGGTCGCGGCTGCCGCGCGGAAGACCCTGCCCTTGCCCCCGAGGTCGGCCTTCTGCTCGGACGAGTTGTAGATCTTCTCGAACACCCGGGGGACCGCGAGCAGGAAGGTCGGCTTGAAGGTCGACACCGCCCTGAGCAGGTCCTTCGTGTCCGGTTCGTGGCCGACGAGCACGCCGGCGGAGACCGACATCGCGGCGATGAACCGGGCGAACACGTGGGCCATCGGGATGAAGAGCAGGGTGGAGGCGTCCCCGGCCACCACCTCCGACATCGCCTCGGTGGCGTTCTCCACGGTGGCGGTGAAGTTGTCGTGCCGGAGCACGCAGCCCTTCGGGCGCCCGGTCGTCCCCGAGGTGTAGATGATCGTGGCGTCGTCGCGCCCGGACACCGTGGCCGTCCGGCCGTCGAGCTCCTCGTCGCTGACGTCCTCGCCGAGGCGGGTCAGGTCGTCGAGACCGCCGCCGTCGATCGTCCAGTGCTGGCCGAGGTGCGGCAGGTCGGCGGTGATGCCGGCGACCCGTCGGGCGTGCTCCTCCTGCTCGACGACGATCGCGACGGACTCGGAGTCGGCCAGGACGTGCCGGATCTGGTCCGGCGCGCTCGTCTCGTACACCGGGACGGACACGAGACCCGCGGTCCACACCGCGAAGTCGACGAGTGTCCACTCCATCCGCGTGCGCGAGAGGATCGCCACGTGGGCGCCGGGCTGCAGCCCCGCTGCGACGAAGCCCTTCGCGATGCCGCGGACGCGCGCGAGGACGTCGGCGGCGCTGATGCCGGTCCAGGTGTCGCCGGTGCGCTCGGCGAGGATCGGACGGTCGGGCGTGAGCTTCGCCCGGTCGGAGAGCAGGCGGGCCGCTGAACCGTGGTCCGGTGCGACCGGGCCGGCGCCGTGTTCGGCAGGGGACCCGCCCCTGCTGGTGGACGTGGTGCGGTCGGCACGCTGATCGGTCACGGCAACTCCCTCGTCGGCCGGTTCGATGTGAGTCCGCTCATCGTCGAGACGGCTCACACTCAGCATAGGACGACTCCTCCGGAGTTCGGTGAGCGTCCACCCGTTCGGTGCGCCGCCACCGAACCGGTAGGCTGCGTCTTCGTGCATGCCATCGGAATCGACATCGGGGGCACCAAGATCGCGGGAGCGGTCGTCACGGAGCTCGGCGAGATCCTCGCCGAGGACCGCGTCGCCACGAACGCTGCGGACCCGATCGCCATGCTCGACGACGTCGTGTCGATGGTCGAGCGCCTCAGCCTCCAGCACCAGGTCGGTGCGGTGGGGGTCGCGGCGCCGGGCTTCATCGACGCATCGCAGTCGATCGTCTACTACACGCCGAACATCCGCTGGCGGAACGAACCCCTGCGCCAGAAGCTGCAGGAGCGTCTCGGCGACCTGCACATCACCGTCGACAACGACGCGAACGCCGCCGGGTGGGCCGAGTTCCGCTTCGGTGCCGGTCGCCTGGTGTCGGACATGACCATGCTGACGATCGGCACCGGTGTCGGGGGCGCGATCGTCACCGAGGACCGCCTGTTCCGTGGCGGGTTCGGCACCGGCGGCGAGATCGGGCACCTCCGCATCGTCCCGAACGGCCTGCCCTGTGGGTGCGGCGCGCGCGGGTGCATCGAGCAGTACGGCTCGGGCCGCGCCCTCCAGCGGATGGCGAACGACGTCGCGGACGCCGGTGGCATCGGCGTGGCACTGGCCGAGGCCCGTGACGCGAACGGCGGCCACCTGGACGGCGCGGTCGTCGGGGACCTCATCCTGGCCGACGACCCCGGCGCCCTCGCCGCGCTGCGTCGGCTCGGACGGCACCTGGGCGAGGCGTGCGCGTCGTTGTCCGCGGTGCTCGACCCGCAGCTGTTCGTGTTCGGCGGCGGGGTCGCCAGCGCCGGGGACCGGCTGCTCGAGCCGATCAAGCAGGCGTACCTCAACAACCTCCCGGCCCGCGGCTACCACCCGGAGCCGGACTTCGTGATCGCCGAGCTCGTCAACGACGCGGGGGTGGTCGGTGCCGCCGACCTCGCCCGCATCCACGCCCGCACGGCCTGACCACACCCCACCCGACGGAGTCGACGATGCTCTACTGGCTGCTGAAGAACTTCGTGCTCGGCCCGCTCATCCTGACGCTGTTCCGGCCGTGGGTGATCGGCCGCGAGAACGTCCCGCGGTCCGGGCCGGTCATCTTCGCGTCGAACCACGTGTCGTTCATCGACTCCGTGATCCTGCCCGCCGTGCTCGACCGGCGGATGTCGTTCCTCGCGAAGAGCGACTACTTCACCGGCCGCGGGCTGAAGGGCTGGGCGACGAAGACGTTCTTCAACGCGATCGGGCAGCTCCCCATCGACCGCTCCGGCGGCAAGGCATCGGAGGCCTCGCTCCGCACCGGGCTGCAGGTCCTGGCCCGCGGCGAGCAGCTCGGCATCTACCCGGAGGGCACGCGCAGCCCGGACGGCAAGCTCTACCGCGGCCGGACCGGCATCGCCCGGATGGTCCTGGAGGGCCGGGTCGTCGTCGTGCCCGTCGCGATGGTCGGCACCCGCGAGGTCCAGCAGATCGGCCAGAAGTTCCCGAAGTTCAAGCGCGTCGGCGTCGTCTTCGGCAAGCCGCTCGACTTCTCCCGCTTCGAGGGACTCGAGACCGACCGCTTCATCCTCCGCAGCGTGACGGACGAGATCATGCACGAGCTCCGCGGGCTGAGCCGGCAGGAGTACGAAGACGTCTACGCGACGAGCGTCAAGGAGCGCGCGACGACCGCCCGGGAGACCGTCATGCGGGAGCGTCGGGTCACACCCGGACGGTAGGCTCGGACAGTCCCACAACCGTCGGGACGCCGTCCCGGCGACGGCCGCGTGCGACCAGAACACCGAGGTGCAGCCTTGTCCGAGTCGATCGACTCCCTCACCCTGCAGGACCCTGACGTGATCGCGGGGCTCGACCACTGGCGCACGCTCCCGATCAAGCAGCAGCCGACCTGGCCGGACCCCGCCGCTGCCGAGGCCGCCTCCGCGGAGATCGCCACGCTGCCGCCGCTCGTCTTCGCGGGCGAGGTCGACCAGCTGCGCGACCGCCTGGCCGCCGCCGCCCAGGGCAGGGCGTTCCTGCTGCAGGGCGGCGACTGCGCCGAGACCTTCGCCGGCGCCACCGCGGACTCGATCCGCGACCGCGTGAAGACCATCCTGCAGATGGCCGTCGTGCTCACCTACGGTGCGTCGACCCCGGTCATCAAGATGGGCCGCATGGCCGGGCAGTTCGCGAAGCCCCGGTCGAGCGACCTCGAGACCCGGGGGGACGTCACCCTGCCGGCCTACCGCGGTGACATCGTGAACGGGTACGACTTCACCCCGGAGTCCCGCCAGGCCGACCCGCGTCGGCTCGTGCAGGGCTACCACACGGCGGCGTCCACCCTGAACCTCGTCCGCGCCTTCACGCAGGGCGGGTTCGCCGACCTGCGCCAGGTGCACTCGTGGAACAAGGGCTTCGCGGCGAACCCGGCGAACGCCCGGTACGAGAACCTGGCGGCCGAGATCGACCGTGCCATCCAGTTCATGGCCGCGTGCGGCGCCGACTTCGAGGCGCTCAAGCACGTCGAGTTCTACGCCTCGCACGAGGGCCTGCTCATGGACTACGAGCGCCCGATGACCCGGATCGACTCCCGGTCGGGTCAGGCGTACGACACGTCCGGCCACTTCATCTGGATCGGGGAGCGCACCCGCGACCTCGACGGGGCGCACGTCGACTTCCTGTCCCGCGTGCGGAACCCGATCGGCGTCAAGCTCGGGCCGACGACGAGCGTCGACGACATGCGGGCCCTCATCGAGAAGCTCGACCCGGAGCGCGAGCCGGGCCGCCTGACCTTCATCACCCGGATGGGTGCCGGCAGGATCCGCGACGAGCTCCCGAAGCTGCTCGAAGCGGTCAAGGGCATGGACGCGAACCCGCTCTGGGTGACCGACCCGATGCACGGCAACGGGCTCACCACGCCGAACGGGTACAAGACCCGCCGGTTCGACGACGTCGTGGACGAGGTCCTCGGGTTCTTCGAGGTGCACCGCGCGGTCGGCACGTACCCGGGCGGCATGCACGTCGAGCTCACGGGCGACGACGTCACCGAGTGCCTGGGCGGCTCGGAGCACATCGACGAGGCGACCCTCGCGACCCGGTACGAGTCGCTGTGCGACCCGCGCCTCAACCACATGCAGTCGCTCGAGCTCGCCTTCCTGGTGGCCGAGGAGCTCCGCGCGCACCCGTCCGTCGCGCGCTGATCGACGCCGCCACCAGCGGCGGTCGCCCCGACGCACCCCGCTGACGGACGGGAGGCCCGACACCGGACCGGTGACGGGTTTCCCGTCCGTCCGGCCTCCCGTCCGTCAGGCATCCCGCCCGACGGGGGCTACTGGTCGTAGGCCAGGGTGACGGTGTCGCCCTTGTGCACGGTGGTGCCCGGCACCGGGTCGGTCGAGCGCACGGGGAGCTTGCTCTCCCAGTCGTAGAACCCGCAGAGGATGTTCGTGCAGTCGGGGTAGGTGACCTCGAGGCCGAGCGCCTCGAGCCTCGCGCGCGCCTCGTCGACGGTGTCGCCGGAGACGTCGGGGAGGGTGATCGGCGCCGGTCCCTGCGAGACGACGACGTCCACGGCCGAGCCCTTCACCGCCGGGTCGTCGGTCACCGTCGCGGACATGACCTGGCCGGTCGGGACGTCCTCGCTGTACTGCTGCGTCTGGGCACCGAGCTCGAGGCCGACGGCGGCGAGGGCGGCCCTGGCGTCGTCGACGGTCTTCCCGGTGACGTCCGGGACGGCTCCGAGTGAGACGGTCAGGGTCACCGGTCCGCGTTCGGGGTAGCGCTCGACCGTGGTCAGGTCGACGGCGCCGGAGCCGTCCCGGCCGGTCGCGGCGATCACGGTTTCGGCGGGCACGTCGGCGGAGAACTCGTACCGCGGGTCCTGCAGCCGGAAGTCGTCGTCCAGGGCGGCCTGCGCGGTGGAGACAGACTGGCCGACGATCGCCGGGAGGGCGATCATGCGGGGGCCGCTCGAGACGACGATGCGGACCGCCGTGCCCTTCCGGACCTCGCGGTCGGTGGGCGGCTGGGTCGCGGTGACCAGGCCGGCCTCGACGGACAGGTCGGGACGGCTGGTCGTCGCGGCCGCGGCACGCAGGCCGGTCGACTCGAGGCTCTGGCGCACCTGCTGGACGGTCTTGCCGGCGACGGCGGGGATCCGGACGTTGCCGCCGGGGCCGGGGCCGTACCACGCGGCGATGCCCGCGCCGACGAGCGCGAGGACGACCACGACCACGAGGGCGATCCACCCGCGCTTCCGCCGCTTGACGGACTTGTCCGCGAGCCGCTGCCCGGCGGGGGAGAGCGCGGCGGTGACGGTGCCGGTCCGTCGCGGCCCGGGTGCCGATCGGCCGCCGGGCCGACGCGGCGGGGTCTCCTGCGTCCCGCGGCGGTCGAGCACCGTAGTGTCGTGTTCGCTCGCGTCCTCGACGTCGCCGCCGGACGTCGCGGCGCCGGCCCTGCCACCCGACGGGAGGATCGCGGTCGCGTTCTCGGGGCGGAGGACGGCCGTCCGATACTGGCCGGTGGCGCGCTGCTGCCCGCCGGCCATGTGGTCGAGCATCTCGCGGGCGTCACGGGGTCGGTCGCGGGGGTCCCGCGCGGTGGCCCAGGCGACGAGGTCGTCGAGCTCCGCCGGGACGCCGGGCAGCGCGGCGCTCGGCGCCGGGACGGTGCCGTTGGCGTGCTGGTAGGCGATCTGCATGGGCTGCTCGCCCTTGTAGGGCTGCTCGCCGGTGAGCATCTCGTAGAGCATGATGCCGAGCGCGTAGATGTCGCTCCGCGAGTCCGCGGCGCCACGGGTGACGAGTTCGGGGGAGAGGTACGCGATGGTCCCGAGCAGAGCCGCGCCCGTGGCCGTGTTCGCGGTGGTGGCGCGGGCGAGCCCGAAGTCGCCGAGCTTGATCCGGCCGTCGTCGGCGAGCAGCACGTTCTCGGGCTTCAGGTCGCGGTGCACGATCCCGGCGCGGTGCGCGGACGCCAGCCCGGCCAGGACGGCCCGGAGGATGTCGGTCGCCTGCTCCGGCGTGAGGGCGCGGTGCTCCTGCAGGAGGTCGCGGAGCGTGATGCCCGGGATGTACTCCATGACGATGTAGACGCAGTCGTCCTCGGCACCCTGGTCGTAGACGCCGACGAGGTTGGGGTGGGAGAGGCGGGCGGCCGAACGGGCCTCCTGGATGAACCGCTCCCGGAACGCCTGGTCGTCCGCGAGGTGGCCGTGCATGATCTTGACGGCGACGCGGCGCTCGAGGCGGACGTCGGTGGCGAGGTACACGGTCGCCATGCCGCCCCGCGCGATGCGGGAGCGGACGCGGTACCGCTGATCGATCATGCGACCGATCATCGGGTCCGTGGCGGCGTTCGTGGTCATCTGCGGCATTCTACGAAGCGGTGCATCGGACGAGCACACCGGCGCACCGGTCGTTACACGATCTCGACCGGAGGGATGACCCGGGGGTCGCGGTCAGGCCGGGGACGACCGGCTCAGAGCGAGCGCAGCCAGGCGGTCGCCGACTGCTCCCACTGGGCGTAGGCCTTCGGGTACGCGGACAGCTGGACGGCCTGGGCGGCCTCGGTGACGCTCATCGACGACCAGCCGGGGACGTCGAGGAGCCCCTGGGTGACGCCCGGGTTGGGGTTCCGCGAGCCGCCGAAGAACAGCTCCGAGGCGTACACGGTGTCCTGGAGCTGCGCGGGCGTCCCCCAGCCCTGGCTCGGCCGCTGCTGGAACAGCCCGACCGAGTCGCGGTCGCCGTGCGCGAGGTTGCGGAGGCTCGACTCCTGCATCGCCGTCGCCAGCGCGATGACGAGCCCGCGGTCGGGCACCCCGAGCGACCGGCCGACGCGGACGATGGTCGCCGCGTTCGCGCGCTGTTCGCTGGACAGGGACGGCCCGCTCGTCGGGAGGACCAGGGTGCCGCCGGCGTAGATCGTGCTCGTGTAGGTCAGGCCGTTCGCGGCGAGCAGGGACGCGACGGACACACCGTGGGTCGTCGCGACCGATGCGATGGTGTCGCCGTCACCGATCGTGACCGAGCCGCCGCGGACGACGGCCGACGACGTGGTCGGGCCGGCGGACGGTGCCACGGGCCCGGCGGTGGTCGCGGTCTTCGTCGCGCTCGCGGTGCCGGCGGGGACGCGGAGGGTCTGGCCCGGGTAGATGACGCTGCGCTGGGACAGCTCGTTCGCGGTGAGGAGCGCGGCGGTCGAGACGCCGACCTTGGCGGCGATCCCCGAGACGGTGTCGCCCTGCTTGACGTGGTAGCTCGCGGTGCCGGACGCCGTGGACTGCGCGGCGCCGACCGGGGTCGATGCGAGGCGGAGCGTCTGCCCGGCGTGGATGATCGTGTTCCAGCCGAGGCCGTTGCGGACGAGGATCTCCTGCGCGGAGAGGCCGTACCGGGCCGCGATGCCGGAGACGGTGTCGCCCTGCTGCACCGTGTACGTCGTCGGCGCGGCGGTGCGCGTCGCGGCGACGGTGGTGGCGACCGGCGTCGCGGGGCGCGCCACGGCCGTGGCGAACACCGGGCGTGACCCGAGGTCCCGGTCCACGTGGACGTCCCGGTCCGCGTCGACGTGACGCTTCCCGGTGTCGTCGTCGTGGCGCTGCTCGGCGTGCGCGATCGGTCCGGTCAGCCCGGCGGTCACGGCGATCGTGCCGGCCAGGACGATCGGCATGGTGGCGAAGCGGGCGGAGCGGATGCGGCGCGCTGCCTCGTCTGCGGTCGTGTCCCTGTCCACGGTCGTTCTCCTGTCTCCGCACGTCGTCGGCACGGGGTGGCTCTGGCGGCCGTGCGCGCACGTCACGCACAGGTGACCACACGCTGACACGCCGGTGTTCCCAAGTCAACCAGAGAGTCGGGTGATGCGCGTGTGACTGCTGTGACTCAGCGGGGAATCGGCCGCCCGACACGACGCTGTTCACCGCCGTGGTGTGCTGCGCGAGCCCGCCCGGCTCTGGCACGATGGTCCCCGTGAGTGCCCTTCCCGGAGACGACGCCCTGTCCGAACGCTGGTTGACCGTGCCCGACCTGGTCGACCTGCTGGGGGTGAGCCCCGGCCGTGTCCACCGTCTGTTCGAGGAGCGCACGCTGCTCCCCGCCCGCGTCGACGGCGTGCTCCGCGTCCCCGTCGAGTTCCTCGACGGCACCGAGCCGCTGCCCGCGTTGCGCGGCACCCTCATCGTCCTCGGCGACAACGGGCTCACCGACGACGAGGCCGTGCGGTGGATGCTGACGCACGACGACGCGATGGGGACGACGCCCGTCGCCGCCCTGCGCGCCAACCGCAAGGCGGAAGTGCGCCGCGCGGCCCAGGCACTGCTCTAGACGCGACCGCCCGACGGACGGGAGGCCCGGGTACCAGCTGGTACCCGGGCCTCCCGTCCGTCTGCGGTGCCGCGCGCGCCCGGTCAGGCGGAGCGGTTGCTGACGGTGTCGGCGAGGGCCGCGAGCTGGTCGCGCGCCGAGGGGGTGAGCGGTGCGGCGTCGAGGGCGGCCTTGGCACGCTGGACGTGCCGGTCGATCGAGCGTTCGACCGCGCTGACCGCACCCGACTCGGTGAGCGTCGCGCGGAGCATCTGCACCTGGTCGTCGTCGAGGTCCGGGTCACCGAGGAGCTCGTCGAGCAGCTGCCGTGCACCGACCGGCAGGGCCTTGCGGGCGGTGGCGACGAGGACGGTGCGCTTGCCCTCGCGGAGGTCGTCGCCGGCGGGCTTGCCGGTCACCTCGGGGTCACCGAAGACCCCGAGCATGTCGTCGCGCAGCTGGTAGGCCACGCCGAGGGGGAGACCGAAGGACCGCAGGCCGTCGAGCTGGTTCGCACTCGCGCCGGCGATGAGCGCTCCGATGAGCAGCGGTGCCTCCACCGAGTACTTGGCGGACTTGAAGACGATCACCCGCTGCGCGCGGACGAGCTGTTCGGCGTCGTCCACGGTCGGCCAGGCGGTCTCCTCGTGGATGTCGAGGTACTGCCCGGCGGTGACCTCGAGCCGCATCGCGTGGAACTCCTGCCGCACGATGCGCGCCCGGACGGGGTCGAGGAGGGCGAGGGCCTCGTCGAACACGGCGTCGCTCAGCGAGAGCAGCAGGTCCCCGAGCAGCAGGGCCGCGTTCGTGCCGTAGAGCGCGCGGTCTCCGACCCAGCCGGACTCGGCGTGGAGCGACTCGTACCGGCGGTGGGCGGCGGGACGCCCGCGACGGGTGTCCGACCGGTCCATGATGTCGTCGTGCACGAGGGCCGCGGCGTGGAAGACCTCGAGCGCGGCGGCGGCGGTGACGACGGCCTCGGCGGTCGTCTGGCGGGACCCCTCGGACAGTGGGTCGAACGAGCCGGAGCGTCCGGCGACGGACTGCCAGCCCCAGTAGCAGAACAGGGCGCGGAAGCGCTTGCCGCCGCCGAGCAGGTCACGCGCGAACGTGTCGAAGGGGAGCAGGTCCGGACTGATCGCCGCGAGGCGGTCGCGCTGCTCGTCGAGAGCCCGATCGATCCGCGCCGAGACGAGGTCCACTAATCGCGTACTCTCAGCCACGGTCCTTACCTTAGTGGGTGGCCCGGTCGTAAGATCGATCCACCCCTTCCACCGCGTCGATCCCAGGAACAAGAGGGAACCAAGATGCCGCTCTCGGAGCAAGAGCAACGACTCCTCGAAGAGATGGAGCGGAGCCTCTACCAGAACGACTCCGACTTCGTGGCGCGCGTCAGTCGCCGCCAGGGCCGTCCGACGTACACCGCGATCACGATCGGCGTCCTGATCGGCCTCGTCGGCGTCGGGGTGATCGTGCTGGGCCTGGTCATCAAGCAGCCCCTGATCGGCGTGCTGGGCTTCGTCGTCATGCTCGGCGGGGTCCTCTTCGCCCTGCGCCCCGGTGGTCGTACCCCGACCGCTCGCCCGACCCGGACCGCGTCGTCCGGACCAGGAGCCCGCGGTGGGGCCCGTCCCGCACGGGGTTCATCCGGCGGCTCCTTCATCGACCGGATGAACGAGCGCTGGGACAAGCGCAACCAGCAGGACTAGCTCCTCCACATCCCTCCACGGGGTCGGCCTTCCGAGGCCGGCCCCGTTTTTCTGTGCCCTCCGGGCGGTCTCGGCGCCCTCGGCCCGCGGATTCCCCTCCACTCCGCTCCACCGGCGGCCGTCACGCCACGATCCGCGCAGATCCGGGGTCGCGGGCGTGG
This sequence comes from Curtobacterium sp. MCBD17_023, assembly GCF_003224415.1. Taxonomy (NCBI): domain Bacteria; kingdom Bacillati; phylum Actinomycetota; class Actinomycetes; order Micrococcales; family Microbacteriaceae; genus Curtobacterium; species Curtobacterium sp. MCBD17_023. The sequence goes on from NZ_QKLJ01000002.1 coordinate 39,901, forward strand.
TCGGCGCACGCTGGAGACCCCCAGTAGGGGTGCCGGGGCACCCGAGTGGGGCGTTTGCACAGCGGAGTGGAGGGAAGTGGAGTACCGTGGGGGATGACGACGACGAGTGGAGCTGAGGGGAGGCCCCGACGTGCTGCTCGGTACCCATGCCCCGAAGCTCGACGAGAAGGGTCGCGTGATCCTCCCCGCCAAGTTCCGGGACGAACTGTCCGGGGGACTCGTCATGACCCGCGGCCAGGAGCGGTGCGTGGTCGTCTTCAGTGCCAGGACCTTCGAGGAACTCCACGAACGGATCCGCCAGGCACCGATGACGTCGAAGCGCACCCGTGACTACATGCGCCTGTTCCTCTCCGGAGCGAGCGCGGAGCAGCCCGACAAGCAGAACCGCGTCACGATCCCGCAGAACCTCCGCGAGTACGCGGGGCTCGAGCGGGACCTGACGGTCATCGGCAGCGGTGACCGTGCCGAGATCTGGTCGACCAGCGCATGGGAGGCCTACTACGCCGAGGCCGAAGAGGCCTTCGCCGAGAACGACGAGGAGGTGATCCCGGGCATCTTCTGATCCGTGGATCGGGACTCCCAGCCGTGAAGCCCTGACACACCTTCCCCGGTGTCAGGTCGCATGGATGGGGATCCGGACCCGCGGCCCAGGAGGGCAGGGGCGCAGATGAGCACACCCGAACGGTTCCCGCACACCCCCGTCATGCTCGAGCGCATCGTCGACCTCTTCACCCCGACCCTCGAGGGCCCGGGCAAGGTCGTCGTCGACGCGACGCTCGGCATGGGCGGACACTCGGCGGGCCTCCTCGAGCGGTTCCCCGACCTGACCCTGGTCGGCCTCGACCGCGACACCGACGCACTCGGCATCGCGGGGGAGCGGTTGGCTCGTTTCGGCGACCGTGTGCACCTGGTGCACACCGTGTACGACGAACTCCCGGCCGCCCTCGACGGGCTCGGCATCGCGGAGGTCGACGGGGTCCTGTTCGACCTCGGCGTCTCGTCACTCCAGCTCGACCGGGCCGAGCGCGGCTTCGCCTACAGCCAGGACGCGCCGCTCGACATGCGGATGGACCGGACGCAGGGCATCACCGCGGCCGAGGTCCTCGCCGAGTACGACGAGCGCGAACTCCGACGGATCTTCCAGCGCTACGGCGAGGAGAAGCTCGCCGGCCGCTACGCCAAGGCGATCGTCGAACGCCGGGCGACCACGCCCTTCACGATGTCCGGCGATCTCGTGCAGGTGCTCCACGACGCCACCCCCGTCGCGATCCAGCGCCAGGGGCACCCGGCCAAGCGTGTGTTCCAGGCGCTGCGGATCGAGGTCAACACCGAACTGAGCGTCCTCGAGCGCGCGATCCCCGCCGCGCTCGACCGCATCCGGGTCGGCGGCCGCCTGGTCGTCGAGTCCTACCAGTCCCTCGAGGACCGCATCGTGAAGCGGGCCCTCGTCGAGCGCACGACCTCGAGCGCACCGGCCGACCTGCCGGTGGAGCTCCCCGAGCACGCGCCGACCTTCACCCTCGTCGTCAAGGGCGCGGAACAGGCCGACGAGGCGGAACGCGCCGCCAACCCCCGAGCCACCCCCGTGCGCCTGCGCGCGGCCGAGCGGATCCGGAAGTGACATGAGCACGAACCTCGCACTCGTCGACCCTGTCGTCGCCCCGTCGCGTGCCCCCCGCCCGGACCGCGACCGCCGCCCGGAGCTCGTCGAGGTCACCCCGACGAAGGCGCAGCGGCGTGCCCGCCCCCGGGTGGCCTACGCCGTGGTGGCCATCGCGGCGCTCGGCGTCCTGCTCCTCGCGCAGCTCGGGATCAGCATGGCGCTCAGCCAGGGCGCCTACACGCTCAGCTCGCTGAAGAGCGAGCAGACCGGGCTCACGCGGACCCAGGCGTCCCTGTCCGAGGACCTCAAGGTGCTCGAGTCGCCGCAGAACCTGGCCCGGAACGCGCAGGCCCTCGGGATGATCGCGAACTCGACGCCGGTCTACCTCGACCCGAAGACGGGGACGGTGTACGGCACGCCGAAGCCCGCGACCCCGGAGGAAGCGACGGGGAACACCGCGAACCAGGTCCCGAACGCCCTGCTCGGTGACGTCCCCCTCGCAGCCCAGGCCGGGGACACCGCCACGAGCAAGGAGACCGGCGCCTCGGACAAGGCACCGGCGGCCAGCAGCCAGGCCCCTGCCGCTCCGGCGCCTGCCGCTCCGGCCGCCGCCGCTCCGGCCCCCGCAGCTCCGGCATCGGCCGCCGACGCTGGGAACACCGGCGCGGCCAGCGCGTCGGACGAGGGTTCCGCGGGGTCCTCCGTAGAGTCCGACCCGAACCAGCTCCAGGCACCCACGACCCGGTGACCCGGGGCGCAGCTCCATCCCGGAAAGGCCGCTCGTGACGAAGACCCTCCGCTCCCGCCGCCTCCGCTACAGCGTCGTGATGCTCGCCGTCATCGCGCTCGTGGCGGTGTTCGTGGTCCGCCTCGTCGACATCCAGGTCGTGCAGGCCGCGGAACTCACGAAGGCCGCCGAGTCGAAGCGCAGCATCCCCGTGACCCTGTACGGCACGCGGGGCTCGATCGTCGACCGTGACGGCACCGCACTCGCCGAGAGCGTCGTCCGGTACAACATCACGACCTCGCCCCGGTTGGTCAAGGGGTTCGAGGGGAAGCTCGGCGGCAGCCGCGTCAAGGACGTCACCGTCGAGCAGGCACTCGACGCCGTCGCGCAGGCGTCGGGCGGCGACGTCGCCGAGATGCAGGCGGCCATCGCGGCCGACCCGGGGTCGGACTTCGCCTACCTGGTCAAGGGCATCGACGTGAAGCACTACGAGGCGGTCACTGCGCTCGGCATCCCCTGGGTCTACAAGGAGCAGCAGGCTTCGCGGACGTACCCGACCGCCGCGGCGACGGGCAACATCACCGGCTTCATGGGGACGGACGGCGCCCAGGCCGGCCTCGAGCTCGCGTACCAGAAATGCCTCGCCGGCACGAACGGCTCCGAGACGTACGAGCGCGGCGAGGACGGGGTGCAGCTCCCGGGCAGCACCGTGACGAAGAAGCGGGCCAAGGACGGCGGCACGCTCGTCACCACCATCGACAGCGACCTGCAGTACATGGCGTCACAGGACATCGCCGACGCCGCGCAGCAGCTCAAGGCGGAGTCGGCGACCGCCACCGTCGTCAACGCGAAGACGGGCGAGGTGCTCGCCGTCGCGGACTACCCGACGGTCGACCCGAACGACGTCGACGCGACGACCGACCCCGGTGCGTACGGCTCGCGCGCCCTCACCGCGGCTTACGAGCCCGGCTCCACGATCAAGGCCGCGATCGCCGCCGCGCTCATCGACAAGGGGCTCGCGACCCCGACGACGCAGGCCGTGGTGCCGTACTCCAGGACGTTCCCGTGGGGCGGCACCATCCACGACTCCGAGTTCCACCCGACCGAGAACCTGACGCTCACCGGCATCCTCCGCGACTCCTCGAACGTCGGGATCACCGACCTCGGCGCGAAGCTGTCGACCCAGCAGCGGTACGACGTCATGCGCGACTTCGGCCTCTTCGAGCCCGAGCCCGCCATCGACTACCCGGGCCAGCCGACGATGGACTACGGCGCGAGCCCGCAGTGGGACCAGCAGACCGACATCAACTCCATGTTCGGACAGGGCATCGTCACGACCGCCATGCAGGTGTCGAGCGTCTACCAGACCCTCGCCAACGACGGCGTCCGGATCCCGCTCCACATGGTGAAGGGCTGCGAGACCGCGGACGGCAGGACGATCGACGCGCCCGACGTGCAGGAGAAGCGGGTCGTCTCCGAGCAGGCGGCGTCGCAGACGGTCGACATGCTGCAGAGCGTCGTCACCGGCGGCACACTCGTCGGCATGAAGCCGATCTCCGGCTACAACATCGCCGCGAAGACCGGCACGGCCGAGGTCGCGGACGGCGCGAAGGGCTACGGCGCGGAGCGCGTGATCTCGGTGGCCGGAATGGCACCCGCCGAGGACCCCCAGTATGTTGTCACGGTGACGTTCACGAAGCCGCAGACCACCAAGTGGTCGAGCGGAGCGGCTCCGGCGTTCCGCACACTCATGTCCCAGGTGCTCGAGAAGTACCGAGTCGCCCCCTCCACGACAGAGGCGCGGACCTACCCGTCCACCTGGTAGCCGCACTGTCCACGTGGTGAGGAAGAAGGAGCACTTGTCAGCACGGATCCCCCCGGTCCTCCGGCCCGAACACCCGACCCCGCGGCCGGTCGCCGAACTCGCGAACGCCTTCGGGCTCCGCGTCGTCGGATCGCTCGACGGCGTCGAGACGACCGGCGTCACCCTGAGCGCCGCCGAGGTGCAGCCCGGTGACCTGTTCGTCGGCGTGCACGGGGCGAACCGCCACGGTGCCGAGTTCGCCACGGACGCCGCCGAGCGCGGCGCCGTCGCCGTGCTCACCGACGCCGCCGGTGTCGCGATCGCCGAGGCCTCCGGGCTGCCGGTGCTCGAGGTCGAGGACCCCCGGGCCGCGCTCGGCGACGTGTCGGCGTGGGTCTACCGCACGAACCCCGACGAGGCCGAGTTGCCGCAGCTCTTCGCCGTCACCGGGACGAACGGCAAGACGAGCACGTCGTACATCCTCGAAGGCGTCCTCAAGCAGCTCGGTCTGGTCACCGGGCTGAGCTCCACCGCCGAGCGCCACATCGGGTCGCTCAGCGTGACGAGCCGGCTCACCACGCCGGAGGCCAGCGAGATGCACGCCCTCCTCGCCCGGATGCGGGAGAGCGAGGTGCGCGCGGTGGCCGTCGAGGTCAGTGCCCAGGCCCTCAGCCGGCACCGGGTCGACGGCATCGTGTTCGACGTCGTCGCCTTCACGAACCTCAGCCACGACCACCTCGACGACTACGCCGACATGGAGGAGTACTTCCAGGCGAAGCTGCCGCTGTTCCAGCCGGAGCACGGCCGTCGCGGTGTCGTCTCACTCGACACCGACTGGGGCCACCGGGTCGTGCAGGACTCCCGCATCCCCGTGACGACCATCACGGTGCACCCGGACGTCGAGGCCGAGTGGCACGTCGACATCGTCGAGGCGCACGCGGCCTACACCGAGTTCCGCCTGACCGGACCGGAGGGCCGCGAGCTCACCACCCGCGTGCCGCTCATCGGCTGGCACATGGCCGCGAACGCCGCACTGGCGATCGTCATGCTCGTGGAGGGCGGGTTCGAGCTCGGTGCGATCGCGCAGGCGCTCGAGACGAACCACCGCCGCTACCCGGACGAGACCGACGGCACCGTGGTGAGCGCCATCGAGTGCTACCTGCCCGGCCGGACCGAGCGCGTCTCGGGCGACACCGGTCCGAGCGTCTACGTCGACTTCGGGCACAGCCCGGACGCGTTCCTCAACACCCTGGCGGCGGTCCGACAGTTCACCCCCGGCAAGGTCGTCATGCTCTTCGGCGCCGACGGGGACCGCGACACCACGAAGCGCGCCGACATGGCCCGTGTCGCGGCGGAGGGCTCCGACGTCCTCGTCGTCACCGACCACCACCCGCGCTTCGAGGACGCCGCCTCGATCCGGAAGACCCTGGTCGACGCCGCCCGTGCCGCCTACCCGGACCACGAGATCCACGAGGTCAGCCCGCCCGAGGCGGCGATCCGTGCCGCGGTCGCGCTCGTCGGGGAGGGCGACTCGATCCTCTGGGCCGGCCCCGGGCACCAGGACTACCGGGACATCCAGGGCGTCCGCACGCCGTACTCGGCCCGTGACGAGGCCCGCGCCGCGCTCCGCGAAGCCGGTTGGGAACCGAACGCCGGCCCGACGGAGGACGCTCGATGATCGCGCTGACCCTCGCCGAGATCGCCGCAGCGGTCGACGGCGAGCTCGTCCGCGGTGCCGCCGACACGACCGTCACCGGTTCCGTCGAGACGGACTCGCGTCTGGTCGCGTCCGGCAGCGTCTTCTTCGCCCTGCTCGGCGAGGAGACCGACGGGCACCGCTTCGTCCCGGCCGCCGCCGACGCCGGCGCAGCGCTCGTCGTCACCGAACGCGCCGTCGACCTGCCGGACGACGCCCCGACCGCGCAGATCGTCGTCGCCGACGGCTACGCCGCCCTGGCGGCCCTCGCCCACGAGGTCGTCGCCCGCGTCCGTGCCGCCGGTGCCCTGCGCGTCGTCGGCATCACGGGCTCGAACGGCAAGACGAGCACGAAGAACATGCTCCGCACGATCCTGTCCCGCGTCGGCGAGACGGTCGCGCCCGAGGGCTCGTTCAACAACCACGTCGGCGCCCCGGTGTCGATGCTCCGGGTCACCGCCGACACCCGGTTCCTCGTGGTGGAGATGGGCGCGAGCGGCATCGGCCACATCGCGAAGCTCGTCCGCATCGCGGAGCCGGACGTCGGTGTCGTCCTCAAGGTCGGCCTCGCGCACGCCGGCGAGTTCGGCGGGATCGAGGCGACCGAACGCGCCAAGTCGGAGATGGTCACCGACCTGCCGGCCACGGCCACGGCCCTCCTCAACGTCGACGACGACCGCGTCGCGCGGATGCGCGGGCGCACCGCCGCCCGCGTCGTCGGCTTCGGCACCTCCGCCGGTGCCGACTACCGCATCGGTGGTGTCACGACGGACCGCGACGGCACCCGGTTCACGCTCACCGCGCCTCCCGTCGAGTCGGCGGACGCCGTGCCGGGAGGCCCGTCCGGGGCACCTGAGACCGTCGACGTCCGTCTCGCCATCCTCGGCGAGCACCACGCCATGAACGCCGCCGCGGCGCTGTCCGTCGCGCACCTGTGGGGCGTGCCGCTGGCCGAGGGCGCCGCCGCGCTCGCGTCGATGACGCGCGCCGAGCGGTGGCGCATGGAGCTCCTGCAGGGGCCGGACGGCGTCACCGTGATCAACGACGCCTACAACGCGTCGCCCGACTCCACGGCGGCCGCGCTCCGCACGCTCGCGCAGGTCGCCCGTCCGGGGGAGCGCACCGTCGCCGTCCTCGGCGAGATGGCCGAACTCGGCGAGTACTCCGTCGAGGAGCACGACCGGATCGGTCGTCTCGTGGTGCGGCTCGGCATCGGACAGCTCGTGGTCGTCGGCCGCGGCGCGATGGCCCTGCACCAGGCCGCCACCCTCGAGGGGTCGTGGGACGGCGAGTCCGTGTTCATCGAGGACGTCGACGACGCCGTCCGTGCCCTCCGGGAGATCGTGCGTCCGGGTGACGTCGTCCTGGTCAAGTCCTCGAAGTCGGCCGGGCTGCGGTTCGTCGGCGACCGCCTCGGAGGTGTCCCCGAATGATCGCGCTCCTCGTCGCCGGCGCCGTGTCGCTGGTGTTCACACTGCTGCTCACGCCGCTGTTCATCAAGCTGTTCCACCGGCTCGGGTGGGGGCAGTTCATCCGTGACGACGGTCCGCAGTCGCACCACACCAAGCGCGGCACCGCGACCATGGGCGGCATCGTCCTCATCCTGGGGGCCGTGATCGGGTACTTCGTCGGGCACCTCGCCGGGCGCGACCCGGTGACGCTGTCCGGGCTGCTCGTGCTGTTCCTCATGGTCGGGCTCGGCGTGGTCGGCTTCGTCGACGACTTCCTCAAGGTGCGCCGACAGCGCAGCCTGGGGCTCGGCGGCTGGGCCAAGGTCCTCGGCCAGGTCATCGTCGGGGTCGTCTTCGCGACGATCGCCCTCGTGGTCCCGACCGGCAACGGGAAGCCGCCGGCGTCGACGATGATCTCCGCGATCCGCGACGTCCCGTGGCTCGACTTCATGGCGCTCGGCACGGTCATCGGCACCGTCCTGTTCCTGGCCTGGATCGTGCTGCTCACGGTCTCGACCTCGAACGGCGTCAACGTCGCGGACGGGCTCGACGGGCTCGCGACCGGGTCGAGCATCCTCGCCATCGGCTCGTACGTCATCATCGGCTTCTGGCAGTCGAACCAGATCTGCGGCGGTGCCCGGATCGACGAGAGCACCCGGCACGCCTGCTACACCGTGACGGACCCGCTCGACCTCGCCGTCGTCGCGGCGGCGGTCTGCGGTGGCCTCATCGGCTTCCTCTGGTACAACACCTCGCCGGCGCAGATCTTCCTCGGTGACACCGGGTCGCTCGGCCTCGGCGGTGCCCTCGCCGGGCTCGCGATCCTCAGCCGCACCGAGCTCCTGCTCATCCTCATCGGCGGCCTGTTCTTCATCGTCACCGGGTCCGTCATCCTGCAGCGCGCGTACTTCAAGATCACGCACGGCAAGCGCATCTTCCGGATGAGCCCCCTGCACCACCACTTCGAGCTCAAGGGCTGGGCCGAGGTGACCGTCGTCGTCCGGTTCTGGATCATCGCGGGGCTCTGCGTCGCGGCCGGGGTCGGACTGTTCTACCTGGAATGGATCGCACGAGTCCAATGAGCGAACGCCTGAACGGTCTCGACAGCTGGTACGCCGGAGGCTGGAACGGCCTGCGGGTGGCGGTGCTCGGCCTCGGCTCGACGGGGTTCTCGGTCGCCGACACGCTCGCGGAGCTCGGCAGCGAGGTCGTCGTCTACTCGACCGACGCTCCCGCCGACAGCGTCGAGCTGCTCGACGTCATCGGGGCGCGGTTCGTGCAGACGCCGCTCGACACCGTGCCCGCGGCGCTCGTCGAGCACGCCCCGGACCTGGTCGTCGTGTCGCCCGGGCTCCCGCCGCACAACCCCACCGTCGCCTGGTCCGTCGCGAACAGCACCGTGTGGGGCGACATCGAGCTCGCCTGGCGCGTGCGCGACAAGGTCGTGACGGGACCGGTCGCCGCGCCCTGGGTGACGATCACCGGCACGAACGGCAAGACCACGACGACGCAGCTCGCGACGGCGATGTACGCCGCCGGAGGACTCCGTGCCGTCGCCTGCGGGAACATCGGGGTGCCGGTGCTCGACGTCGTGCGCGACCCGGAGGGCTTCGACGTGCTCGTCGTCGAGCTCTCCAGCCACCAGCTCCACTACATGCCGACCACCGGGCCCGGCGCCGTGGTCCCGCTGGCGTCGGCGTGCCTGAACATCGCCGACGACCACCTGGAGTGGCACGGGTCGGCGGAGGCCTACCGTGCCGCGAAGGCCAAGGTCTACGAGCGCACCGTGACGGCGTGCGTGTACAACACGGCGGACGAGGTCACCCGGCACATGGTCGAGGAGGCCGACGTGGTCGAGGGGTGCCGCGCCGTCGGGTTCTCGCTCGGCGTCCCCGCACCCGGGGACGTCGGCGTCGTGGACGACGTGCTCTGCGACCGCGCCTTCACCGATGACCGCCGCAACAGCGCGCTCGAGCTCGCGACCGTCGCGGACCTGGAGCTCGCCGGCCTGGACAGCCCGCACATGACCGCGAACGTGCTCGCGGCGGCCGCCCTGGCGCGTGCCGCGGCCGTGCAGCCGAGTGCCGTCCGTGCCGCGGTGCAGGCCTTCCGCGCCGACCACCACCGCACCGAGTCGGTCGCGACCGCCGACGGCATCGCCTGGGTCGACGACTCGAAGGCGACGAACCCGCACGCGGCGACGGCGTCCCTGTCCGCCTTCGACCCGGTCGTGTGGATCGTGGGCGGCCTGTTCAAGGGCGTGGACGTCGACGGGCTCGTCGAGCGGTTCGGCCCCGGGGTGCGCGCCGTCGTCGTCATCGGGACCGACCGGGCTCCGGTGCTCGAGGCATTCGCACGACACGCGCCCACGGTCCCGGTGCTGCAGGTGGAAGCGACGGACACTGAGCAGGTCATGCCCGAGGCGGTCCGGCATGCCGCTTCGGTCGCGCGACCGGGCGACACGGTCCTCCTCGCCCCGGCGGCGGCGTCGTTCGACCAGTTCGGTTCCTACGCAGACCGGGGCGAGCGTTTCGCGGCTGCGGTCCACGAGCACCTGGGAGGCGACGCCGATGGCGACACCGACGGATCTTCCGACGAACGGCCGTAGCGCCCGAGCACGCGCCGGCGCGGCGGGCGCGGCCGCCTCCGCGCGCGTGGGTGCCGGGGTGGACGGTGCGCGTCGCCGGTCGAACGGCGCCGTCGTCGCGGTGAAGAACGTGTTCGTGGCCGAGTCCACGACGTTCTACACGATCCTCGGCGTCACGCTCTTCCTCGTCGTCTTCGGCGTGGTGATGGTGCTGTCGTCGTCGAGCGTCGAGGAGTACCGCTACAAGCACGGCTTCTTCGGCGCCTTCGCGAAGCAGGGCCTGTACGCGCTCATCGGCGTCCCGCTCATGCTCGTCGTGAGCCGGTTCCCCGGCGAGTTCTGGCGGCGGTGGGCGATGCGCATCCTCGGTGCCGGGCTCGTCCTGCAGCTCCTCGTGTTCACCCCGATGGGCATCGACATCCAGGGCAACCGGAACTGGATCGGCCTCGGTGCGTTCACCGCGCAGCCGTCCGAACTCCTCAAGCTCGCGCTCGTGCTCGGCATCGGCGCCGTGCTCTTCCGGAAGCGCGAGAAGCTGCACGACTGGCGCGAGGTCTTCATCCCGGTCGGGCTCGCGACCGCGGTGTCCATCGGCCTGGTGCTCCTCGGCGGGGACCAGGGGACCGCGATGATCATGATGATCCTGGTCTTCGGCAGTCTCTTCGTCGGTGGGGTGCGGCTGCGACACCTCGCGGTCGGCGTCGTCGCGATCGCGGTGATGCTGCCGGTCGTCACGATGGCCTCGAGCTCACGCCAGACGCGCATCAGTGCGTGGCTGTCCGGCTGCACCGACTCGAACCAGGCCCAGGACCTGTGCTGGCAGCCCGTGCACGGCATGTGGGCGCTGGCGTCCGGCGGGGTGTTCGGCGTGGGACTCGGCAACTCGAAGCTGAAGTGGTCGTGGCTGCCCGAGGCGGACAACGACTACATCTTCGCGATCGTCGGCGAGGAGCTCGGCCTGATCGGCGCCGTCGTCGTCCTCGCGCTGTTCGTGGTGCTCGCGATCGGCATGATTCGGGTCATCCGGCTCTCGCCGGACCCGTTCGTGCGGACCGTCACCGGTGGTGTGCTGGCGTGGGTGATCGGGCAGGCGCTCGTCAACATCGCCGTCGTCCTGGGGCTGCTCCCGGTGCTCGGCGTCCCGCTCCCGCTCATCTCGGCCGGTGGATCGGCCCTCATCATGACCCTCGTCGCGATCGGTGTCGTGCTGTCCTTCGCCCGTGACCTGCCGGCCCGCACCGGGTCGGGCGGTCCCGGTCGGAGCGGTGCGCCCGGACGCACCACCGTCCCGGCACCCGGGACGCAGAACGGAGCCCTGCGGTGAGCCGCTTCCTCTTCGCCGGCGGCGGGACCGCCGGCCACGTCAACCCGCTGCTCGCGGTGGCCGACCGGCTGACCCAGCGGTCGCCGGAGGACGAGGTCCTGGTGCTCGGCACCGCCGAGGGCCTGGAGTCCCGGCTCGTGCCGATGCGCGGGTACGAGCTCGTCACGATCCCGCGTCTGCCCTTCCCGCGGAAGCCGAACGCCGCCGCACTCCGGTTCCCGGGCGCGTTCTGGTCCGCCGTCCGCCGCACCGAGCGCATCATCCGCGAGCGCGAGATCGCCGTCGTCCTCGGCGTCGGCGGGTACGCGGCCGCCCCGGCGTACGTGGCGGCGAAGCGCACCGGGACGCCCGTCGTCGTGCACGAGCAGAACGCCAAGCCCGGGCTCGCGAACCGGATGGCGGCGGTGCTGACCACGCACGTCGGCGTGACGTTCTCGAACACCCGGCTGCCGCACTCGCAGGTCGTCGGCATGCCCCTGCGCCGGGAGATCGAGCGCCTGGACCGTCGTGCCGAGCGTGCCGCCGGGTTCGCGGAGTTCGGACTCGACCCGGACCGCCCCGTGCTGCTCGTCACCGGCGGGTCCTCGGGTGCCCGGAGCATCAACCGCACGGTGCACCGGGCCGCGGCGACGATCCTCGGCGCGGGCTGGCAGATCCTGCACGTGGTGGGCGCGGCGTCCGACATCGGGCCGAGCGACCTGGACGGCTACCACGTGCTGCCGTACTGCGACCGGATGGACCTGGCGTACGCCGCGGCCGACTTCGTGGTCTCGCGCTCCGGTGCCGGCATGGTCTGCGAGCTGACGGCGGTCGGCCTGCCGAGTGTGCTCGTGCCGTACCCGGTCGGCAACGGCGAGCAGCGGCACAACGCGCGGGACGTCGTCGCCGCCGGGGGAGCGCTGCTGGTCGACGACGCGGAATTCACGCCCGACTGGGTGACGTTGCAGCTCCTGACCGTCCTGGAGGACCGTGCCGGCATCGCCGACATGGCCGTCCGCGCCGGCAGCGTCGGGCACCGCGACGGCGCGGACCGCATGACGGGACTCGTGCTCGCCGCCGCGGCCGGACGTCGCGGGAGCAGCACCGGCCGACCGACCGGCTCCAGCACCACCAGCACCACGGAGGAACCATGACCATCAAGCCGGACCTCACCCAGCCGATCCCGGACGACCTCGGCACGGTGCACTTCGTCGGCATCGGCGGGTCCGGCATGAGCGGCATCGCCCGGATGTTCCTGGCCGCGGGCCACCGGGTCTCGGGGAGCGACTCCCGCGAGACCGCGACGACGGGCCGGATGCGCGAACTCGGCGCCGACGTGCGCATCGGGCACGACGCCGCCAACCTGGGCGACGCCGACACCGTGGTCGTCACGAGCGCGCTGTGGCCGGACAACCCGGAACTGCTCGAGGCGAAGCGCCGCGGGCTCCCGGTCCTGCACCGCTCGCAGGCCCTCGCCGCCCTGATCTCCTCGCACCGCCTCGTGGCGGTCGCCGGGGCGCACGGCAAGACGACCTCCACGGGCATGGTCGTGACGGCGCTCGTCGAACTCGGGCTCGACCCGAGCTTCGTGAACGGCGGCGTGATCCAGTCCCTCGGCACGAGTTCGGCGCCGGGCAGCAGCGACCTGTTCGTCGTCGAGGCGGACGAGTCCGACGGCTCCTTCCTGCTCTACGACGTCGCCGTCGCGCTCATCACGAACGTCGACCCCGACCACCTGGACCACTACGGCAGCGAGCAGGCCTTCATCGACGCGTTCGTCGAGTTCGCGGCGAAGGCGCGGGAGCGGGTCGTCGTGTCGAGCGACGACGCCGGAGCGGTGCGGGTCACGGCGGGCCTCCGGGAGCGCGAGGACGCCCCCGAGATCGTCACCTTCGGGGAGGCCGAGGACGCCGACGTCCGGATCGAGCGCGTCGACGAGGGTGCCGGTGTCGGTGTGGACCTCCGCTGGGGCGGCGCCTCGTACCACCTGGCACTCCGGGTCCCTGGTCGCCACAACGCGGTGAACGCGGTCGGCGCGTTCGCCGTGCTCGTCGGCCTCGGCGTCGACCCGGCGGACGCGGTGCGCGGCATCGAGGCGTTCGGTGGCACCGATCGTCGCTTCGAGCTGCACGGCGTCGAGCGCGGCGTGTCCGTGTACGACGACTACGCGCACCACCCGACCGAGGTCGCCGCGGCGCTCCGGGCCGCGCGTGACGTCGTCGGCGACGGTCGGATCATCGCGATCCACCAGCCGCACCTGTACTCGCGCACCCGGATGATGGCCGGGGAGTTCGCCAGCGTGTACGAGGAGCTCGCCGACCACACCGTCGTCCTCGACGTGTACGGCGCCCGCGAGGACCCGGAGCCCGGTGTCACGGGCGCCCTGGTGCAGGAACGCTTCGCGGACCAGAGCCGTGTGGACTACCTGCCGGACTGGGCCGAGGCGTCGGCACGGGCGGCCGCTGTGGCACGGGACGGCGACATCGTGATGACCCTGAGCTGCGGGGACGTCTACCGCATCATCCCGCAGGTGCTCACCGCACTGCAGACCGGACCCGGGGCCGCGGGCCGGTGAAGCGACCCGAGGGCTTCGACGAGCACGCCGGGCTCGACGACCGCCACGCCGGGTCCGCCGCTCCTGCCGACGGCGCGCGGGAAGCACGGCGTCCGTCCCGGACAGCGGGTCTCCGAGCCGCGTTGGACGGCGCCCGGGAGGCCCGACGCGCGTCCCGCACGCCGGCTGCGGACGAGCGCGCCGAACGTGGTGTGGGTCGCGACGCGGGCGGCACCGCCGGACGCGTGACCGGCCTGCCGGACCTGCCGGAGGTCGACCTCACCGAGGACGAGCGGTCGACCGGGCCGGTCGACACGGGCACCACCCGACCGGGTCGGGCCTCCCGTCCGCGCGTCCAGGTGGCGACGGACGCCGACCGGGCCCCGTCCGCCGGGACGACCCCGGACAGGGGCACGACCCCGGACAGCGGCACGGACCGGGCCGGCAGGTCGGCCGCGCTCGGCGGGACCGACGACGACCGTCACCTCGGACACGACGGCCCCGGCGCGCCGGACGTCGCGCCGCACGTCCCCTCGACGACCCCGATCGGCGCGCGCGTCCGTGCGGCGGAGACTGCACGGGAGGCCCGCGTCGCCCGCAAGCGCCGTCGCCTGCTGGAGCGGGCCGAGGTCCGGCGCTTCACGCGGCGGAGCCGACACCGACGTGCGGCATGGCTCGCGGCGGGCGGTGTCGTCGTCGTCCTCGTCGCGTCCGTGCTCGTCGCCGTGTACTCGCCGCTCATGGCCCTCCGGACCATCGAGGTGAAGGGCACCGACCGCGTCGACGCCGCCGAGGTCCGGGCCGCGCTGTCCGGGCAGATCGGCACACCCCTGGCCCGGATCGACCTGGACGAGGTGCAGGAGCGGATCGCCGGCTTCCCGCTCATCGAGCGGTACGTGACCGAGGAGGAGCCACCGCACACCCTCGTGGTCACGGTCACCGAGCGGACCCCGGTCGTCGCGGTGCAGTCCGGCAAGGGCTTCGACCTCGTCGACCCCGCCGGGATCGTCGTGCAGTCGTCGACGAAGCGGCCGGACGACATGCCACTGGCGGACATCGGTCGGGCGAAGCTCGGCTCGACGGTGTTCCGGACGATGACGGAGGTCGTCCTGGCGATGCCGACGGACGTCCGGAAGCAGGTCTCGGGCATCGCCGCCTCGACGTCAGACGACGTCACCCTGAGCATGCGGGACGGGTCCAGCGTGGTGTGGGGGAGCCCGGACGAGTCCGCGGCGAAGGCCGACCTGCTCGCGGCACTCGTGGCGGACCACGCGCAGCGGTCGCCGGACACCGAGGTCGAGTTCGACGTGTCGGCTCCCGACAACGGGATCATCCGACCGCGGTCCTGACGGCGGCGGACAATTGCCGGGCGGCATCGACGACACGCGGCGTGGCGGGTCGTCACCGAGCGGACGGCACCCGTAGCGTCGGGACCAGCACCATTCGTAGCAGCTAGAACTCTGAACTTCAAGCACAGGTTGAGGGTTTTGACCGGAGGCCGGACAGACGTGACCACGAACCACAACTACCTCGCCGTCATCAAGGTGGTCGGTGTCGGCGGCGGCGGTGTCAACGCCGTCAACCGCATGATCGAACTCGGCCTCCGCGGCGTCGAGTTCATCGCCATCAACACCGACGCGCAGGCCCTGCTCCTGAGCGACGCCGACGTCAAGCTCGACGTGGGTCGCGAGATCACCCGCGGTCTCGGCGCCGGCGCCGACCCCGAGGTGGGCCGACGTGCCGCCGAGGACCACGCCGAGGAGATCGAGGAAGCCCTCGCCGGTGCGGACATGGTCTTCGTCACCGCCGGTGAGGGTGGTGGCACCGGGACCGGTGGCGCCCCCGTCGTCGCCCGCATCGCGAAGTCCATCGGCGCCCTCACCATCGGTGTCGTCACGAAGCCGTTCGGCTTCGAGGGCAAGCGTCGCCAGTCCCAGGCCGAGAACGGCGTCGCGAGCCTCAAGGACGAGGTCGACACGCTCATCGTCGTGCCGAACGACCGTCTGCTCGAGATCTCCGACCGCGGCATCTCCATGGTCGAGGCGTTCGCCACGGCCGACCAGGTGCTCCTCGCCGGTGTCCAGGGCATCACGGACCTCATCACGACCCCGGGTCTCATCAACCTCGACTTCGCGGACGTCAAGAGCGTCATGCAGGGTGCCGGCTCGGCCCTGATGGGCATCGGGTCCTCCCGCGGGGCGGACCGGGCGATCAAGGCGGCCGAACTCGCCGTCGCGTCGCCGCTGCTCGAGGCCTCGATCGACGGCGCGCACGGTGTGCTGCTGTCGATCCAGGGTGGCTCGAACCTCGGCATCTTCGAGATCAACGACGCCGCCCGCCTGGTGCAGGAGGCCGTCCACCCCGAGGCGAACATCATCTTCGGTGCGGTCATCGACGACACCCTCGGCGACGAGGTCCGCGTGACCGTCATCGCCGCCGGCTTCGACGGCGGCGAGCCGTCGCAGCAGCAGCACCAGGAGCGCCGCTCGAGCTACGTCGACCCGGACGCCGGTGCCACCGTGCCCGTCGCCACCGGTTCGTCCAACCGCATCGAGGACTCCGGCCACACGACCCCGTCCTGGGCGTCGCAGGAGCACGAGCCGCCGGCGCAGCGCGCCGCCGACCCGGCCTTCGACGACGACGACGAACTCGACGTCCCCGACTTCCTGAAGTGAGTCGGCCCCGCGTGAGCACGAGCGCATCGTGACCGCTGGGCACCAGAGCGAGCCGAGCCTCCCGTCCCACACCGGACTGGAGGCTCGGCTCGCGTCCGTCCGCGGCAGCATCGCCGAGGCGGCCCGGACCGCCGGGCGCTCGGTCGACGAGCTGACGCTCGTCGTCGTCACGAAGTACCACCCGGCGTCCCTGGTCCGCGAGCTCGCCGCGCTCGGCGTCACCGACGTGGGGGAGAACCGGCACCAGGAGGCCCAGGCGAAGGCGGCCGAGCTCGCCGACCTCGGCCTGACCTGGCACTTCATCGGACAGCTGCAGTCGAAGAAGGCCCGGCAGGCGCGACGGTACGCCGACGTCGTGCAGTCGCTCGACCGGGCGAGCGTCGTCGACGCCTTCGCGCCGACGGACGCCGAACCGGACCCCCGCGTGCTCGACGGTTTCGTCCAGGTGAACCTGACCGACGATCCCGGACGCGGCGGTGTCGCACCCGAGGACGTCGACGCCCTGGCGGAACGGGTCCTGGCGACGGGGACCCTGCGGCTGCGCGGCGTGATGGCGGTCGCCCCGCTCGACGAGGAGCCCCGCGCCGCGTTCGCCCGGCTCCGGGCGGTCTCCGAGCGGGTCCGCGCGATCGAGCCCACCGCGACCGACATCTCGGCCGGCATGAGCGGCGACCACGCCGAGGCGATCGCAGAGGGCGCGACACACCTGCGGATCGGGACCGCAATCACCGGGAAACGGCCGGACGCGCCCTAGCCTCGACACAGGGCACCAACGAGCACGGACTTCCCGGAGGAACCATGGCCAACCCCCTGAAGAAGACGATGGTCTACCTCGGCCTCGCCGACGAGGAACTCGAGTACGAGGACGAGCAGCAGGCTGCGCCGACGCAGGCGCGCCAGCCGTCCTCCACCCCCGCGGCGCAGCAGGACGCCCCCGCTGCCGCTGCCCCCGCGGTCGCGACGGCCGCAGCCCCGGCCGCGTCGGCTCCGGCCGCCGTCGCCGTGAAGCCCACGCACACCTCCCAGCGCGGCGCGCAGGTCACCCCGCTCCGCCGCTCGCACACGACCGCACAGAAGGCGACCCCGGTCCAGGAAATGAACGAGATCCTCACCGTCCACCCGCGCGAGTACAAGGACGCCCAGTCCATCGCCGAGAGCTTCCGCGACGGCATCCCCGTGATCATCAACCTCTCGCAGATGACCGAGACGGACGCCCGTCGCATGATCGACTTCGCGAGCGGCCTGTCGCTCGGTCTCTACGGCAAGATCGAGCGCGTCACGAACAAGGTCTTCCTGCTGTCGCCCGCGCACATCGCAGTGAGCGGCGAGCCGGCTGAGGTAGAGTCCGACATCGAGGCGAACTTCTTCGCCCAGTCCTGAGCCGCCCGTGCGGTACCGGGGTCCGACGGGTCCCGGGACACCGCGCGGCACCCAGGCCCACCCGCCCCGTGACCGGCCCGTCCCGGTACCGGTCACACGAGACGAGCGAGCCGAAACGTGTTCATCTTCACGATCCTCTCCCTGGTCCTGACGCTCTACTTCTTCATCATGTGGGGGCGTTTCATCCTCGACCTGGTCCAGTCGTTCAACCGCGGCTGGCGGCCGCAGCGCGTGCTGCTCGTCATCGCGGAGTTCGTCTACACGGTGACCGATCCGCCGATCAAGGCCGTTCGCCGCGTGCTGCCGCCGCTCCGACTCGGTCCGGTGATGCTCGACTTCGGGTGGACGATCGTGATGCTCGTCGTCATCATCCTGCGCGTCGTGGTCCAGTCCCTGGCCTACCGATTCGTCTGATCCCGGTCCGTCCGACACGCGCCACGCGGCGATCCGACACGGTTCGGCCCCGCCCTCGGTGTACGGTGGTCGGGATCGATGCCCCGCCCCGGCGGGACATCCGCACCGGGAGTCCCGCTGGTAGGTTCAGCACGGACGGCCAGCAGGGCCCCGGTTCCACACGTTCAGCAGTTCTATTGAGGTGACGGCAATGGCTTTGACGCCGGAAGACGTAGTCAACAAGCGGTTCCAGCCGACCAAGTTCCGCGAGGGCTACGACCAGGACGAGGTCGACGACTTCCTCGACGAGATCGTGGCCGAGCTGCGTCGCCTGAACCAGGAGAACGAGGAGCTGCGCCAGCGCCTCGAGTCCGCCGGCTCCGCGCCGTCGCTCGCCAAGGACGACGAGCCCGCGCCGGCACCGACGCCCGAGCCGGCCCCGGTCGCCGCTGCTCCGGAGCCCGCCCCGGTCGCCGCCGCCGCACCGAGCACCACGGTCAACCCGGACGAGGACACCGAGGGCACCACGAACCTCCTGACGCTCGCTCGTCGTCTGCACGAGGAGCACGTGCGTGAAGGTGTCGAGAAGCGTGACGCCCTCATCGCCGAGGGCCAGGCGCAGGCCGCCCGCCTCGTCTCCGAGGCCGAAGCGAAGCAGCGTCAGATCATCGACGAGACCGAGAACCAGAACCGTCAGCGTGTCGCGGTCCTCGACCAGGAGCGCACGCAGCTCGAGGGCAAGATCGACGAGCTCCGCACGTTCGAGCGCGATTACCGTGCGCAGCTCAAGAGCTACATCCAGGGCCAGCTCGCCGAGCTCGACTCGTCGGCCAGCACCGAGCAGTCCGGCTTCGCCCCGGCCCCGGCCTCGGCGCAGGGCTTCGGCAACTGACGTTGGACCGACCCGTCCCACGAGCGAAGGTCAGTGCACGCGCGATCGCGGCACTGGCCTTCGCCGCTGTCGTGGTGCTGGCCGCCGACCAGGTCACGAAGGCGCTCGTCGTCGCGGAGCTGCCGGAAGGCGTCGTCGTCCCGGTGCTCGGGGACGCCCTGCAGTTCCTCTCGGTCCGCAACCCGGGTGCCGCGTTCTCCTTCGCGGTCAACATGACATGGGTGTTCTCGCTCATCTCGGCCGCGGTGGTCGTCGCGATCGTCGTGTATGCGCGTCGGATCCGGTCGATGTGGTGGGCACTCGTCCTCGGCATGCTCCTGGGCGGTGCTCTCGGCAACCTGACCGACCGGCTCTTCCGGGAGCCCGGCTTCGGACGCGGGCACGTCGTCGACTTCATCTCGACGCCGTGGATGATGCCCGCGATCTACAACGTCGCGGACTCGTTCATCTGCATCAGCATGGTGGTGTTCGTGCTGCTCGTGGTGTTCGGGGTGAACCTCGACGGGACGCGGTCGGTGTCGGACAAGCAGGCGCGCCGGACGGCCGCGGCACAGGCCGACGCCACCGACACGACGGACGCGGGGCACGCGCCGGACGCGGGTCGGGCCTCCCGGCCCGACGGCAGCCGGCACGACGGTCGCACGCACGACGCCCTCGGGCACGACGCGACGTGACGCGGACAGCATGAGCGAGTCCCGCAGTCTGCCCGTGCCCGACGGGCTCGCCGGTGAGCGTGTCGACACCGCCATCGCGAAGCTCCTCGGCTTCAGCCGGTCCTTCGCCGCGGACGTCGTCGCGGCCGGCGGTGTCCGGGTCGACGGCGTCGTCGTCGACAAGTCCGACCGGTTGCACGCCGACACGTGGCTCGAGGTGGAGTGGCACCCGAAGGCACCGCCGCGCATCGTCCCCGCCGTCGTCCCGGGCATGACCGTCGTGCACGACGACGAGGACATCGTCGTCGTCGACAAGCCGATCGGGGTGGCAGCACATCCGTCCCCGGGCTGGGACGGTCCGACGGTGCCCGGTGGGCTCGCCGCCGCGGGCTTCACGATCGCGACCTCCGGCGCCGCCGAACGTGCGGGCATCGTGCACCGCCTCGACGTCGGCACGTCGGGCCTGATGGTCGTCGCGAAGACCGAACTCGCCTACACGCACCTGAAGCGGGCGTTCAAGGAGCGGACCGTCGAGAAGGTGTACCACGCGCTCGCGCAGGGCCACCCGGACCCGACGTCCGGCACGATCGACGCCCCGATCGGTCGGCACCCGTCGAGCGACTGGAAGTTCGCCGTCACCGCCGACGGCAAGCCGAGCGTCACGCACTACGGGACGCTCGAGGCGTTCCGGTCCGCGACCCTGCTCGAGGTGCACCTGGAGACCGGGCGCACCCACCAGATCCGCGTGCACATGGCCGCGACACGCCACCCGCTGGTCGGCGACACCATGTACGGCGCCGACCCGGTGCTGGCGGGCGAGCTCGGCCTCACCCGGCAGTGGCTCGACGCCGTCCGGCTCGGCTTCGCGCACCCGCGGACCGGGGAGTGGGTGGAGTTCCAGGCGTCCTACCCGGACGACCTGCAGCAGGCGCTCGACCGGATCCGCGCGGCCTGACCGGGAACACGACCAGCAGAACCGGTCGACCGCACGGCGTCCTCCGCGACACGCTCGGGATCGTCACCGGTCGCGGTTAGGCTGTCCCCACCCCGCAGCAGACCGTACGAACCGGAGGTTCCGTGTCGGATTCCGACTCCTTCGTCCACCTGCACGTGCACAGCGAGTACTCGATGCTCGACGGTGCCGCCAGGCTCTCCGACCTCGTGGCGGAGACCGCCGCGCAGGGCATGCCGGCCGTGGCGGTGACCGACCACGGCAACATGTTCGGGGCGTTCGAGTTCTGGAAGACCGCGAAGGCGGGCGGCGTCAAGCCGATCATCGGGACCGAGGCCTACATCACGCCGCGCACCCACCGGTCGGACAAGACCCGTGTGCGCTGGGGCGACGGTGGCGGTGACGACGTCTCGGGTGCCGGCTCGTACACGCACATGACGATGTTCGCCGAGAACACCACGGGCATGCACAACCTGTTCCGGCTGTCCTCGAAGGCGTCGCTCGAGGGGTACTACTTCAAGCCCCGCATGGACATCGAGCTCCTGCAGGAACACCACGAGGGCATCATCGCGACGACGGGATGCCCGTCGGGCGAGATCCAGACGCGTCTGCGGCTCGGGCAGTACGACGAGGCCGTCCAGGCCGCCGCGGACTACCGCGACATCTTCGGCAAGGAGAACTACTTCGCCGAGGTCATGGACCACGGACTCGAGATCGAGCGCCGGATCATGAGCGACCTCATCCGCCTGGCGAAGGACCTCGACATCCCGCTGGTCGGCACGAACGACCTGCACTACACGCACGCGCACGACGCCACCTCGCACGCGGCGCTGCTCTGCGTGCAGTCGGGGTCGACGCTCAACGACCCGAACCGCTTCAAGTTCGACGCCGACGAGTTCTACCTGAAGACGCCTGCGCAGATGCGGCACGTCTTCCGCGACAACCTCGAGGCGTGTGACAACACGCTCCTCATCGCCGAGCGCTGCGACGTCGAGTTCGACACCTCCGCCAACTACATGCCGAAGTTCCCCGTGCCGGAGGGGGAGACCGAGCACTCCTGGTTCGAGAAGGAGGTGGCGAAGGGGCTGCAGTACCGCTACCCCGGCGGCATCCCGGCCGACGTCCAGGAGCGTGCCGACTACGAGGTCGGCATCATCAACCAGATGGGCTTCCCGGGGTACTTCCTGGTGGTCGCCGACTTCATCAACTGGTCGAAGAACAACGGCATCCGGGTCGGCCCGGGTCGCGGGTCCGGCGCCGGCTCGATGGTCGCCTACGCGATGCGCATCACCGACCTCGACCCCATCCGGCACGGTCTCATCTTCGAGCGGTTCCTCAACCCGGACCGCGTCTCGATGCCCGACTTCGACGTCGACTTCGACGACCGGCGCCGCGGTGAGGCGATCAAGTACGTCACCGAGAAGTACGGGTCGGAGCGCGTCGCGCAGATCGTCACGTACGGCACGATCAAGGCGAAGCAGGCCCTCAAGGACTCGTCGCGCGTGCTCGGGTTCCCCTTCGGGATGGGCGAGAAGCTCACGAAGGCGATGCCGCCGCCCGTGATGGGCAAGGACATCCCGCTCACCGGCATCTTCGACAAGGACCACCCGCGGTACAAGGAAGCCGTGGACGTCCGGACCGTCGTCGAGACCGACCCGGAGGCCAAGACGGTGTTCGACACCGCGCTGGGGCTCGAGGGGCTGAAGCGGCAGTGGGGCGTGCACGCCGCCGGCGTCATCATGTCGAGCGACCCGCTGATCGACATCATCCCGATCATGAAGCGGGAGCAGGACGGCCAGATCGTCACGCAGTTCGACTACCCGGCAGCGGAGTCGCTCGGCCTGATCAAGATGGACTTCCTGGGCCTCCGGAACCTCACGATCATCAGCGACGCCCTCGACAACATCAAGAGCAACCGCGGGATCGACCTCGACCTCGAGACCATGGGCCTCGAGGACCCCGAGGCCTACGCGCTCCTGCAGCGCGGCGACACGCTCGGCGTGTTCCAGCTCGACGGCGGCCCGATGCGCGGGCTCCTCCGCCTCATGAAGCCGGACAACTTCGAGGACATCTCCGCGCTCATCGCCCTGTACCGACCGGGGCCGATGGGTGCGAACTCGCACACGAACTACGCGCTGCGCAAGAACGGTGAGCAGGCGATCACCCCGATCCACCCCGAGCTCGAGGAGCCCCTGGCGGAGATCCTCGGCGGGACCTACGGCCTGATCATCTACCAGGAGCAGGTCATGGCCATCGCGCAGAAGGTCGCCGGGTTCTCCCTCGGCCAGGCGGACATCCTCCGCCGCGCGATGGGCAAGAAGAAGAAGTCCGAGCTGGACAAGCAGTACGCCGGGTTCCAGCAGGGCATGAAGGACAACGGGTACTCCGACGCGGCGATCGGGACGCTGTGGGACATCCTGCTGCCGTTCTCCGACTACGCCTTCAACAAGGCGCACTCGGCCGCGTACGGCGTCGTGTCGTTCTGGACCGCGTACCTCAAGGCGCACTACCCGGCCGAGTACATGGCGGCGCTGCTGACGAGCGTCGGCGACGCCCGTGACAAGCTCGCGCTCTACCTGAACGAGTGCCGCAGGATGGGCATCCGGGTCATGCCGCCGGACGTGAACGAGTCGATCGGGTTCTTCGCCGCCGTCGGGGACGACATCCGTTTCGGCATGGGAGCCATCCGCAACGTCGGGTTCAACGTCGTCGACGACATCGTTGCGGCGCGCACCGAGAAGGGCGCCTTCGAGTCCTTCCACGACTTCCTCCGCAAGATCCCGATCTCGTCGGCGAACAAGCGGACGGTCGAGTCGCTCATCAAGGCGGGCGCGTTCGACGGGTTCGGCGACAGCCGCCGTGCCCTGGTCGAGATCCACGAGGGCGCGGTCGAGGCCGCGGTGAAGGTCAAGCGCGACGAGGCCAACGGCAACGTCGGGTTCGACTTCGACTCCCTGTTCGCCGAGGTCGCGGAGGAGCAGCCCGCATCGCTCACGGTGTCCCAGGTGCCGGAGCGGCCGGAGTGGTCCAAGCGCGACAAGCTGGCGTTCGAGCGGGACATGCTCGGGCTCTACGTGTCGGACCACCCGCTCGCCGGGCTCGAGATCGAACTCGCGAAGCACCAGTCGATCACCATCGCCGACCTGCTCGGAGCGGACGACTCGGTGGAGGGCGAGACGGTCACGGTCGCCGGGCTCCTGACGAGCGTGCAGCACCGCGTGGCGAAGACGAGCGGCAACCCGTACGGGATCGTCGACATCGAGGACTTCGGCGGCCAGATCGGCGTGATGTTCCTCGGCAAGACGTACCAGGAGTTCGGGCCGTCGCTCGTCCCGGACTCGATCGTGGTCCTGCGCGGCCGCGTCAACGTCCGCGACGACGGCAAGGCCCTGCACGCCGTGAGCATGTTCCAGCCGAACGTCGGCGACGCGATGGGGTCCGGGCCGCTCACGCTGTCCCTGCCGGAGCGCCAGGCCACCACACAGACGGTGACCGAACTGGCGGCCGTGCTCGGTCGGCACCAGGGCGACACCGAGGTGCGGTTGAAGCTCCTCAAGGACGACGTCGCCCGGACGTTCGAGCTGCCGTTCCCGGTCGCGCTGACACCGGACCTGTTCGGCGAGCTGAAGAGCCTGCTCGGGCCGCGCTGCCTGGTCTGACGGCTCCGGCCCCAACCGCGACCGAGCACCGCCGTCGTCCCCGGCCGACGGTGGTGCTCGGTACGCTGGGGGCCTCATGATGCAGCGAATCGACCTCCGCGGCGGGCTCCCGCCCCGCGCCGAACTCCTCCGTCTCATGCCGCGTGCCGCCGGTGACGTCAGCAGCGCCACGGCCGCGGCCCGGGACCTCGTGGACGCCGTCCGCGAGCACGGCGCGGCCGCGCTGCACGAGCAGGCGGAACGCTTCGACGGTGGAGCGCCGGAGCACGTGCGGGTCCCGGCCGCCGAGATCGACGCGGCCGTCGCGGGCCTCGCACCCGAGCTCCGGGTCGCCCTCGACGAGGCGATCCGCCGGGTCCGGGCCGCCAGCGCGGCGCAGGTGCCCACCGGGTCCGTGACCACGCTCGCCGACGGAGCCGAGGTGCACCAGCGGTGGCAGCCCATGCGTCGCGTCGGCCTCTACGTGCCCGGCGGCAAGGCCGTCTACCCGTCGAGCGTCGTCATGAACGTCGTCCCCGCGCAGGTCGCCGGCGTCGGCTCCATCGCCCTCGTCTCCCCGCCGCAGCGCGACCACGGGGGACGCGTGCACCCGACGATCCTCGCCGCGGCCGGACTGCTCGGCGTGGACGAGGTCTACGCGATGGGCGGCGCCGGCGCGGTCGGCGCGCTGGCGTACGGCGTGCCCGAGATCGGTCTCGACCCGGTCGACCTGGTCACCGGCCCGGGGAACAACTACGTCGCCGCCGCGAAGCGCCTCGTCCGGGGCGTCGTCGGCATCGACTCCGAGGCCGGTGCCTCCGAGATCCTCGTGATCGCCGACGACACGGCCGACCCCGGGTACGTCGCCGCCGACCTCATCAGCCAGGCGGAGCACGACGAGCAGGCCGGCAGCGTGCTCGTGACGACCTCGGCCGCGTTCGCCGACGCGGTGGAGGCGGTGATCCCGGAGCGCACGGCGGTGCTCGGGACGGCCACGCGCCTCCAGACAGCGCTCGACGGACCGCAGTCCGCGATCGTCCTGGTGAACTCGCTCACCGACGCCGCGACCGTGAGCAACGCGTACGGGCCGGAGCACCTCGAGATCCAGACCGCGGACGACGACGCCGTGCTCGCGGACATCGACGCCGCCGGCGCGGTGTTCGTCGGGCCGCACGCGCCCGTCAGCCTCGGTGACTACCTGGCCGGGTCGAACCACGTCCTGCCGACCGGCGGCCAGGCACGGTTCGGCTCCGGGCTGTCCGCGTCCACCTTCCTCCGGCCCCAGCAGGTGGTGCGGTACACCGCGCAGGCACTCGCCGAGGTGGTCCCGCACATCGTGGCGCTCTCGACCGAGGAACAGCTGCCGGCGCACGGTGCGGCCGTGTCGGAACGCACGAACCGCTAGCCTGGGGGCGCCATGTTCTGCCCCTTCTGCCGCCACCCGGACTCCCGCGTCGTCGACTCCCGGACGAGCGACGACGGAACCTCCATCCGCCGCCGCCGCCAGTGTCCGAACTGCGGGCGGCGGTTCTCGACGACCGAGACCGCGTCGCTCAGCGTCGTCAAGCGCAACGGCGTCCTCGAACCGTTCAGTCGCGAGAAGATCATCTCCGGCGTACGGAAGGCCTGCCAGGGGCGCCCGGTGACGGACTCCGACCTCGCGGTGCTCGCGCAGCGGGTGGAGGAGATCGTGCGGTCCTCCGGCGCGAGCCAGATCGAGGCGAACGACATCGGCCTGGCCATCCTCAGCCCGCTCCGCGAGCTCGACGAGGTCGCGTACCTCCGCTACGCGAGCGTGTACCAGGCGTTCGACTCGCTCGAGGACTTCGAGGACGCGATCGGGCAGCTGCGGATCGACCACCACGCCGGCCCCCGGGAGCTCCGCGCCCCCGACCGCAGCACGGACGGCGCCAGCGCGTGAGCGGCGTCGAGACGCTCGTCCGCGCCGGCTACGGCGTGGTGTTCCGCACGGTCTTCGCGAAGATGGACCCCGAACGGGCGCACCACCTCGCGTTCGCCGTCATCCGGTGGCTGCCGAAGGTGCCCGTCGTCGCCGGTGCCGTCGAGCGCTCCGCGCGGCCGTCCGCCGAGGACGGGATCACCACGATGGGCATCCACTTCCCGTCCCGGTTCGGGATGGCCGCCGGGTTCGACAAGGACGCCCGCGCGATCGCCGGACTCGGCGTGCTCGGGTTCGGGCACGTCGAGGTCGGCACCGTCACGGCGCGACCCCAGCCGGGCAACGAGCGTCCGCGGCTCTTCCGACTGATCGCCGACCGTGCGCTCATCAACCGGATGGGCTTCAACAACCACGGCGCCGTCAAGGCCGCCGGACGCCTCGAGCGTGCCCGCCGGAACCCGGGGCGCCCGGTCATCGGCGTGAACATCGGGAAGAGCCGGGTGGTCTCGGTCGAGGACGCCGTCGAGGACTACCTCGAATCGACGCGCCTGCTCGCGCCCTTCGCCGACTACCTGGCCGTGAACGTCAGCTCGCCGAACACGCCGGGCCTCCGCGGACTGCAGGAACTCGACCACCTCCGCCCGCTGCTCGCCGCCGTGCACGAGGCCGCCGGGCGCACCCCGGTCCTCGTCAAGATCGCGCCGGACCTGACGGACGAGCAGATCGACGCCATCGCCGGACTCGCGGTCGACCTGGGCCTGGCCGGGGTCATCGCGACGAACACCACCGTCGAGCGCGGCGGACTGACCACCCCGGCCGCCGACGTCCGGGCGATGGGTGCGGGCGGGCTGTCCGGCGCACCGCTCGGGGAGCGCTCGCTCGCGGTGCTGCGACGCGTCCGTGCCGCCGTGCCCGCGGGGTTCTGCGTCATCGCGGTGGGCGGCGTCACGTCGGAGGCGGACGTCCAGGCGCGGATCGAGGCCGGTGCGACGCTCGTGCAGGGCTACACCGCGTTCCTCTACGAGGGGCCGACCTGGGCGATGCGGATCAACCGGCTCCGGCGGCGGCGACTGCGCCACAGCTGACGCGACTGCGCCGCAGCTGACGCGACTGCGCCACAGCTGATGCGTCAACGGCTCCGCGGACGACGCAGTGCGTCGTGCTGCTCCGCTGACGACCCGTCCCATGCCGGACCGCGACCTGCGTCCCGCGTTGCGCACCGTCGGCCGGGAGGCGCGCGCCGGGCTGGTACCGGGCCTCCCGTCAGCGGGAGGTGCGCGTCGGGCTGGAACCGAGCCGCCCGTCAGCGGGAGGTGCGCGTCGGGCTGGCGCCGCGCCTCCCGGCCGATCGCCCGACGCGATCGGCGCCCCTGGACGACGAGAGCGCCGCCGACCCGGAGGTCGACGGCGCTCTCGTCCGCCGGCCGCCGGCGGAAGGCCCTGTTTCAGAGCAATGGGTCTGTGTCAGAGCGTCGAATCTGTGTCAGAGCGTCGGGTACTGCCCGCGCTTGACCTGCGGCTTGGGCAGGCGGAGGAACCGCAGCTGCCACCCGCGCGTGAGGATGTAGAGGAAGTTCCCGCGCTGGAAGGTCCGGCCGGCGGCGGCGAAGCGTCGACGCAGCATGAACCAGATGACCGTGCAGTCGAGCACGAAGAGCAGCACGAACGCCCAGATGAACAGCAGCGAGTACGAGGCCGCGGGCGTCTGCGCGGCGACGAAGCCGACGATCAGGAAGAGCACGAGGACGGGCATCATGACCTCGCCGACGTTCCAGCGGGCGTCGATGAAGTCGCGGATGAAGCGGCGCTCCTCGCCCCGGTCCTTCGCCGGGAGGTAGCGCTCCTCGCCGTTCGCCATGCCGACCCGCGCACGCTCGCGCTCGGTGTTCAGACGCGCCCGGGCGGCCTTCTTGTCCGCGGGGGAGTTGCCGACGATCGGACGCCGGTTCGCGGCTTCCCGCTCGCGTCGCGAGGGCGTCGGGCGACCCTTGCCGTGTGCGACGAGGTCGTCGTCACCGGGGTTCACGGTCACGTTGGTCTTGGGGGCTGCCTTCGCCACGGTGGTTCCTAACGGCGTTGTGCGGGCTGGACGTCCTCTAGATTACCGGCCATGACCGACTCCGAGAAGCACAGCCCCGACGCCGGGTCCCAGGCACCCGCGACCGACCCCGCCCTGCTCGAGGCGCTGCGCGAGCACGTGCACGGTGCACTGCCCACGACGATCGCCGACCTGTCCGCCCTGGTCCGCATCCCGTCGGTGTCGTGGTCCGCGTTCGACCCCGCCCAGGTGCAGCGCAGCGCGGAGGCGGTGGCCGATCTGGTGCGGTCGACCGGTGTGTTCGACGAGGTCCGCATCATCCGCTCCGCCGTCGAGGGCGACACCCCGACCGACACTGCCGACACGGACACCGAACTCGGCCAGCCGGCGGTGCTCGCGGTGCGCCCTGCCCGCAACGGCAAGCCGACCGTCATGCTGTACGCGCACCACGACGTGCAGCCGCAGGGCGACGACGCGCTCTGGGAGACCCCGCCGTTCGAGCCGACGCTCCGCGGTGACCGCCTGTACGGGCGCGGTGCCTCGGACGACAAGGCCGGCGTGATGACCCACGTCGCGGCGCTCCGTGCCGTGCGCGCCCAGTTCGGCGACGACCTGGACGTCGGCATCGTGCTGTTCGTCGAGGGCGAGGAGGAGTTCGGCTCCCGCTCCTTCCGTACGTTCCTGCGGGAGCAGCGTGACCACCTCGCCGCCGACGTCATCGTCGTCGCGGACAGCGACAACTGGTCGACCGAGGTGCCGGCGATCACGGTGTCCCTGCGCGGCAACACCACCTTCAAGCTCACCGTGACGACCCTCGAGCACGCGAGCCACAGCGGCATGTACGGGGGAGCGGCGCCGGACGCCATGATGCCGATGGTGCGTCTGCTCGCCTCGCTGCACGACGACGACGGAGCGGTCGCGGTCGCGGGGCTGACCGCGCACGACGCGCCCGTGCCGGAGCGCTCCGAGGCGGACTTCGCGGCCGAGGCCGCCCTGGTCGACGGTGCGCGTCCCGTGGGCAGCGGTCCCGTGCTGTCCCGGATGTGGTTCCAGCCGTCGATCACCGTGACCGGTCTCGACGTCCCGAGCGTCGCGAACGCGTCGAACACGCTGCTGCCCACCGTCTCGGCGCGGGTGTCGGTACGGGTCGCGCCCGGCCAGGCCGCCACCGAGGCGTTCGCCGCCGTGGAGGCCCACCTCCGCGATCGCGTCCCCTTCGGCGCCCGGATGGAGATCACGGAGGTCGACACCGGTGACGGTTTCCTGGTGGACGCGTCCGGCTGGGCGGTCCGCGAGGCCCGCACCGCGATGTCCGAGGGCTGGGGCACCGACCCGGTGGAGCAGGGCATCGGCGGGTCCATCCCGTTCGTCTCGGACCTGGCCGCGGAGTTCCCGGAGGCGCAGATCCTCGTGACCGGCGTCGAGGACCCGGACACCCGGGCGCACAGCCCCAACGAGTCGCAGCACCTCGGCGTGCTGCACCGTGCCGTCCTGTCCGAGGCCGTCCTGCTCGCCCGCCTGCAGGGCCGCGCATGAGGTGTCTCCTCCACAGGTGCTGAACCGGGGTCCCGGAGGTCGGTGCGCGTGCTTAGAATCGACGCGACGGCCGGTGAACGTCACCGCCAACGAGGGAGACGCCGATGAGCGACACCATCACGACCGAAGCAGCGACCGACGCCCCGTCGCACGGTGTGCTGCTGAGCGACGCGGCTTCGGCGAAGGTGGCCAGCCTGCTCGAGCAGGAAGGCCGCGACGACCTCCGCCTGCGCCTCGCCGTCCAGCCCGGCGGCTGCTCGGGCCTGATCTACCAGCTGTACTTCGACGAGCGGCTCCTCGACGGTGACGCCACCGCGGAGTTCGACGGGGTGGAGGTCGTCGTCGACAAGATGAGCGTCCCCTACCTCGACGGCGCCACGATCGACTTCGAGGACACCATCCAGAAGCAGGGCTTCACGATCGACAACCCGAACGCGCAGGGCAGCTGCGCGTGTGGCGACAGCTTCCACTGATCGTCCGACGATCCGACACGCGAACGGGGAGCGACCGACACGGTCGCTCCCCGTTCGCGTCCCCGGACCGGTTCCCCGACGTCGATGACCAGGGGAAACCGGCTTCCGCAGCCCTCGTTCCGTCCACAACGCGTGTCGGTTGTGCGCTCGGTGTCGACGGCTGCGAGTAAGCTAGGAGTGTTCCAACCAAGCTGGGAGCCACCCATGTGCCGGCCTCGTGCCGACCGCGGAGCTCGTCGACGGGATCCTCGTCGTCAGCCAGTCGACCACCGACTGGATCCGGCCCACGTCTTTCCGAGAGGTAACAGTGCGTTCGAATCGCCGTATACGTTGGGCGGCCGTCCCGGTGGCCGTCGGTCTGGTCATCGCACTGGCTGGTTGCTCGCAGCAGCAGCTGAACGGATGGCTCCCCGGCACGGAGGAGACGAAGGACGTCACCAACCACACGAGCCGCATCGTCGGCCTGTGGACGACGAGCTGGATCGTCCTGCTGGCGGTCGGTCTGATCGTGTGGGGCCTCGTCATCTGGGCCGCGATCGTCTACCGCCGCCGGAAGGGCCAGACCGGCCTGCCCGTGCAGATGCGGTACAACATGCCGCTCGAGATCTTCTACACGCTCGTGCCGCTCATCCTCGTGCTCGGCTTCTTCGCCTTCACCGCGAAGGACCAGGAAGCGATCGAGAAGCCCTTCGCGCAGCCGGACGCCACCGTGCACGTCTACGGCAAGCGCTGGGGCTGGGACTTCAACTACATCGACCAGAAGAACCCGAACGACAGCGTCTACTACCAGGGCATCCAGGCCCAGGAAGAAGAGAACGGCGGCGGGGCGGTCGACGAGTCGCTGCTCCCGACGCTGTACCTGCCGGTCGGCAAGAAGGTCGAGATCGAGCTCAGCTCGCGCGACGTCAACCACTCCTTCTGGGTCATCGACTTCCTCTACAAGAAGGACATGCTCCCGGGGAAGACGAACTACGAGTACTTCATCCCGGAGAAGGAAGGCACGTACCAGGGCAAGTGTGCCGAGCTCTGCGGTGAGTACCACTCGCTGATGCTCTTCCAGGTGAAGGTCGTGTCGCAGGCGGAGTACGACGACTACCTCCAGTCCCTCGCAGACGAGGGCAACGTCGGTCTGCTCGGCAACGAGTACGACACCAACACGAACCAGCCGAACAACGAGGCGCCTGCCGAGGCGTCGAGCGACAAGAAGTAAGGGCGCGTCTCAATGACAACGTCATTCGTCGGCCAGGCGACCACCAGGCCCTCGACGCCGGACTTCCAGGCATCGAAGGTCGGTCGCAAGGGCAACATCATCGTGCGGTGGGCGACGTCCACCGACCACAAGACGATCGGGTACATGTACCTGATCACCTCGTTCCTCTACTTCCTGCTCGCGGGCATCATGGCGCTCGTCATCCGCGCGCAGCTGTTCGAGCCGGGTCTCCAGGTCGTGCCGACCAAGGAGCAGTACAACCAGCTCTTCACGATGCACGGCACGATCATGCTGCTGATGTTCGCGACGCCGCTCTTCTCGGGCTTCGCGAACGCGATCATGCCGCTGCAGATCGGCGCGCCGGACGTGGCGTTCCCGCGTCTGAACGGCCTGGCGTTCTGGATGTACTTCTTCGGCAGCGCCATCGCCGTCGGCGGCTTCCTCACCCCGCAGGGTGCAGCTTCGTTCGGGTGGTTCGCCTATGCGCCACTGAGTGACACGACGTTCACACCAGGGTTGGGTGGCACGTTGTGGGTCTTCGGTCTCGGCATGACCGGCTTCTCCACGATCCTCGGTGCGGTCAACTTCATCACCACGATCATCACGATGCGTGCCCCGGGCATGACGATGTTCCGCATGTCGATCTTCACCTGGAACGTCCTCGTGACGAGCCTCCTCGTGCTGATGGCCTTCCCGGTCCTCGCGGCGGCGCTGTTCGGCCTCGGTCTCGACCGCGTGTTCGACGCTCAGATCTTCAACCCGGCCAACGGTGGGGCACTGCTCTGGCAGCACCTGTTCTGGTTCTTCGGGCACCCCGAGGTGTACATCATCGCGCTGCCGTTCTTCGGCATCGTCTCCGAGGTCTTCCCGGTCTTCAGCCGCAAGCCGATCTTCGGGTACAAGACCCTCGTCTACGCGACCATCACCATCGCGGCCCTGTCGATCACGGTGTGGGCGCACCACATGTACGTCACCGGCGGCGTGCTGCTGCCGTGGTTCTCGCTCATGACGATGCTCATCGCGGTCCCGACCGGCGTGAAGATCTTCAACTGGGTCGGCACCATGTGGCGCGGCTCGGTGACGTTCGAGACCCCGATCCTCTGGGCGATCGGCTTCCTCGTCACCTTCACGTTCGGTGGCCTGACCGGCGTGATCCTCGCCTCGCCGCCGCTCGACTTCCACGTGTCCGACTCGTACTTCGTCGTCGCGCACTTCCACTACGTGGTCTTCGGCACCGTCGTGTTCGCGATGTTCTCCGGCTTCTACTTCTGGTGGCCGAAGTTCACGGGCAAGATGCTCAACGAGCGTCTCGGCAAGATCCACTTCTGGCTGCTCTTCGTCGGGTTCCACACGACGTTCCTCATCCAGCACTGGCTCGGTGTCGTGGGCATGCCCCGTCGGTACGCGACCTACCTGCCGGACGACAACTTCACGTGGATGAACCAGGTGTCCACGGTCGGCTCGATGATCCTCGGCATCTCGTTCCTGCCGTTCATCTTCAACGTCTACGTGACGGCTCGGAACGCGCCGAAGGTCGCCGTGAACGACCCGTGGGGATACGGCCGCTCGCTCGAGTGGGCGACCTCCTGCCCGCCGCCGCGGCACAACTTCACGTCGATCCCGCGGATCCGTTCGGAGTCCCCGGCGTTCGACCTGAACCACCCGGAAGCCGGCGTGCCGGTCGGTGTGGGACCCGCGAAGGACGCTCCCGACGCTCCGACCTACGACGCCGCGAAGGGCGAGGTGAAGTAACACGCCATGCGCGCCAACACCAATCTGTTCTGGATCCTGTTCATCTTCTTCGTGATCGCGGACGCCGCGTACACGATCTGGTCGGTCATCTACTACGGCAACATCGAGTGGGTCGGTACCCTCTCGATCGGCCTGACCGGGATCATGTCCGCGTTCATCGCCTTCTACCTGGGCCGCGTCATGTCGGCACAGGGCGGGGTGCTGCCGGAGGACCGCCAGGACGCGAACATCGAGGACGGCGACGCCGAGCTCGGGCACTTCAGCCCGTGGTCGTGGTGGCCGATCTTCCTGGCCGCGGCCATCGCGGTCTGCTTCCTCGGCGTCGCCGCCGGTCTGTGGATCGTGCCGATCGGTCTCGCGCTCGTCGCGATCACCCTGGTCGGCTGGGTCTACGAGTACTACCGCGGCAACTTCGGGCACTGACCTCCACTCCACGCGCTTCGGGCGGCACCATCTCGGTGCCGCCCGAACTGCGTCCGGGGTGATCCGGGCCTCCACAGGAGAGCTCGACGCCCCGGTCATCCACATCGCCCACTTCTCGACAACGGCCCGGGAACAACCCGGGCACGATGGGCCTTGGGTCCTGAGGACCGCATGCTCGCGGCCTGAGGTCCAGCGGACCGTCCACAAGCGAAAGGAGTCACCTCAGGTGACCGACAAGCGCACCCTCATCATCTTCGGCGCGACGGGCGACCTCGCCTCCCGCCTCCTCCTGCCCGGTCTCGGCACGTTCCTCCAGAGCGGCCGGTCGGTCCCGGTGCAGCTCATCGGCACGGGTCGCAGCGCCCGCAGCGAGGAGCAGTGGAAGGACATCGTCACGAAGTCGTTCGCGTCGCAGGACGTGACGGGCCCGGAGGTCGACGCGACCATCGAGTCGACGCAGTTCATCCAGGGCGACCCCACCGACCCGGAGCACCTGAAGGCGCTGCTCGCCGCGGCCGACGCCGAGCCGATCCTGTACTTCGCCCTCCCGCCGCAGATCGCCTCGGACATCTGCGAGGCCCTGCAGGACGTCGAGCTCCCCGAGGGCACCACCCTGGCGTTCGAGAAGCCGTTCGGCACCGACGTCGCGTCGGCCGAGGCACTCAACAAGACCGTGCTCGAGCTGGTTCCGGAGGAGCGGGTCCACCGCACCGACCACTTCCTCGGTCGCACGACGGTGCTCAACATCATCGGCCTGCGCTTCGCGAACCGCCTGTTCGAGCCGATCTGGAACGCCGAGAACATCGAGAAGGTCGACGTCTTCTACGACGAGACCCTCGGCCTCGAGAACCGCGCCCAGTACTACGACGAGGCAGGCGCCCTCGTCGACATGATCCAGTCGCACCTGCTGCAGATCCTGGCCCTCGTGACCATGGACGCCCCGGCCGCGATCGACTCGGTCGAGTTCCGGTCCTCGTTGGCCCGTGTGCTCCGCTCCACCCGCCTCAAGGGCGACGACGCCACCATCGCCTCCCGTCGCGCGGTCTACACCGCCGGCACGATCGACGGCAAGGAGCTCCCCTCGTACCAGGAGGAGGACGGCGTCGACGCGTCGCGCGAGACCGAGACGCTCGCCGAGATCGAGGTCGAGGTCGACACCGCCCGCTGGGCCGGCGTCCCCTTCACCCTCCGCTCGGGCAAGGCGCTCGGCGCGAGCCGCAAGGAGGTGCTCATCACCTTCAAGCCGGTGACCCGCCTGCCGTCCGGCCTGACCGGTCGCCCGAAGGCCGACACGCTGCGCATCGTCCTCAACCCGGACGAGATCGAGCTGTCGGTTTCGGCGAACGGTGGCGGCAACCCGTTCGAGATGGGCCAGGTCACCCTGTCGTCGTCCTTCGACGACGGCGAGCTGACGCCCTACGGCGAGGTGCTCAACGGCATCTTCCACGACGACCCGCTGCTCTCCATCCGCGGTGACGTGGCGGAGCGCTGCTGGGAGATCGTCGAGCCGGTCGTCTCGGCGTGGAAGTCCGGAGCGGTCCCGCTCGAGGAGTACCGCGCCGGTTCCCGTGGGCCGGCCGAGTGGGTCAGCTCGTCCTGACGCACGGCACGACGTCCTGACAGGAGGCCCGGTACCAGTTGGTACCGGGCCTCCCGTCCGTTCCGGGCAGAGCCGGGCGCTGGTTACGGAGCGGACCGCTGGTTGCCGAGCGGGCCGCTGTTGCCGGGCCGGTGGGCTGGGGGTGTGCTCGTCGAGGTTCCAGGACACGCCGTGTGCGCGCGGCGGGGTTCCGCAGTTCCGGAACCTGGCCGCGCGGGGTCCCGACATCGCAGAACCTCGCCGAGCGGGGTTCCGACGTTGTCGAACCTCGCGGAGCGGGTCCCGCAGTTCCCGAACCTCGAGGGCCGCCGCGGAGCAGCCCGCCCGCGGGTCAGGCGGTGTTCCCCGCTCGCGCGCCGGCACCGGTGACGCTCGCCGTGCCGCCGCTGTGCTGCGCCGCGCGCGTCCGGTGACCCGCGGCCGCGCCCTGCGCCCGCGCGATCGCGTCGGCCGCCGTGACGAGGGTGAGGTGCGACAGCGCCTGCGGGGTGTTGCCGATGTGGTGCCCCGTGGCGACGTCGACCTCCTCGGAGAGCATGCCGACGTCGTTCGCGTAGCCGACGAGCACGTCCATGAGCCGCTCGGCGTCGGCCAGGCGCCCGGAACCGGCGTACTGCTCGACGAGCCAGAACGAGCAGGCGAGGAACGGGTGCTCCGTCCCGCTCAGTCCGTCGAAGCCGGAGGACGTCCGGTACCGCAGCACGAGGCCGTCGTCGCCGACGCGCAGGTCCTCCTCGATCGCCGCGACGGTCCCGAGCATCCGCGGGTCGTCCGGCCGGCAGTACCCGATCTGCGGCAGGACGAGCAGGCTGGCGTCGACCTCGTCGGTGTCGTAGTGCTGCCGGTAGGAGCCACGCTCGGCGTTCCAGGCGTGCTCCTCGATCTCGGCGCGCACCTGGTCGCGCAGGGACCGCCACCGTTCGACCGGTCCCTCGAGCCCGAACTCCTCGCAGGCGGCGACCCCGCGGTCGAAGGCAGCCCAGATCATCGCCCGCGAGTGTGTGAAGTGCCGCCGCGGCCCACGCATCTCCCAGATCCCGTTGTCCGCGTCCTGCCAGTGCTCCTCGACGTGCGCGAGCAGGGCGCGTTGCAGCGACCACGAGGCCCCGCTCTCCTCGACGCCGAGCTCGCGGGCGTCGTGCAGCGCCGA
Organism: Curtobacterium sp. MCBD17_023; assembly: GCF_003224415.1. Taxonomy (NCBI): domain Bacteria; kingdom Bacillati; phylum Actinomycetota; class Actinomycetes; order Micrococcales; family Microbacteriaceae; genus Curtobacterium; species Curtobacterium sp. MCBD17_023. The sequence continues at coordinate 76,291 of NZ_QKLJ01000002.1, forward strand.
CAGCACCTCGCCGAACACGTCGCCCTGGTACTGCGTGTACGCGCCGTTGCCGACGCGGACCGGCGTCGAGTCGGCGTAGCCGGTCGGGTGTTCCAGTGTCCGTTCCGGCAGCTCGCGTTCGCCGGCGATGCCGTACATGATCTGCACGTCGTCCGGGTCCCCGGCGATCGCACGGAGCAACCACCTGCGCCAGTCGGCGGCTTCGTCGCGGTACCCGTGGGCGATGAGGGACGCGAGCGCCATGGACGCGTCGCGGAGCCACACGAAGCGGTAGTCCCAGTTGCGTTCGCCGCCGGGGTCCTCCGGGAGGCTCGTGGTCGCGGCCGCCACGACGCCGCCGGTCTCGGCGTGGGTCATCGCCCGCAGGTACATGAGCGAACTCCGGACGGCGGGCGCGTACGTGCCCTCGGCCCGCGTCCGGGACGTCCAGTCGTGCCACCAGTCGCGGGTCCGGTGGAGTGCATCGTCGACGTCGAACGGCTCCGGGGGTTCGCGGTGCGACGGGAACCAGGTGAGCGTGGTGTCGAGGACGTCACCGTCGTGGATGGTCGTCGTCACGACGTGCCGGTGGTCGTCCGCGCGGAACCGGGGCCCGCGGACGACGACCGCGTCCGGACCGGCCGTGGCGACGAGCACGGGCTCGTCGTCGTCCCCGACCTGGCGGATCCAGGGGAGGACGTCGCCGTAGCCGAACCGGATGCGGAGCACCTGTCGCACCTCGACGGAGCCGGTGAGGCCGCGCACCCGCCGGACGATCGAGGCGCGGTGCTCGTCGACCGGCATGAAGTCGGTGACCTCGACGACGCCGGTCGGGGTCGTCCACACCGTCGACAGCACGAGGGAGTCGCCGTCGTGTCGGCGGACGGGGGTCGCGGTGCCGTCGGTCGGGCGGAGCGACCACTGCCCGTCGTGCTCGTCGCCGAGCAGCGCGGCGAAGGTGGAGGCACTGTCGAACCGGGGCAGGCACGCCCAGTCGACGTCGCCGTCCCGCGTCACGAGAGCAGCGGTGTGGCAGTCCCCGATGAGGGCGTGGTCCTCGATGCGCTGAGCCATGTCCTCGATCGAACCACCCGGTCCCCGTGGGCACCTGCGCTGAGGGTGCGTTCAGATCACACCCGGCATCACTTCGGGCGAAGCGGCGCGGTCCGGACGAGCAGGGCGGGCGGTCGGTCAGTCGACGTCGGCGATCCCGACCCGGCCGAGCTCCGTCCAGAGCCCGGCACCGTCGGGTGCGTAGACCCAGGGCTTCGTCGAGTCCCTCGTCCGCTCCTGCGCCCGGGAACGGCCACCGGCGAGGACGGCCTCGCTCGTGGAGAGCTGCCGGATGGCGACCGCGGCGACGTTGTCGGGGTGCTCGCGGACGAACTCGCCGTACAGGTGCTCGTCGTGCTGGCCGTCGTCGCCGACGAGGAGCCACTGCACGTCCGGGAAGTCCCGGGCGAGGCGCCGCAGGTTGTCCTGCTTGTGCTGCTGCCCGCTGCGGAAGAAGCGGTCGTGCGTCGGGCCCCAGTCGGTGAGCAGGAGCGTGCCGGACGGGTACATGTTGCGGGAGAGGAACCGCCCGAGGGTGGGCGCGACGTTCCAGGCACCGGTGGACAGGTAGACCGTCGGCGCGCCCGGGTGCTGCGCGAGGACGCGTTCGTAGAGGACCGACATGCCGGGCACCGGACGGCGGGCGTGCTCGGTCAGCACGAAGGAGTTCCACGCCGCCAGCATCGGACGGGGGAGGCTCGTGACCATCACGGTGTCGTCGATGTCGGAGAGCAGGCCGAAGCGGGTGTCCGGGTGCACCACGAAGACGTCGGCGTCGACGTCGCGCATGCCGCCGGCGGACAGCCGGATCTTCTGCCAGCCCGGTTCGAGGTCGATCGGGACGATCGTGTCGACCACGCCGCCGCGGTCGCTCGTCACGGTGTGCGTCGAGCCCCCCGCCGTGATCGTGACCTCGGCGTGGTCGACGGCGACGCTCGTGAAGCTGCGCCAGCCGCGGACCCCGGAGTACGACACGTCCGACGCCAGGCCGCGGCGGGTCAGGAGCACCCGGCAGAGCACGCGGACCCACCCCGGCGCGCCGTACCCCGTGTACGGGATCACGGTCGGGACCTGGCCGCGCTTCCGGGCGTGCTGCTCGCGGAACTCCTGCACGGCGTCCTCGATCCGGGCCGCGCGGTGCAGGATCGGCTCGGGGATCGCTGTCTCCCACTGCTGGATGCCCCACGGCGCCTGCTCACGACGGTCGTGTTCCCGTTCGACGGACCGGGCGTCGCGCTGCGGGGGAGTGCTGGTGTCCCGGGGCGCAGCAGGGTCCGGAGGCGTCGTCTCGGGCATCGCACCATCATCCCATGCGGGGGTGACGAGGAGCCCGGTCAGCGCCCGACACCCCGGGAATCGCAGCCAAGACCAAGGCGGTCTCTGTCAGAGTTGCCGTCTCAGTCATTCAGCCCGCGGTCACCGCGAGAAGGAGAACACGTGCTCGTCACCGAGGTTCCGAACGCTCTGCCAGGGGGATCATCACTGCTCAGGAACGAGCCGGTCCAGGCACGGAGCTCGGCCCGCCTCGCAGGTCTGCTCGACGCCGCCGCGGCGGTGATCGACGAGATCGGGTTCGAGCGCCTGACGACCGCCATGGTCGCCGAACGTGCCGGAGCGTCCATCGGCACGGTCTACCGGTACTTCCCGGATCGGATCGCCGTCGTCGAGGCGCTCGCGATCCGCTGCACCCAGCGCCTCGCCGCTCGGTTCGTCGAGACGCTCGACGCGTCCGGCGCCACCACCTGGCAGGAGGGCTGCGACGCCCTCATCGAGATGACCGCCGAGATGTACCGCACCGAGCCCGGCTTCCGGGCGATCCGCTTCGCCGACATCGACACCACCTCCGGGGACGAGGACGCCGACCGGCTGGCGGCCCTGGGCGGTGCCGTCGGCGTCGTCATGCGGGAGCGCTTCGACCTGCCGCAGTCGGAGGCGCTGAGCCGCGCCTGGGTCGTGCTCGCCGAGTCGGCACACGCCGTCCTCGCCCGCGCGCACGTCGACCGCGAGAACCCGGACCACGCGCTCATCGACGCGTACCGCGCGATGAGCCGGCCCTACCTGGAGTCGGTGATCCGAGCCTCCTGACCGGTCGTCCGCCGGACCGAACCGCGACGCCCGTCCCTCCGAACACGAGGGGCGGGCGTCCGTGCGTCCGGACCTGTCCGGACTGCGCGGGAACCGCACCGATGTCCGCCAGGCGTCATGCGCCGACACGACCGGTCCGGTATGGGCCCGGACCTGTACTGTCTCCGGAGTCGGGCTACCTCCACCAAGAAGGGCACCCATGATCGAGTTCCGCTCGGTGCGCAAGACCTACCCGGACGGCACGACCGCCGTCGAGTCGTTCGACCTCGTGATCCCCTCGCGGACCACGACGGTGTTCGTCGGATCGAGTGGATGCGGCAAGACCACGCTGCTCCGGATGATCAACCGGATGATCGACCCCACGGCGGGCTCCGTCCAGATCGACGGCGAGGACATCGCCGGCGTCGACCCCGTGCAGCTCCGCCGCCGGATCGGCTACGTCATGCAGAACGCCGGCCTGCTGCCGCACCGGAAGGTCGCGGACAACATCGCCACGGTGCCGGTGCTGACCGGGGTCCCGAAGGCGGACGCGCGGGCGCGTGCCCTCGAGCTCATGGACACAGTCGGCCTCGACCGCTCCCTCGCGGACCGGTACCCCTCCCAGCTCTCCGGCGGCCAGCAGCAGCGGGTCGGTGTGGCCCGCGGGCTCGCCGTCGACCCGAACATCCTCCTGATGGACGAACCGTTCGGTGCCGTCGACCCCCTCGTGCGCAACGACCTGCAGGACGAGCTGATCCGGCTCCAGCGCGAGCTCGGCAAGACCGTCGTCTTCGTGACGCACGACATCGACGAGGCGTTCAAGCTCGGCGACCAGGTCGTCATCCTCAAGAAGGGCGGCGAGATCGCCCAGCTCGGCACCCCGGCGGAGATCCTGTCCGCGCCGGCCGACGACTTCGTCGCGAACTTCATCGGAGCCGGGCGGGGGCGCCGCGCGCTCCGGGTCGAACAGACCCCGACCGGTCCGATCGTCGTCGACGGGGACGGCCGCGCCGCCGGCGTCCTGACCGGTCCCACAGGCGTCGTCGACGCCGCTGCCGCTGTCCGCTCCGAGGCCGGGACGCCCGCACGCGTCCCGGGTGCTGCGGCGCAGGGTGGGAGCACCCGGTGAAGTGGGTGCTGTCGAACCTCGACACGATCGGGGACGACACGCTGGCGCACCTGGCCGTCGCCCTGCCGCCGATCGTCATCGCGTTCCTGGTGTCGATCCCGATCGGGTGGCTGGTCGTCCGACTCCGTCGTCCCGGCGCCGCGCGACTCAGCAGCGGGTTCGGCGGCGGCATCGTCACCGTCGCCGGGCTGCTCTACGCCGTGCCGTCACTCCCGCTCTTCATCGCGCTGCCCGGCATCATCGGCACCGGGCTGCAGGACCCCGTCAACGTCGTCGTCGGGTTGACGCTGTACGGCCTCGCGCTCATGGTGCGGTCGACCGTGGACGGGCTCGGGTCGGTCGACCCGGCCACCACGTCGGCGGCGACTGCGATGGGCTACTCCGGCGTGCAGCGCTTCTTCCGCGTCGACCTGCCGCTCGCCGGTCCGGTCCTGCTCGCCGGTCTCCGGGTCGTGTCGGTGTCGACCATCTCGCTCACCACGGTCGGCGCGGTGCTCGGCATCCGGAGTCTCGGGTCGCTGTTCACCGACGGCATCGGGCGGAACATCCCCGAGGAGATCGTGGCGGGCATCGTCATGGTCCTCGTCCTCGCGTTCGCGATCGACGGGCTGCTCGTGCTGATCGGCCGGATGGTGATGCCGTGGACGCGCGCGTCGACCGGGTCGGAGCGGGCCGCGCGGCGCGTGCTGCAGACCGCGGAGGTGTCCTCGTGATCATCGGACAGGCCTTCGCGTGGGTGCTCGACCCCGCCAACTACCCGGGCCCGAACGGCATCCCGGTCCGGCTGTGGGAGCACATCTGGATCTCTCTGGTCGCCGTCGTCATCGCCGCGGTGATCGCCGTGCCGATCGGGTACCTCATCGGCCACACCGGCAGGGCGCGCGGCGTCGCGATCGCGCTCTCCGGCGGCGTCCGCGCGCTGCCGACCCTCGGCGTGCTGACACTGTTCGGCCTCCTGCTCGGCGTGAACCTGCAGGCGCCGCTGCTCGCGCTCGTCATCCTGGCGATCCCGTCGGTGCTCGCCGGTGCCTACGCAGGGATCGAGTCCGTCGACCCGGTCACCGTCGACGCGGCACGCGCACAGGGCATGACCGGGTGGCAGATCCTGACCAAGGTCGAGATCCCCCTCGGGCTCCCACTGCTCGTCGGCGGCATCCGTGCTGCCGTGCTGCAGGTCGTCGCGACCGCCACCCTCGCCGCGTACGTCGGATCCGGTGGCCTCGGCGGCTACGTGTTCCTCGGGCTCAAGACCCAGGACTACGCCATGATGCTCGGCGCCTCCGTCCTCGTGATCGTCCTGGCGATCGCGTTCGAAGTCGTCTTCGCCGTGCTCCAGCGGGCGGTGGTGCCCGCGGGCGTCGCCGAGCGCGGGTCACGACGACGCTCGGGATCGCGTGAGCGGCCCCGCAAACCCATCCCGGAAGGAACCCCCTCGTGATCACAGCACCCAAGCTCCGCGCCGGCCTCGCCGCAGCGGTCGCCCTGGGCGCGGCAGCGGCACTCGCCGGCTGCTCGTCCAGCAGCCCGCTCGACAGCGGCTCCAGCGCCCCGTCCGACTCGAAGACCATCGTCGTCGGGTCGCAGGCCTACTACTCGAACGAGATCATCGCCGAGCTCTACGCGCAGGTCCTCGAGAAGGACGGCTTCACGGTCGAGCGCAACTACCAGATCGGTCAGCGCGAGGTCTACCTTCCCCAGCTGCAGAAGGGCGCGGTCGACGTGATGCCGGAGTACAGCGGCAACCTGCTGCAGTACTACGACAAGGACTCGACCGCGAAGAGCGAGTCGGACATCGCCGACGAGCTCGAGTCGGCGCTGCCGAAGGGCATCCGTGCCCTGGACGCCGCCGAGGCCACCGACCAGGACAGCTACACCGTGACGAAGGAGTTCTCCGAGGAGAACGACGTGACGAGCCTGGCCGACCTGAAGAACGTGAAGGAGAAGCTGACCGTCGGGGCGAACTCCGAGAACCAGACGCGGCCGTACGGCCCGAAGGGCCTCAAGTCCGTGTACGGCGTCGACGTCGAGTCGAAGGCGATCGAGGACTCGGGCGGCGCGCTCACGGTCAAGGCGCTCAAGGACGGCACCGTCCAGCTCGCCGACATCTACACCGCGGACCCGAGCATCAAGGCGAACGGCTTCGTCACGCTGAAGGACCCGGAGAACCTCATCGTGCCGCAGAACGTCACGCCGGTCGTGTCCGACAAGGTCGACGAGAAGGCCGCCGACGCGATCGACGAGGTCAGCGAGGTCCTGACGACCGAAGCGCTCATCGACCTGAACACGAAGAGCACGGTCGACAAGGAGAAGTCCGCGGACATCGCCAAGGAGTTCCTGACGGAGAAGGGTCTCCTCTAGGAGGCGGATCCTCGTTCTCGAAGACAGGCGTCGGGCCTCCAGCCCGGCGCCTGTCGCCGTTCCCGGGAGGGGTGTCGACGGGCACAGCTGTTCCGCACGGATGTGCCCCCGGAGTGACATGTGTTCCGCACGGTTGTGCCGTGCAGGAGCCGTGCACGTATGTGCAGGAGGGGTCTCTACAACTTGTCGAAGTGGGGCGTCCAGCAGTACCGTCGAAGGGTCCCGACGACGTGACGGCAACGAGCAGAACCCCTTCCACAGGAAGCATCTCAACGTGCACGAACAGCGCGCGGCGATCCCGACGGGCCCGGCCGCATGAACGACCTCCTCGATCCGCTCCTCCTGTCGCGGTGGCAGTTCGGTCTGACGACGATCTACCACTTCCTCTTCGTCCCGCTGACGATCGGCATGGCGGTCGTCGTCGCGGTGTTCCAGACGGCCTGGGTCCGCACCGGTCGCGCGCACTACCTGCAGCTGACCCGCTTCTTCGGGCGCATCTTCCTCATCAACTTCGCGATGGGTGTCGTCACCGGCATCGTGCAGGAGTTCCAGTTCGGGATGAACTGGTCGGACTACTCGCGGTTCGTCGGCGACGTCTTCGGTGCCCCGCTCGCGCTCGAGGGCATCCTGGCGTTCTTCTTCGAGGCGGCCTTCATCGGCGTCTGGATCTTCGGCTGGGACCGCCTGCCGAAGAAGCTCCACCTGGCGAGCATCTGGTGCGTCAGCGCGGGCACGATCATGTCGGCGTACTTCATCATCGCCGCCAACGCCTTCATGCAGCACCCGGTCGGGTACGCGCTGAACGAGGCCAAGGGCCGCGCGGAGCTCACCGACATCTGGGCCGTCCTCGGCAACAAGGTCGCCCTCGCCGCGTTCCCGCACACCGTCTTCGCGTGCTTCATGGTCGCGGCCGGCGTGATCATCTCGGTCGCCGCGTTCCACCTCTCGCGCAACCAGAACCTCGAGACGATGATGCCGGCGCTCAAGTTCGGGCTGTGGACGATGGTCGCGGCCGGGGCGCTCACCGTCCTCACCGGGGATCAGCTCGGCCTGACCATGGTCGAGACGCAGCCGATGAAGATGGCCGCGGCCGAGGCACTCTACGGCACCGCGACCGGCAAGGACGCCTCGTTCTCGGTCTTCACCCTCGGCACCCCCGACGGTGTCCGCGAGCTGTTCTCGATCCGCATCCCGTACCTGCTCTCCTTCCTGTCGACCCACACGTTCACCGGCACGGTCGAGGGCATCAACGACCTGCAGGCGCAGTACACGCAGGTGTACGGCCCCGGGGACTACAAGCCGGTCATCTGGGTGACCTACTGGTCCTTCCGCTGGATGATCGCCCTCGGCGTCGGCGCCGTGATGGTGTCGCTCGCCGGGCTCTGGCTCACCCGCAAGGGCCGCTTCCCGCAGCAGCGCTGGATGTGGCGCATCGCGATCTGGGCGGTCCCGCTGCCGATGGCCGCGATGATCGTCGGCTGGGTCTTCACCGAGATGGGTCGTCAGCCGTGGCTCGTGTTCGGACTGCTGAAGACCGCCGACGGCGTCTCCCCGAACGTGACCGGCCTCGAGGTGCTCATCTCGCTCGTCGTGTTCACGCTCATCTACGGATCCCTCGCGGTGGTCGAGTTCCGACTCATCAAGAAGGTCGCCCAGGAGGGCCCGGCCGCTCCGGCCGAGGTCGACGAGGAGACCGGCGAGGTCGAGCACGAAGTGACGGTGTACTGAGATGGACCTGCCTGTTCTCTGGTTCGCGATCGTCGGACTGTTCTTCGTCGGGTACTTCGTGCTCGACGGGTTCGACTTCGGTGTCGGGATGTCCCTGCCGTTCCTCGGCAAGGACGACACCGACCGACGCGTGCTCATCAACACCATCGGCCCCGTCTGGGACCTCAACGAGACCTGGGTCATCGTCGCCGGAGCGTGCCTGTTCGCGGCGTTCCCGGAGTGGTACGCGACGATGTTCTCCGGCTTCTACCTGGCGCTGCTGCTCATCCTGGCCGCGCTCATCGCCCGCGGGGTGTCGTTCGAGTACCGCCACCAGGACAAGCGCCTCGAGTGGAAGCGCCGCTTCGACCTCATGATCATCGTCGGCAGCGCGGTGCCGTCGTTCCTGTGGGGCGTCGCGTTCGGCAACGTCGTGCGGGGGATCCCGATGGACGCCGGGCACGACTACACCGGCACCCTGTTCGACCTGCTCAACCCCTTCGCCCTGCTCACCGGCGTGACGACGCTCCTGGTGTTCTTCACGCACGGCGTCGTCTTCGTCGCGCTGAAGACCGAGGGGGAGATGCGGGAGCGGGCCATCCGGCTGGCGAAACGCTCCGGCGTCCTCACCATCGCGGTGGCCGCCGCGTTCCTCGTCACGATGGCGTCCGTCCGCGCCACCCCGGCGTCGCTCGTGCTGTCCGCCGTCGCCGCGGTCGCGCTGGTGGTCGCGGTCCTCTGCGCCGCCCGTGGGCGGGAGGGGCGAGCGTTCACGCTCATGGCCGTCACGATCGGCGCGGTCGTCCTGGCCATGTTCACCGCCGTGTTCCCCGACGTCATGCCGGCGTCGAACGACCCGGCGAACAGCCTCACCGTCGCGAATGCCTCCTCCGGCGACTACACGTTGACCGTGATGAGCTGGGTCGCGGTGGTGTTCCTGCCGCTCGTGCTCGCGTACCAGGCGTGGACGTACTGGGTCTTCCGCAAGCGGGTCTCGCGCGCGACCGTCGCGCAGGCCGCGCACTGACCAGGAGGCCCGGATGAAGCCGCTCGACCCCCGTCTGCTCCGGCTGTCCCGGACCGCGCGCGGGTTCGTCCTCGCCGCCGCGGGGACGGGCGTGGTGCGGACGACCGCCACCATCGGGATCGCCTGGGGCATCGCCGCGGCGGTGACCCAGGTCGTCGACGCGGTCCGGGACGGGCAGGTGCCCGGGACGTTCCCGGCCACACTCGCGCTCCTCGGCGCGGCGTTCCTGCTCCGCGCGCTCGCGGCATGGGCCACCGACGACCTGGCGGCGCGCGCGGGGGCCCGCGTGAAGAGCGAACTCCGCGCCGCCGTGCTCCGGCGCGCAGCCGACCGGGGCCCCGGGTGGCTCGCCGGTCGGTCGAGCGCCGGGTTCGCCACGACGCTCGGTCCGGGTCTCGACGCCCTCGACGCGTACTTCGGCCGCTACCTGCCGCAGCTCGCGCTCACGGCGGTCGCGACCCCGGTCCTCGTGGTCGCGATCGCGCTCGGGGACCTGACGAGCGCCGTCGTCATCGTGTGCGCGATGCCGGTCATCCCGGTCTTCATGGTCCTCATCGGTCTGGCCACGCAGACACTGCAGCGCCGTCAGGCGGACGCGCTCGCCCGACTCGGCGGGGCGTTCACGGAGGCGGTCGAGGGCCTGGCGACCCTCAAGGTGTTCGGACGGGCCCGGCGGCAGGTCGGTCGGATCGACCGGGTCACCGACGAGTACCGCCGCGGCACCCTGGGCGTGCTCCGACTGTCGTTCGTCAGCGGGTTCGCGCTCGAACTTGCCGCGAGCCTGTCCGTCGCCCTGGTCGCGGTGTCGATCGGCATCCGGCTCGTGGACGGGTCGCTCGGCCTCGGCGCGGCGATGTTCGTGCTCGTCCTCGCACCCGAGGCGTTCGCCCCGATCCGGCAGGTCGGCGCCGACTTCCACGCGGCCCAGGACGGGGTCGAGGCCTCGCAGGCCGTCCTCGACGTGCTCTCCGAGCCTCAGCACGCCGACCCCCAGCACGCCGACCCCCAGCACGCCGACCCGCAGCGGGCCGTCCCCGAGTCGTCGACGGTGCCCAGCCGGCCGACGGGGACCGGGGACGCCGGCGCGCTGGTCCTCAGCGGCGTGACCGTGCACCGGCCGGACGTCGTCATCGGCCCGGTCGACCTGACCGCTCCCGCCGGGACCGTGGTCGCGCTCGCCGGACCGAGCGGATCCGGCAAGTCGAGCCTCCTCGCCGCACTCCGCGGTGTGCTCCCGCACGAGGGCACGGTCGTCGTCCCCGGTCCGGCCGACGTGTCCGTGGCGGACCGGACCACCTGGGTGGACCAGCGGGCGCGGCTCGTCCGCGGCACCGTCGCCGAGAACGTGACCCTGTCCGCCGCCGGAGGCGACGCCGCACAGGTACGGAGCGCGCTCGGTGCGGTCGGGCTGGGCGTGGACCCGGGCCTGGCGGTCGGCTCCGGCGGTGCCGGACTGTCGGGCGGTGAGGCGCAACGCGTCGCCGTGGCGCGCGGGCTGTACCGGGCCGCGACCGCCAGCACGCCGCTGGTGCTCCTCGACGAGCCGACGTCGGCGCTCGATGCCGAGTCCGAGGCGCTCGTGGTCGCCGCCGTGCGGCGGCTCGCGGACGGCGGCGCGGTCGTGGTCGTCGCCAGCCACCGTCCGGCCGTCGTCGCAGCGGCCGACGTCGTCGTGTCGACCACCCCCGACGGCTCGGTCGCCGTCCGGACCGCGCAGGCGGTGTCCGCATGAGCGCGCCCGACGGCACGACCGGGACCGCCCGGGAGGCCCGTCCTCCGTCGGTCCTCCGGCTCGCGATGCCCCGTGGTCGCGGATGGGCGAAGGCGGTCGCCGCCGGCGTGCTCAGCGCGTTGTGCGCCGTCGCGCTCCTCGCCGCGAGCGGGTACCTCATCACCCGGGCCGCCGAGCACCCGCCGATCCTGTACCTCACCCTCGTCATGGTCGGCGTCCGCGCCTTCGCGCTCGGCCGCGCCGCCCTCCGGTACGTCGACCGCCTGTCCGGTCACGACGCATCGTTCCGGCAACTCGCCGTCGTGCGCACCGAGATGTACCGCAGACTCGCCTCCGTCGCGCCGGCCGGACTCGGGTCGTCCGGTCGCGGCGACCTCTTGACACGGCTGGTCACCGACACCGACCGCCTGCAGGACCTGCCCATCCGGGTGGTCGGCCCGCTCGTCTCGGCCGGGGTCGCGGCTCTGCTCTCCGTGGTCGCGGTCGCGTTCGTGTCCCCGCCGGCCGCCCTCGTGCTCCTGCTGGCGCTCGGCGTCGCCGCGCTCGTCGGCACGGTCGTCACGAGCGTCGTCGCGACCCGGTCGGACCGGGAGACCGCTGCGGACCGCGGGCACGTCGCCGACCTCGTGCTCGACACCGTGCGGACGCTCGACGTCTTCGCCGCGTTCGGCACCCTCGAGGAACGGCTCGCGCACATCGCGCGGCTGGACGACCGCGTCACGCGTGCCGTCCGTCGCCGCGGGGCGGTGGAGTCCCTCGTCGGCGCGCTCGTCGGGCTCGTCGGCGGTGCCGCCGTCCTCGGTGTCCTCGCCGTCGGTGCGCCCGCGGTGGTGTCGGGTGCCCTCGACGGTCCGCTCTGGGCGCTGGCGGTGTTCGTCCCGCTCGCCCTGTTCGAGGTCGTCGGCGTCGTGCCGCTGGCGGTCCTGACCCTGCGCCGGGTGCGCGCGGCCGCGGAGCGTGTCGAGCAGGTCGTGCCCGCCGAGCTGCCCGCAGGCCTGGTACCGGAGCCGGACGCCGCGGCCCCCGCCGAGGAACTCGCCGCGCCCGCGACCGTGGCCGTCCGCGTGCGGGACCTCTCCGTCCGGTGGCCCGGTGCCGCGGCACCTGCGGTGGACGGGGTGTCGTTCGACCTCGAGCCCGGCGAGGTCGTCGTGCTGCGCGGGCCGAGCGGGTCGGGCAAGTCGTCCCTCGTCGACGCACTCGTCCGGTTCGTCGACCACACGGGCAGCTACACGCTGGACGGCGTGGAGGCGCGGACGCTGCACCCCGACGCCGTCCGCGCCCGGGTGGGGCTCATCGAGCAGGACCCGTTCGTGTTCGACCAGTCGGTCCGCCAGAACCTGCTGTTCGCCAGGGACAGTGCGACGGACGCGGACCTGCTCGCGGTGCTCGACCGCGTCGGTCTCGGCGAGTGGGTGGCCCGACGCGGTGGACTCGACGCGGGCGTGGGGGAGCGCGGGACGCTCGTGTCCGGCGGGCAGGCCCACCGACTGGCGCTCGCGCGGGCGCTCCTGCACGCCTTCCCGGTCCTCGTGCTCGACGAACCGACCGCCGACATCGACCCCGACCTCGGCGACGCCGTCCTGCGCGACCTGGTGTCGACGGCCCGCGCAGCGGGGCGCACGCTCCTCGTCGTCTCCCACGTGCCGGTGCCGGCCGACCTCGTCGACCGGACCCTCCGGATGGCGGACGGACGCCTGCTCGCGGCGTGAGCCGACCGGAGGACGCAGGAGGAGCCTCCCGGCTTGTATCGTTGTGGACCGTGACCATCGAGCAGCACGTCGAGGACCCGCACACCTACGACTTCCGGCGCATCCAGGAGAAGTGGCAGGCACGGTGGGAAGAGCTCGGCCTCTTCACCGCCGACCCCGACGACAAGCGCCCGCGCAAGTACATCCTCGAGATGTTCCCGTACCCGTCCGGTGACCTGCACATGGGGCACGCCGAGAACTGGGCGCTCGGCGACTTCGTGGCGCGGTACTGGCGGCAGCAGGGCTTCAACGTGCTCCACCCCATCGGCTGGGACTCGTTCGGGCTGCCCGCCGAGAACGCGGCGATCAAGCGGGGCGTCGACCCGAAGGACTGGACCTACGCGAACATCGCGCAGCAGAAGGCCTCCTTCAAGCGCTACGCGCCGTCGTTCGACTGGTCGACCGAGATCCACACCTCGGACCCCGAGTACTACAAGTGGAACCAGTGGCTGTTCCTCAAGATGTACGAGAAGGGCCTGGCGTACCGGAAGGACAGCTGGGTCAACTGGGACCCGGTGGACCAGACCGTCCTGGCCAACGAGCAGGTCCTGCCCGACGGCACCTCGGACCGTTCCGGCGCCGTCGTCGTCAAGAAGAAGCTCACGCAGTGGTACTTCAAGATCACGGACTACGCGGACCGGCTGCTCGACGACCTCAACCAGCTCGAGGGACGGTGGCCGTCGAAGGTCATCGCGATGCAGCGCAACTGGATCGGCCGCTCGGTCGGCGCCGACGTCGACTTCGTCATCGAGGGTCGGGACGAGCCCGTCACGGTCTTCACCACCCGTCCGGACACCATCCACGGTGTGACCTTCCTGGTCGTGGCGCCCGACTCGGACCTGGCCGCGGAACTCGTCGCCGACCCGTCCGTCGACGACGCCACCCGCGCCGCCTTCCAGGAGTACCTGGTCGCCACGCAGAAGGCGTCGGACATCGACCGGCAGAACGCCGACCGCCCGAAGACCGGTGTGCCGCTCGGCCGCTCGGCGATCCACCCGCTCACCGGGGAGCGCCTGCCGCTCTGGGCTGCCGACTACGTCCTCGCCGACTACGGGCACGGAGCCGTCATGGCCGTCCCCGCCCACGACCAGCGCGACCTCGACTTCGCCCGAGCCTTCGACCTGCCCGTCAAGGTGGTCGTCGACACGAACCAGGCCGTCACCGGCGCGATCCCGGTCATCCCCGAGGGTGCGACGCTCGAGGACCTGCCGGCGCTCGACCCGGTCTCCACGGGGGAGGCACTCACCGGGCAGGGCCGGATGATCAACTCCGGACCGCTCGACGGCATGAGCAAGCAGCACGCCATCACCGCGGCGATCGGCCTGCTCGAGGAGCGCGGCACCGGGCGCGCCGCCAAGACGTACCGCCTGCGTGACTGGCTCATCTCCCGCCAGCGCTTCTGGGGCACCCCGATCCCGATCATCCACGGCGAGGACGGCACCCAGTACCCGGTGCCCGAGGACCAGCTGCCCGTGGTCCTGCCGGACACCGAGGGCCTCGACCTCAAGCCGAAGGGCACGTCGCCCCTCGGCGGCGCGACCGAGTGGGTCAACGTGCCGAACCCGGTGGACGGCAGCCCCGCCCGCCGCGACCCGGACACGATGGACACCTTCGTCGACTCGTCGTGGTACTTCCTGCGCTTCCTGTCCCCGCAGGACGAGACGCAGGCGTTCGACCCGGCGCTCGTCAACAAGTGGGCCCCGGTCGACCAGTACATCGGCGGCGTCGAGCACGCGATCCTGCACCTGCTCTACGCACGCTTCGTCACGAAGGTGCTCTTCGACCTCGGGTACCTCGACTTCACCGAGCCGTTCTCGGCGCTGCTCAACCAGGGCATGGTGCTCTCCGGTGGCTCGAAGATGTCGAAGTCGAAGGGCGGCGTCTCGCTCGGCGACGAGCTCGACGCACACGGCGTCGACGCGATCCGTCTCGTGATGGGCTTCGCGGGACCGCCCGAGGACGACATCAACTGGGAGGACGTCTCGCCGGCGGCCTCCGCACGCTTCCTGGCCCGCGCGTACCGCATCGCCGTCGACGTCACCTCGACGCCCGACGCGGTGTGGTCCACCGGGGACCGTGGTGTCCGCCAGGCCACCCACCGCTTCCTGTCCGACGCCCCGGGCCTGATGGAGTCGTTCAAGTTCAACGTCGTGATCGCGCGGCTCATGGACCTGGTCAACGTCACCCGCAAGGCGATCGACAGCGGCCCCGGCGCCGCCGACCCCGCCGTGCGCGAGGCCGCGGAGACGATCGCCCTGGGCCTGAGCGTCTTCGCGCCGTACACCGGCGAGGAGATGTGGCAGACGCTCGGCTACGACTCGCCGGTCGCGACGTTCGGGTGGCGGAAGGCCGACCCGACGTTGCTCGTGCAGGAGACCCTGACCGCGGTCGTGCAGGTCAACGGCAAGGTGCGCGACTCGTTTGAAGTGTCGAAGTCGATCGAGGCGGACGAGCTCGAGCAGCTCGCCCGGGACTCGGCGGCTGTGCAGCGGTACATCGGGGACCGGGAGATCGTGAAGGTCATCGTGCGGGCGCCGAAGCTCGTGAACATCGCGATCAAGGGGTAGCGGTCGGGGCATGCCGTACGCCAGGAGTGCGCCCACCGCCTCCGGCGTCGTCGCCGTGTCCCGGCCGAGACCGAGGTCCCGGCCGGGACCGACCAGCGCAGCGACCGGTACGGTCCAGACGTGGTGCCACGGCGACCGTGGCCGCGGGGGTTCGCCCTGACCACGATGGTCTCGTCGAGCCTGCTGCTGCTCGTGGGCATCGTGAACGCGGTCCTCGACACGGCGAACATCGGCTCGTGGCTGTTGTTGGTCCTCGTGATGCCCATCACCCTGGGCCGAGCCGTGTGGAGCCTGCGGAACCAGGACGAGCGTTGAGACCGCAGGTCCGTCCCAGCGTGCCAGGCGTCGAGCGGAGGACGTCCCTCCACATCTGACCGGGGGGCGGCGGTCGTCCACAGGTGCAACCCGCCGGGCCGGATCCGGGAACCGGGCTCCGTAGCGTTCCGGCATGTCCCGCTTCGCGCTCTCGCCCCGTGCCGCCCTGGTGCTCGTCGGCGTCGTGGTGCTGGTCGCGGTCGGCGTGGTCTGGCTGGGCGGGGGCGCCGACGGCGACGGCAGCGTCGGCACGGGCGTGACGGTGGTGTCGGGCGCGCCGACGGTGGCCGCGTCCGACGACGGAGCTGCCGCTGCGCGGTCGACCGGGACACCGGTCGAGCCGAGCCTGCAGGCCTCGAGCGGTGCCGCGGGTGCGGGAGCGTCCGCGCCCGACACCGTCGCCGTCGTGTACGTGGTCGGGGCGGTGGCGCATCCCGGTGTGGTGCGGGTGGCCGCGAGCGACCGGGTCGCCGATGCACTCGACGCGGCCGGGGGAGCCGCGGCGGACGCCGACCTCACCCGACTGAACCTGGCGCGGCCCGTCGTCGACGGTGAGCGGCTGTACGTCCCCCGCGTCGGGGAGACCGAGGTGCCCGCCGAACTCCCGGCAGGCGGTGGCGGCGGAGGTGCGACCGGGCCCGGATCCGGAGCTGGAGCCGGGGCGGACGGGGGATCGCCAGCGGGCGCGGTCGTGGACCTCAACACCGCCGATGCCACGACGCTCGAGACGCTCCCCGGGATCGGTCCGGCCATGGCCCAGCGCATCCTGACCTGGCGGGAGGAGCACGGCAGCTTCCAGGCCGTCGAGGACCTGCTCGAGGTCAGCGGCATCGGCGACGCGCGCTTCGCTGAGCTCCGGGACCGGGTGCGCGTGTGAACACGAGGACGACGGGTGCGAGCACGGGGTCGACGGGGGTGCAGACGCCTCGGACGGCGCCGCACGAACCGCGCGCACGCGACCTCGACGTCCACGGTGCCGTCCCGGTCGCCGCCGGACGGGGGCAGCGCGCCTCCGTGGCCGACCTCCGGCTCGCCGGGCCGGCCGCAGGCACGTGGGTCGTCGTCGCGCTCGTGGTCGGCGCTCCCCATGCAGCTGCCTGGGTCGGTGCGGTGGCGGCCGCCGTGGCAGTGGTGGCGCTCGTGACGGTCGTGCTCCGACGCCGGGAGGGACCGGCGCGGTCGGGCAGCTTCGCCGTCGACCGACGACCCTCCGGACCGGGTGTGACCGCCTCGGTGCGGGCAGTGGCGGCCCTGGTGCTCACGGCCGCGCTCCTCGTCGCTCTGGTGTCCGTGGCGGTCGCGGTGGGCCAGGGACGACGAGAGCCACCGGCCGTCCGCGCCGTCTCCGGCCGGACCGTCCACGCGCAGGTGCGCCTCGACCGTGACCTCCCGCCCGCCGACCGGTCCGTGGTCGGGACGCTCCTGGCGGTCGGAGCGCGCACCCCGCGGCACGACGGCCTACGCGTCCCGGTCCGGATCGTGCCCGCGCTCGAACCGCGTCGGGAGGCAGTCGCGGCCGGGTCGGTCGTCCAGGTGCGCGGTCAGCTCGAGGCCGACGAGCCCGGAGCGCCGACCGCGTTCGTCCTCTTCGTCCGTGGTGACCTCGGTCCGGCCGCACCGCCGCACGGCCTGCTCGGCGGCACCGCAGTCGCCCGGTCCGCCTTCGTCGCCGTCACCGCCGACCTGCCGGAACCCGGTGCCGCACTGCTCCGCGGGTTGGCCATCGGCGACCGGTCCGGACTCGACGCGGACACCGAGCGGGCCATGGAAGCCGCTGCCCTGACCCACCTCACTGCCGTCTCCGGGTCGAACTGCGCCGTCATCGTCGCGTTGGTGGTGCTGCTCGGACGGGCGGTCGGTGCTCCTCGTGCGGTGCGTGCCGGCGCTGCCGTCGTGGTGTTGCTCGGGTTCGTGGTGCTCGTGCGGCCGGACCCGTCCATCACCCGGGCGTCCGTGATGGCGATCGTGGCGCTCGTCGTGCACGTGACCGGCCGGCCGGTACGCGGTGTGCCGCTCGTCGCGCTCGCGGCCATCGGGATGCTCGTCGCAGACCCGTGGGTGGCACGGTCACCCGCGTTCACGCTCTCGGTCCTGGCGGCCTCCGGGATCGTGGTCCTCGGCCCGCCGCTGACGGAGCTGCTCACGCGGCGGTTCTGGCCCCCGGTGGCCGCCGCGGTCGCCGTGCCCGTCGCCGCACAGGTCGCGTGCTGGCCCGTGACGGTCGCACTGTCTCCCACGCTGCCGACCTACGCCGTGCCGGCCAACCTGCTCGCCGAGGTGCTCGCACCGGTCGCGACCGTCGTGGGGCTCGTGGCGTGCCTCCTCGCCCCGCTGTGGCCGTCCGGAGCGCAGCTCCTCGCGACGGTCGGGTGGGTCCCCGCTGCCGGCATCGGGGAGATCGCGGACCGTGCCGCGGCACTGCCGGCGGCCTCGGCCCCGTGGCCGGCTGCCCCGGTCGGGGTGCTCCTCGCGACCGTGGTCTGCGCCGCGCTGGTGGTCGCGGTGCTCCGTCCAGGGCGGGTCCGACGGCTGGCCTGCGTCGGAGCGGCGGTGACGGTCGTCCTCGGTGTCGGTGCGGTCACCGTGCCCGACGTGCTCGTCCGCAGTACGGTGCCGACGGGCTGGACCACCGCGATGTGCGACGTCGGCCAGGGCGACGCGACCCTGCTCAGGAGCGACGGGCAGACGGCACTGGTCGACACCGGCGACGACCCCGAGCGACTCCGGGCATGCCTCACCCTGCTCGGCGTCGAGCACATCGACCTGCTCGTCCTGACGCACTTCGACCGTGACCACGTCGGTGCGGTCGACGAGGTCGCGGGTGAGGTGGACATCGCCCTCGTCGGACCGGTCGGCCGGCCCGCGGACGTGCGCGTGGTGTCCGAGCTCCAGACGGCCGGTGTCGACGTCCGCCGTACCGCCGACGGGACCGGGGGCGTGCTCGGCGACCTGCGATGGCGGGTGATCTGGCCACCAGCGGGCGACGACCGTTCGGGCAACGCGGCGAGCATCGTCCTACGGATCGACCCGGCACCGGGCCGGCGTTGCCCGGGGTGCACGACGGCGCTGTTGCTCGGGGACCTGGGGGAGGACGCGCAACGGCGGCTCCTGCGGACGGCCCCACCGGAGACCCTGTCCCCGGTGGACGTCGTCAAGGTCGCGCACCACGGATCCGCCGACCAAGACCCGGACCTCTACCGCCTGCTCGCCGCCCGTGTCGGATTGATCGGCGTCGGGGCGGACAACGACTACGGGCACCCGACGGAGCGGGCGCTGGAGATGCTCGTCGATGCCGGTACCACCCCGTACCGGACGGACCGGTCGGGCACGATCGTCATCCGGGGCGGAGAACCGACGGACGGGGACGACGGTGCCGATGACGGTGCTCCCGGAGGAAGCGACGGTCCGGCCGGTCCTCGCCCGCTCGAGGTGTGGACCGAGCGCCACGATGACGACGACGGTCCGGACCAGGGCATCCACCGCACCGGCAGCAGGCCCGCAGCCCCGGTCTCCGTCGTCGGCCCGGGCCGTCGGCTGACGCCCGTAGGATCGAGGCGACCCCGACCGCTCCTGCCGACCGTGCAGCGGGAGGGCCGGCGTCGCCGCCCAGCACCACCGGAAGGACCCGCATGCCCGCCAAGAAGCCCGCGCGCGCCGCAGCGAAGATCGACCAGGTCCCGTGGTCGGCGATCCGTCCCGCCCCGGTCGTCCTGGTCACCGGTGCCGAGACCTTCCTGGCCGAGCGCTCGATCGGCATGCTGCGCGACCTGCTCGTCGGTGAGGACCCGGCACTCGAGGTCCACGACCTCGAGGCCGACCAGTACGCCCCGGGCCTGCTGGCGACCCTGGCGAGCCCGTCCCTGTTCGGCGAACCCCGTCTCGTGCGCGTCACGAACGTCGAGAAGTGCACGGACGCCTTCATCACCGAGAGCATCTCGTACCTCCAGGGTCCCGCCGACGACGTCACCCTGGTGCTCCGACACGGTGGGGGAGTGCGGGGCAAGAAGCTCCTCGACACCATCCGCAGCGGGGTCGGCGGCGGCATCGAGGTCCAGTGCGACGAGATCAAGCGCGACACCGACCGGATCGACTTCGTCAACGCGGAGTTCCGTGCCGCCCGTCGGAAGATCGCGCCGTCGGCGGTGCGGACGCTCGTCGCCGCGTTCGCCGACGACCTCGCCGAACTCGCCGCCGCGTGCCGGCAGCTCCTCGCCGACGAAGCCGACGAGATCACCGACCGCACCGTCGACAAGTACTACGGCGGGCGGGTCGAGACGAACGCCTTCAAGGTGGCGGACATCGCCCTCGCCGGTCGGTCCGCCCCGGCGATCGTCGAACTGCGGCACGCCCTCGCGACCGGTGAAGCCCCGGTCCCGATCGTCGCCGCCTTCGCGAGCAAGATCCGCACGATGGCGAAGGTGAGTTCC
Source organism: Curtobacterium sp. MCBD17_023 (assembly GCF_003224415.1). Classification (NCBI taxonomy): domain Bacteria; kingdom Bacillati; phylum Actinomycetota; class Actinomycetes; order Micrococcales; family Microbacteriaceae; genus Curtobacterium; species Curtobacterium sp. MCBD17_023. Next base: position 96,400 of record NZ_QKLJ01000002.1, read on the forward strand.
TTCCGCGGCTCGAGCGGACAAGCCGCCTCCGCGCTCGGCCTGGCGCCGTGGCAGGTGCAGCGCGCGCAGCGCGACGTCGCCGGGTGGAGCGAAGCCGGCCTCGCGAACGCGATCACGAGCATCGCTGAGGCGGACGCCGCCGTGAAGGGCGGCTCCCGTGACGCGCACTTCGCCCTCGAGCTCATGGTCCGCACCATCGCCCGGCGCGGCGAGGCCCGCTGACGCTTCCGGGCCTCCCGGCCGAGCGTCGGCGCCGCCGCGTCTGCGCGCCGACCGCCGATGCCGCCGCGTCTGCGCGCCGACCCCGATGCCGCCGCGTCTGCGCGCCGACCCCGGTGCCGCCGCGTCTGCACGCCGACCGTCGATGCCGCGGCGCCTGCGCGCCGACCGTCGGCGCCCCACGCGCCGACCTCGACCAGCCGCGGTTCCGTCCGGCAGCGCACAACGACTTCCCGTTCGAACCGCTGATCCCCGTGGTGTGGACCGGATGCGGCGGGCGGAAACCAGTTGACGCCGCGCGGCCGCACCGCACCGACGCAGCACCGCGCCGCACCGCAGCACCCGGGAACGACGAAGGCCCCGCACCACCGGTGCAGGGCCTTCGGTCGTCAGCGACTCAGATCAGAGCGCCGAGACCTTCTTCGCGATGGCCGACTTGCGGTTCGCGGCCTGGTTCTTGTGGATGACACCCTTGCTCACGGCCTTGTCGAGCTTCTTCGCGGCGAGCGACAGGGCGGCGACGGCCTTGTCCTTGTCGCCCGAGGCGATGGCCTCGTTGGTGTGACGGATGTACGTCTTCAGCTCCGACTTGTACGCCTTGTTGCGGTCGGTGGCCTTCTGGTTGGTCTTGATGCGCTTGAGCTGCGACTTGATGTTCGCCATGCGTGTTGCTCCTGGTTTCGTCTCGGACGGGTGGTTGCGATCCCGGGTAGAGGGGCCCTTCGTCGCATCGCGTTCCACCCGTGGGCGACGGAACGCGTAAGCCAGCCAGCAACGTTACCAGGCCGACCCCGCGTCACCAAAGCGCAACACGTCGGACACGCGGCGGGATCGTGACGGGTTACGGTGACGGGATGCCGTCCCTCGCGCCCCGCATCGACACCGTCCCGCCCTCGGGCATCCGCCGGGTCTTCGAGCAGGCGTCACTCCTCGACGACGTGACGATGCTCGTGATCGGCGAGCCGGACGTCACGGTCGCGAAGCACATCGGTGACGCCGCCCGCCGCGCATGGGCCGAGGACCGCACCGACTACGGCCCGAACGGCGGCATCCCGCAGCTGCGCCAGGCGATCCAGGAGAAGCTCCGGCGCGAGAACCGGGTGGACGTCGACCTCGAGCAGGTGTGGGTGACGGTCGGGGCGACGCAGGCGCTGTTCACCGCGATGACGCTCGTGCTCTCGCCCGGGGACGAGGTCCTCGTGCCGGATCCCGGGTACACGACCTTCACGATGAACGCGCACATCATCGGTGCCGACCCGGTGCCGTACCAGTTGTCGCCGGCGCACGGTTTCGAGCCCGACCTGGCCGCCCTGGAGGCGCGGATCACCGACCGCACGCGCGCCATCGTCGTCAACTCGCCGTCCAACCCCCTCGGCTCCGTCTTCGGCGAGCAGACGCTGCGGGACCTGCTGGCCCTCGCGAAGCGCCACGACCTGTGGGTGATCAGCGACGAGGTGTACGAGTACTTCACCTACGGCACCCGGCACGTCAGCCTGGCGTCGCTCGACGAGGACGACCGGGTGTTCTCGGCTTTCTCGCTGAGCAAGACGTACGCGATGACCGGCGTCCGGGTCGGCTACCTCGTGACCCCGAAGGGCCTCGGTCCGACGATGCGGACCGTGCAGGAGTCGATCATCAGCTGCGTGGCCGAACCCGACCAGTGGGCCGCCCTGGCGGCGATCGTCGGCGACCACTCGCCCGTGCAGGACGCCCGCGAGCACTACCGCCGGAACCTGGAGGTCGCGACCGGCGTGCTCGACGCCGCCGGCATCCGGTACAACGACCCGAAGGGCGCGTTCTACCTCTGGATCGACGTGTCGCACGCGACGGACGGGGACGTCGCCGAGTGGGCGCTCGCGTTCCTGCAGCGTGAGCGGGTCGCCGTCGCACCGGGCAGCGCGTTCGGTCGGACCGGCGAGGGCTGGATCCGCGTCTGTCTCGCGGCGACGCCGGAGGACCTCCGTCGCGGTCTCGGGGCCCTGCCGACGCCCTGACCGTCCACGGTCACCTGCACACTGCGCGCCGCCGAGGCGCGAGCATGGGACAATCGTCGGACCGTCCGACCCACCCCGAGGAACCGTGAGCCCACAAGCATCTGCGCCGCTCGAGCCCGCCTCGACGCCGGCCGCCGCGATCCGCAACTTCTGCATCATCGCGCACATCGACCACGGCAAGTCCACGCTGGCCGACCGCATGCTGTCGATCACCGGCATCGTCGAGGACCGGGCGATGCGTGCGCAGTACCTCGACCGGATGGACATCGAGCGCGAGCGGGGCATCACGATCAAGTCCCAGGCCGTCCGCATGCCGTGGGAGCTCGACGGCGAGACCTTCGCGCTGAACATGATCGACACGCCGGGCCACGTCGACTTCTCGTACGAGGTGTCCCGCTCCCTGGCCGCGTGCGAGGGCGCGATCCTGCTCGTCGACGCCGCACAGGGCATCGAGGCCCAGACGCTCGCGAACCTGTACCTGGCGCTCGAGAACGACCTCGAGATCATCCCGGTCCTCAACAAGATCGACCTGCCGGCCGCCGAGCCGGAGAAGTACGCCGCCGAGCTCGCGCAGCTCATCGGCGGGGAGCCGGAGGACGTGCTGCGGGTCTCCGGCAAGACCGGACAGGGCGTCGCGGAGCTGCTCGACCGCGTGGTGCGGACCGTCCCGGCGCCCGTCGGCACGGTCGACGCCGCACCCCGCGCGATGATCTTCGACTCCGTGTACGACAGCTACCGCGGTGTCGTGACGTACGTGCGCATGATCGACGGTTCGATCAAGCCGCGCGAGAAGGTCCAGATGATGTCGACCAAGTCGACGCACGAGATCCTCGAGATCGGGGTGTCGAGCCCGGAGCCGACGCCGACCAAGGGGCTTTCCGTCGGCGAGGTCGGGTACCTCATCACCGGCGTGAAGGACGTCCGCCAGTCGAAGGTCGGTGACACGGTCACGAGCGCGCAGCGTCCGGCGACCGAGGCACTGTCCGGGTACACGGACCCGAAGCCGATGGTGTTCTCGGGCCTCTACCCGATCGACGGCAGCGACTACCCGGTGCTCCGAGAGGCGCTCGACAAGCTGAAGCTGTCCGACGCGGCGCTGGTCTACGAGCCGGAGACGTCGGTGGCCCTCGGCTTCGGCTTCCGCTGCGGCTTCCTCGGCCTGCTGCACCTCGAGATCATCACCGAGCGGCTGCGGCGCGAGTTCGACCTCGACCTCATCACGACCGCGCCGAGCGTGGTCTACGAGGTCACGACCGAGGACAACACCGTCACCGAGGTCACGAACCCGTCGGAGTTCCCGACCGGCCGCATCGTCGAGGTCCGCGAACCGATGGTCCGCGCGGCCATCCTCGCCCCGAAGGACTACGTCGGCGCGATCATGGACCTCTGCCAGCAGCGGCGCGGGTCGCTGCTCGGCATGGAGTACCTCGGCGAGGACCGGGTCGAGATCCGCTACGAGATCCCGCTCGGCGAGATCGTGTTCGACTTCTTCGACCAGCTGAAGAGCAAGACGCAGGGCTACGCCAGTCTCGACTACGAGCCCACCGGCGACCAGGCGGCCGACCTCGTGAAGGTCGACATCCTGCTGCAGGGCGACCAGGTCGACGCCTTCAGCGCGATCGTGCACCGTGAGAAGGCCTACGCGTACGGCACGCTCATGACCGAGCGCCTGCGGAAGCTCATCCCGCGTCAGCAGTTCGAGGTCCCGATCCAGGCCGCGATCGGCGCCCGCATCATCGCCCGCGAGAGCATCCGCGCCATGCGCAAGGACGTCCTGGCGAAGTGCTACGGCGGTGACATCACCCGGAAGCGCAAGCTCCTCGAGAAGCAGAAGGAGGGCAAGAAGCGCATGAAGACCATCGGTCGGGTCGAGGTCCCGCAGGAGGCCTTCATCGCGGCGCTCTCCGGCGACGTGGAAGAGAAGAAGAAGTGAGCCGCGGGCAGCACCGGACGGCGCTGACCTACGGCGCGGTCGGCGCCACCCAGGCCTCCGACCTGATGACCTACCCGCCGGAGGGCTTCACGCCCGCCGAGTCCCGCGCCCGCATCGGGCACGGTGACCAGCGCTTCGAGACCGCCGTCATGCAGGCGCTGACGTGGCAGATCCAGGAGCGCAGCGGCATGGGCGTGCGGGTCGAGGACGCGCCCGAGGACGACGAGGTGCGGTACAACCCGGTCACGTTCGACGAGCACGGCGTCCCGATCGCCCCGGCCTCCATCGGGTCGGCCCGGGTCGAGCGGACGACGCCGGACGGCACCCCGCTCGTGACGGCGGGCACGACGGCGACGCTGACGATGCACGCGTTCGGGCAGACGGTGCACGCGCCGGTGCGGGTCGTGGCGATCATCGACGAGCGCGACCGGAAGGGCTTCGCCTACGGCACCCTCGAGGGGCACCCGCTGTCGGGCGAGGAGTCCTTCGTCGTCGAGCGCACGCCGGACGGGTCGGTGTGGCTGCAGGTCCGGCAGTTCTCGCAGCCGGCGAGCCGGAAGTGGCGTTTCGTGGCCCCCCTGGTGCGCCGCCAGCAGCGCGTGATGGCCGAGAAGTACCTCGCCGCCCTGCGCGGCGACTGACCAGGCCGTCACCCACCCGGGCGACCCACCTGACGGACCGACGTCGGGCCTCCCGGCCTGGAGGCCCGCAGCGGGTCCGACGCTCCGGTCACCCCTCCCTAGGCCAGCGGCGCGAGACGCGTGATCGCGTCCTCGATGAGGCGTGCGTCCGCGACGCAGTCGCGGGCGACCGCCACAGCGCTCGTCGCCCGGAGTGCGTCGACGTCGTAGACGCCGGTCGCGACCGCGAGGAACGGGATCCCGACGGCGTCCGCGGCCTCGCCGTCGCGGGGCGTGTCGCCGACGATCACCGCCCGGGTCCCGCTGAGTGCGGCGGCCGCGAGGGCCGTCACCCCGGACCGCTCGACCTGCTCGTCCCCGAAGTACGAGTGGTCCCAATCGAAGGCGTCGACGTCGAAGCCCGCGCCGAGCAGCTTGATCCGGGCACGGTGGGCGGAGTTGCCGGTGAGCAGGCCGTTCCGCCAGCCGATCGCGGCGAAGTGCCGGACGAGGTCGATCGCGCCCGGGGCGGGTGTGCGGCGGTCCCCGGACCGGTGACGCTCCTCCGACAGGTCGCGCAGGTGCCCGCTCACCGTCGGCACGAGCTCGTCCTCCAGGTGGTGCGCTCGGACGTGCTCGACGATGATGCCGGCGTCGGTCCGGCCGTGCTGGTGGCCGACGAGCAGCGGTAGGTCGCGACCGAGCGCCCGCTCGAGCGCCAGGTGGTACAGGTTGCCCGGTGACGCGGCGTTGCGCACGAGCGTGCCGTCGATGTCCCACAACACCGTGGTGGGGACGGGGGCCGGGGGAGTGACGGGCTGGTGCTCCATGCCGTCCATGATGACGGAGAATGGACCCCATGCCGAGTGCTCTCCCGATCGCCGACCCCGCTCCCGCGGACGGACTGGTCGAACCGGCCCCCGGGACCGGCGAGGTCCCCTTCGGCGTCTACGTCCACGTGCCGTTCTGCCGGGTGCGCTGCGGGTACTGCGACTTCAACACGTACACCGCGTCCGAGCTCCGCGGGGTGCGGCGTGACGACTACGCCGGGCACGCGCTGCGGGAGATCGCCTTCGCCGACCAGGTGCTCGAGCGCTCCGGCGTCCCGCGCCGCCCGGTCTCGACGGTCTTCTTCGGCGGTGGCACCCCGACGATGCTGCCGGCGTCCGACCTGGCGATGATCCTCAGGGCGATCGAGGACACGTGGGGCATCGTCCCCGGGGCCGAGGTCACGACCGAGGCGAACCCGGACTCCGTCGACGCCGACTCGATCGCCACCCTGCAGCGGGCGGGCTTCACGCGGATGAGCTACGGCATGCAGTCCGCGGTCCCGCACGTGCTCGCGACCCTCGACCGCACGCACGACCCCGAGCGGGTGCCGGTCGTCGTCGACCTCGCGAAGCAGCAGGGTCTCGACGTCAGCCTCGACCTCATCTACTCGACGCCGGGGGAGTCCCTCGACGACTGGCGGACGTCGCTCGACGCCGCGATCGCCTGCGCGCCGGACCACGTCTCGGCGTACTCGCTCATCGTCGAGGACGGCACCGCGATGGGTCGCGCGGTCTCGCGGGGGGAACTCCCCGCACCGGACGACGACCTCGCCGCGGACATGTACGAGCTCGCCGACCGGGTGCTCCGGGACGCCGGGTACGACTGGTACGAGGTCTCGAACTGGGCGCGCGGCCCGCAGCACGCGAGCCGCCACAACCTGTCCTACTGGAAGGGCCACGACTGGTGGGGCGTCGGCCCCGGTGCGCACTCGGCGGTCGCCGGGACGCGCTGGTGGAACGTCAAGCACCCGGCCGCGTACGCGAACCGGGTGCTGCAGGACGTGTCGCCGGCGGCCGGTCGCGAGACGTTGGACGCCGAGACACGGTACGTGGAGCGCGTGCTGCTCGCCGCGCGGGTGCGCGGTGAGCTGCGCATCGACGAACTCCGCCAGGAGGCCCGGAGCCGCGTCGCCGGGCTCATCGCACGTGGGCTCGTGGACGGTCGGGCTGCCCTCGGCGGCTCCCTGGAGCTGACGTTGCAGGGCCGCCTGCTGGCGGACGCCGTCGTGCGCGACCTGCTCGACTAGCTCCCGGACGAGGTCAGGGCTTGATGAACTCGATCGAGAGCGGGTACTTGTAGAACTGGCCCTGGTTCGCAGCGATGGCGGCCATGATGCCGAACACGATCGACACGATCGCGGCGGCCGCGATGACGAGGAACCCGATGCCGAGCACGGACGTCAGGCCGCCGGCGAAGTAGGCGATGGCCATCGTGATGTGGAAGTTCAGTGCCACCCGGGTGTGCTCGCGGACGAACTGTCCGCGGTCCCGCAGCACGAGGTAGGCGACGAGCGGGACCAGGATGTTGAAGAAGATGCCGCCGACGTGCGTCAGGGTCGCCCAGAGGCGCTGGTCCTCGGGGGTCATCGGCTGCGGCGGCTGGTACCCGGCCGGATACTGCTGCCCGGGGCGCTCCCACCCGCCGTACTGCTGACCGTTGCCGGGCTGCTGACCACCCGGGTACTGGCCACCGGGGTACTGCCGTCCGTCGGGCTTGCCGTCCCGGTGCTGCTCGGGGCCGCCGGGCTCCTGTCCGTAGCTCATGCCCGCAGCGTACCGAGCCACCTGTGCAGAAGTCCCGCGACGTCGGCGGTCAGGCGTAAGATCAGCACTCGACCGGTGAGAGTGCCAGCCGGTCGCAGGTCAGCACGAGCGGAAGGGGAACCGATGGTCAGCGAACGCAGTCTCGAGGTCCTCAAGGCCATCGTGCGCGACTACGTCGCCTCCCGCGAGCCCGTCGGCTCGAAGACGATCGTCGAGCGGCACGCGTTCGGCGTGAGCGCGGCCACGATCCGGAACGACATGGCGCAGCTCGAGGACGAGCAGCTCATCATCGCGCCGCACACCTCGTCTGGGCGGGTGCCCACCGACAAGGGCTACCGGGTGTTCGTCGACCACCTCGCGGCCGCACGACCGCTCTCGGGTGCCCAGCGCCAGGCGATCGAGACCTTCCTCGGTGCGTCGAACGACCTCGACGACGTCCTCACCCGGACGGTCCGGCTGCTGAGCCAGTTGACGAACCAGGTCGCGCTCGTGCAGTACCCCACGATGGGTCACGCCCGCGTGCAGCACGTCGAACTGGTCCGTCTCGCCGACACCCGGCTCATGGTGGTCCTCATCACCGACACCGCCCGGGTCGAGCAGCGCGTGATCGAGACCGACGTCCCGTTCGACGAGTCCGCCCTGACCGAGGTGCGGTCCGTCGTGAACGGCGCCACGGTGGGCCTGCCGCTGCAGGATGCACCGCACGCGCTCCGCGCCATCCCCGGTCAGCTCCGTCCGGAGGTCCAGCCGCTCGCCGGTGTGGTCGTGGCGAGCCTGGTCGAGCAGGTCGCGGCGAACCGTCAGGACCGCCTGCTGATGGCCGGCGCGGCGAACCTGGCCAAGAGCGAACAGGACTTCTCCGGCGGACTCTTCCCGGTGCTCGAGGCCATCGAGGAACAGGTCACCCTGCTCCGCTTGTTCGGGGAGATGCAGGTCGACGACATCGCGGTCGCGGCGAGCATCGGTGCCGAGAACGCGGAGTACGGTCTCGACGCGACGAGCATCGTCGCGGGCGGCTACCTCGCCGCGCGCGGCGAGATCGCCAGACTCGGCGTCCTCGGTCCGACCAGGATGGACTACGGCACGAACATGGCCGCTGTCCGAGCGGTCGCCCGCTACCTGTCGCGGCTGCTCGGCGAGAACTGACCGCCGCGTCCGTCACCACCCCCGCCCACCCACGCACCCCCTGAGGAACACTTGGCAGACCACTACGACGTCCTCGGCGTCCCGCGCGACGCCTCCGATGCCGACATCAAGAAGGCGTACCGGCGGCTCGCGCGGGAACTCCACCCCGACGTGAACCCGAGCCCCGACGCGGCAGAGCGCTTCAAGGACGTCACGCACGCGTACGACGTCCTGAGCGACCCGGAACAGCGTCGTCGCTACGACGCCGGTGGGCAGGACAGCCCCTTCGGCGGTGGGGGCGCCGGCTTCAGCGACATCTTCGACGCCTTCTTCGGGGGCGGCGGCGGCGGTGGCGGCCGGGGGACCGGTCCACGCAGTCGTGCCGAGCGCGGCGGCGACGCCCTGCTCCGGCTGGAGGTCGACCTCGACGAGGTCGTCTTCGGCACCCACAAGGACCTCGAGGTCGACACGGCGGTCCTCTGCGACACGTGCGGTGGCTCGTGCTGCGCGCCCGGGACGAGTCCGCAGACGTGTGACATCTGCGGCGGCTCCGGACACATCCAGCGCCAGGTCCGCTCGCTCCTCGGCAACGTCGTGACGAGCGCCCCCTGCGGCACCTGCCGCGGCTACGGCACCGTGATCCCGAACCCCTGCCCGACCTGCCAGGGCCAGGGCCGTGTCCGGGCCCGTCGGACGGTCCCGGTGGACGTCCCCGCCGGCGTCGACACCGGTCTCCGACTGCAGATGCCCGGCCAGGGCGAGGTCGGTCCCGCCGGTGGTCCCGCCGGCGACCTGTACCTCGAGGTCCGGGTGCGCCACCACGACGTGTTCAGCCGCGACGGCGACGACCTCCTCGCCACGCTCGAGGTGCCCATGACGGACGCGATCCTCGGCGCCACGACGACCATCGACGGGCTGGACGGTCCGGTGGAGCTCGAACTCCGTCCGGGCGTGCAGAGCGCCGACGTCCTGGTGATCAAGGACCGCGGCGTCACGAAGCTGCGCGGCTCGGGCCGTGGCGACCTGAAGGTCGGCGTGCACGTGGTCACCCCGACCAAGCTCTCGCACAAGGAGCGGCAGCTCGTCGAACAGTTGGCGAAGACGCACAAGGCCGGCGCCCCGCAGCTGTCCCGCTTCCAGCAGGGCATGTTCGGCAAGCTCCGCGACCGGTTCTTCAACTTCTGATGGCCTCGCTCTACCTCGTCGACGCGCTCGACGACGTCGCCGTGGGCGCCCGGGTGTCGCTCGACGGCGCCGAGGGCCGGCACGCGGTGACGGTGTCGCGGGTCCGCGTCGGCGAGGAGCTCCGGCTGTCGGACGGCCGGGGCACGGTCGTCACGGGACCGGTGGCCTCGGTCGGCAAGGACTCGCTGGTCCTGACGGTCGAGGCGGTGGAGGTCGACGAGGCCCCGCGGCCGTCGCTGACCCTCGTGCAGGCCCTCGCGAAGGGCGGACGGGACGAGATGGCCGTGCAGGCCGCGACCGAGATCGGCGTCGACCGCGTCGTGCCGTGGGCGGCCGCCCGCAGCGTCTCGCGCTGGGACGGCCCGAAGGTCGAGAAGGGCCGTGCCCGCTGGGCGGCCATCGCGCAGGAGGCGTCGAAGCAGGCGATCCGGTCACGGGTCCCGCAGGTGCTCGCTCCGGTGACCACGGCGCAGCTCGCCGGAGGGGCAGGAGCCGGTCCGGCGGCACCCGGACGGGAGGCGCGGCGCACGCTGGTCCTGCTGGAACCGACCGCGACGGTCCGGTTGGCCACCTGGGAACCACCGGCGGAGACGGACGAGATCGCGCTCGTCGTCGGCCCGGAGGGCGGCATCGACCCGTCCGAACTCGAACGGCTCGAGACGGCCGGCGCCTTCCGGGTGCGCCTGGGCGACACCGTGCTGCGGACCTCCACCGCCGGACCGGCCGCCCTCGCGGTGCTGCAGGCACGGCTCGGACGCTGGTGAGCGGCCACCGCGTTGATCGGACCCGGCTCGGACGGCGGGAAGGCATGGCGTCGGTCGCGCGTTCTACGATGGTGCCATGACCAGCACCGAGCCCAGCGTCTTCACGAAGATCGTCGCGCGTGAGATCCCGGCCACGATCGTCGCCGAGGACGACCGCATCATCGCCTTCGAGGACATCGCGCCGAAGGCCCCGGTCCACGTGCTCGTCGTCCCGAAGACCCAGGAGTACGCGACCGTGAGCGAGCTCGCGAGCGCGGACCCCGGACTGCTCGCCCACGTCGTGGCGACCGCCCAGCGCATCGCCGACGAGCGTGCGGGCGGTCAGTTCCGACTTGTGTTCAACTCCGGCGAAGCCGCCGGTCAGACCGTGTTCCACGTGCATGCGCACGTACTCGCAGGAGACCTGCAGGAAGGCACCCTTGCCAGCTGACGAACCAGCCACCACCGAGCCGGAGTCCGTCTCCGAGCCCGTGTCCGTCTCAGAGCTCACCGTCGATGGCATCGCCATGGTGCAGTTGCTCGGGCCGCAGGACCGCCTGCTGAAGACCGTCGAGCGCCAGTACCCGAGCGTGACCGTGCTCGTGCGCGGCAACCAGGTCTCGCTGTCCGGTCCGGAGCGTGACGTCACCCGCGCGCGTGCGCTCGTCGACGAACTCGTCGGCATGGTCCGGCGCGGGCAGGACATCGGCCAGTCGGACATCCCGAACTCGGCCCGCATCATCGACGCGGACCGCAGCCCGTCCGACGTGTTCGGCACGCCGATCGTGTCGAGCCGCGGCAAGTCGGTCCGTCCGAAGACGGACGGGCAGCGGGCGTACGTCGACGCGATCGACGAGAACACCATCACGTTCGGCATCGGGCCGGCCGGTACCGGCAAGACGTACCTGGCGATGGCGAAGGCCGTCCAGGCCCTGCAGCGCCGTGAGGTCTCCCGGATCATCCTCACCCGCCCCGCGGTCGAGGCCGGTGAGCGGCTCGGGTTCCTGCCGGGGACGCTGACCGACAAGATCGACCCGTACCTCCGCCCGCTGTACGACGCGCTCAACGAGATGATGGACCCGGAGCTCGTCCCGAAGCTCCTCGCTGCCGGCACGGTGGAGGTCGCACCGCTCGCCTACATGCGCGGGCGGACGCTCAACGACTCCTTCGTGGTGCTCGACGAGGCGCAGAACACCACGCCCGAGCAGATGAAGATGTTCCTCACCCGTCTGGGCTTCGGCTCGAAGATGGTGATCACCGGCGACATCACGCAGGTCGACCTGCCGGGCAACGTCTCGGGACTGCGTCTCGTGACGCGGATCCTGCGGGACGTCGAGGACATCCACTTCGCCCGCCTCGGCAGCGAGGACGTGGTCCGCCACACCCTGGTCGGGAAGATCGTCGACGCCTACACGGTCCACGACGAGGAACGGCTCGCCGAGCAGGCCGCGAAGCGCTCCGAGCACCAGGACGACCGCCGAGGAGGCACCCGGTGAGCATCGAGCTCAACAACGAGTCCGGCGTCGCGGTGGACGAGGACACCGTGCAGCGCCTCGCCGCCTTCGCGCTCGACGCCATGCACGTGCACGCCGACGCCGAGCTCGCGATCGTCTTCGTCGACGAGGGCGCGATGGAGCAGCTGCACATCCGGTGGATGGACGAGCCCGGCCCCACCGACGTCCTGAGCTTCCCGATGGACGAGTTGCGTCCCGGCACCGAGGACGAGCCGACGCCGGCCGGGCTCCTCGGTGACATCGTCGTCTGCCCGCAGGTGGCCGAGGAGCAGGCGCGGACCGCGGGGCACTCCACCCTCGACGAGATCCTCCTGCTCACCTGCCACGGCATCCTCCACCTGCTCGGGTTCGACCACGCCGAGCCGGACGAGAAGGCCGAGATGTTCGGCCTGCAGGGCGAGATCCTCCGCGGTTTCGCCGCCCAGCGTCGGGGGCGGTGACCGCAGTGCTCCTCGTCACCGGTCTGCTCGCGGTGGCGTTCGTGCTGGTGGTCCTCGGTGGACTGCTCGCGGCCGCCGACTCCGCGCTCTCCGTGCTGTCCCGCGCGGACCTCGAGGAGATCGCCCGCGGGAGCAAGCGCCGCCGTGCCGTCGAGGCGCTGGCGGACGACCCCGGCGCGCACGTCAACGCCCTCAACTTCTTCCGCGTGCTCGCCGAGACGGCCGCCGCGGTCCTCGTGACGATCGCCCTCGTCCGGGTGACCGACACGTGGTGGATCGCGCTGATCCTGTCCGCGGCGATCATGACCGCGGTGTCCTTCGTGCTCGTCGGCTCGAGCCCGCGCAGTGTCGGTCGCGCGCACGCCGAGGGCATCATCGCCGCGACGGGCGGACTCGTCCGCGGTGTCCGCATCGTGCTCGGTCCGCTCGCCGGGCTCCTCGTGGCGATCGGCGACCGGGTGACGCCGGGCCGGGTCCGGAGCGCCTCCAGTGTCTCGAGCGAGGAGCAGCTGCTGTCGCTCGTCGACGAGGCCACGGAGAGCAACGTGCTCGAGGCCGACGACCGCGAACTCATCCACTCGGTCTTCGCGTTCAGCGACACCCTGGTCCGCGAGGTGATGGTGCCGCGCACCGACATGGTGACGGCCGACGCGCACGACACGGTCGCCGCCGTCATGGAGCAGTTCCTCGCCACGGGCGTGTCCCGGATGCCGGTGACCGGTCGCGACAGCGACGACGTGCTCGGCGTGGCGTACCTCCGCGACCTCGCCCGTGCCCTGTACGAACGGCCCGAGGTCGGGTCGCGGTCGGTCCGCACGATGCTCCGACCGGCGGAGTTCCTGCCGGAGTCGAAGCCCGCGGACGACACCCTCCGCCACATGCAGCTCGCGAAGAACCACCTCGTGCTCGTGGTCGACGAGTACGGCGGGGTCGCCGGCCTGGTGACGATGGAGGACCTCATCGAGGAGCTCGTCGGGGACATCTCGGACGAGTACGACCGTGCCGTGGTCGACCGCGCCGAGGTCGAGCCGGGGCGCTGGCGCATCTCGGCGCGGCTCCCGATCGACGAGCTCGGCGACCTGTTCGGCATCGAGCTCGACGACGACGACGTCGACACGGCCGGCGGTCTGCTCACGAAGGAGCTCGGCCACCTGCCGTCCGCGGGGGACACCGTCACCGTGTCCGGCGTCGTGCTCACCGCCGACCGCGTCGAGGGCAAGCGGCGCCACCTCATCACGGTGCTCGCCGAGCGCACCACCGACCTCGCGTCGGCCGAGCAGGCCTTCGGCGACACCGACACCACCACGACGGGAACACGAACCACATGACGGACCCCGGAACCGACGCCGCCCCCGAGACGACCACCCCCTACCGTGCGGGGTTCGTCTCCTTCGTCGGCCGTCCGAACGTCGGCAAGTCCACGCTGACGAACGCCCTGGTCGGGCAGAAGGTCGCGATCACGTCCTCGAAGCCGCAGACGACGCGCCGCGCCATCCGCGGGATCGTGCACCGGCCGAACGGACAGGTCATCGTCGTCGACACCCCCGGGGTGCACCGGCCGCGCACGCTGCTCGGTGAGCGGCTCAACGACCTCGTGCAGTCGACGCTCGGCGACGTCGACGTCATCGGCTTCTGCGTGCCGGCGAACGAGCCGATCGGCCCGGGCGACCGCTTCATCAACGACACCCTCGACCAGTACCCGCGCGCTCGGAAGGTCGCGATCGTCACGAAGATCGACCGTGCCGGCAAGGAGAAGGTCGCCGAGCAGCTGCTCGCGGTCTCGCGACTGCGCGAGTGGGACGCGATCATCCCCACGTCGGGCACCGAGGGCCTGCAGCTCGAGGACCTCCTCGACGAGGTCGTGTCGCTGCTGCCGGAGTCGCCGCAGCTGTACGACGACCAGGCCGTGACCGAGGAGACCGACGAGGAGCGCATCGGCGAGCTCATCCGGGAAGCCGCGCTCGAGGGCGTGCGGGACGAACTCCCGCACTCGCTCGCGGTCGTCATCGAGGACGTCGTCGAGCCGGACGCGGACGACGACCCGGACGGCCCGCTGCGGGTCTTCGCGAACCTGTTCGTCGAGCGGGACAGCCAGAAAGCCATCGTGATCGGTCACAAGGGCGGTCGGCTCAAGGACGTCGGCACCCGTGCCCGCGTCGAGATCGAGGGGCTCCTGGGGCGGCACGTCTACCTCAACATCCGCGTGAAGGTCGCCAAGGAGTGGCAGCGGGACCCGAAGCAGCTCGGACGCCTCGGGTTCTGACCCGGACCAGGCCGATGCGGACCGCGGAGCAGGGGTCATCCCGTCGTCGGACGCGCGCGACGCATCCCGCCGCCTACCGTGGTCAGGTGTTCCGTCCGATGCTCCGCAACCAGGTCGTGGTCGACGTCCTGATCGCCCTCTTCGCCGGCGGGGTCTTCGCCGTGCTGTCGGTCGGCGGGGTCGACCAGGTCGTCATCCTCGCGGCAATCGGCGGCTTCGTCGTCGCGCTCGCGCTGCGGCGGTCCGCTCCCGGTCTGGCGCTCGCGCTCGCGTGGCTGACCGCGGTGTTCCAGATGGTGACGGCGCAGCGCGGCAACCTCTTCGACATCATGATCGCGGGCGTCATGTACACGACGAGCGCGTACGGCGGTCGGAAGACCCGCGTCGCCGGGCTCGTGTCGGCCGTCCTCGGGAGCGTGGTCGCGGCGGTCTACTCGGCGGCCCAGGAGTGGGCCCGGCAGGTCGACTACGGGTCCTCGCAGGCCGACGCGTGGGACCAGACGCTGAAGACGCTGCTGGCGTACCTCGTCATCGTCCTCGCCGTCCTCCTCCTGCCGTGGCTCGGTGGTGTCGTCGCCCGCGCCCGGCGTGCCGCGGGCATGAGCCGGGAGGCGCAGCTGCTCGCCGAGCGTGACGCCGCCCGGGCCGACCGCGCCGTGGCGATCGAGCAGGAACGGGTACGCATCGCCCGCGACATGCACGACATCGTGGCGCACTCACTCGCGGTGGTGATCGCCCAGGCCGACGGCGCACGGTACGCCCTGCGCGCCGACCCGTCCCTCGCCGACGAAGCACTCGGCACGATCGGGTCGACCGCACGTCGGGCCCTCGGGGACGTCCGCGAGCTGCTCGGAGCACTCCGCCACGAGCAGGGCACCGCGCCCACGCCGGACGTCGACGACATCGAACAGCTCGTCGGCCAGATGCGGGAGGTCGGCCTCGACGTGCAGGTCGAGCGCGAGGGCGACCCGTCCGCGCTGCCGACGACCACGCAGCTCGCCGTGTACCGCATCGTGCAGGAGAGCCTGACGAACGCGTACAAGCACGGCGCGCGCGGTGCACCCGTCCGGGCCAGACTGACCTACCGCCCGGACACGGTCGAGATCGCCGTCGTGAACCGCCGCGCCGAGGACGACCGAGCGGGACCCGGTACCGGACACGGACTCGTCGGCATGCGCGAGCGTGCCACCATGTCCGGCGGGAGCATGACCGCGGGACCCCGAGGCGACGACTTCGCCGTCGAGGTCCGGATGCCCGCCCAACCCGCCACCGGGCAGATGCCCCGGGCCACGATCCCGTCCACCGATCAGGAGCGCAGCACGAGATGACCACCGCGGACAGCACGAGCAGCACCGAGCCGGCACGGATCCGCGTCGCCCTCGTCGACGACCAGGCACTCTTCCGCACCGGGATCCGGATGCTCATCGGGTCGCAGCCCGACCTGCAGTTCGTCGGCGAAGCGGGTGACGGCGCGGAGGGCGTGGAACTCGTCCGGCAGAGCCGCCCGGACGTCGTGCTCATGGACGTCCGGATGCCGGTCATGGACGGCATCACCGCCACGGCCAGGATCGTCGACAGCGGTGCGTCCGCCAAGGTGCTCGTCCTCACCACCTTCGACTTCGACGAAGCCGCCGCGAAGGCCATCCGGGCCGGTGCGAGCGGCTTCGTGCTGAAGGACGCCGACCCCGAGTTCCTGCTCGCGGCGATCCGCACGGTGCACGCGGGCACGACGGTGTTCGCGGCCTCGGCGACCCGCGAGCTCCTGCGTCGCTACGAGGACCCGGCAGAGCAGCGGCAGAGCGTGCCGCCCGCCTTCGCGGACCTGACGCCCCGCGAGCGCGAGATCTTCGACCTCGCGGCCCGGGGGTTCAGCAACGCCGAGATCGCGAAGCACGAGTACGTCAGCGAGGCGACCGTGAAGACGCACATCTCGCGGGTCCTGACGAAGCTCGAACTGCGGGACCGCGTCCGCCTGGTCGTCTTCGCCCACGAGTACGGGCTCGTCACCAAGGGCGACTGAAACATCATCCGTCAGGCGGACCCGGACGGGGGAACCGAGCCGAGCGGATGACGGACGCGAGCCAGGCGACGGACGCGGGACGGTCCTCCCGGACGCGATCGTGGAGCCATGACCAACCACGCTCCGATCATCCGTCTCGACCACGTGTCCAAGCACTACGGTGACGCCTCGCGCCGGGTGACTGCGCTCGACGACGTCAGCGTCGACATCGGCGCGGGCGAGTTCACGGCCGTCATGGGCCCGTCCGGCTCCGGCAAGTCCACCCTCATGCACGTCGCCGCCGGACTCGACCAGGTGTCGTCCGGTCGCATCACCATCGACGGCACGGACATCACCGGCCTCGGCGACCGGGAGCTCACCGAACTCCGTCGTCGCCGTCTCGGCTTCGTGTTCCAGTCCTTCAATCTCGTGCCGACGCTCGACGTCAGCGAGAACATCCGGCTGCCGTTCCTGCTCGGCGGCCACAAGCCGGACCGCGAGGAGTCGGCGTGGATCGACCGCCTCGTCGACATGCTCGGCCTCGGCAACCGTCTCACGCACCGACCCCACCAGCTCTCCGGCGGGCAGCAGCAGCGCGTCGCCATCGCCCGCGCGCTGGCCTCCCGACCCGCCGTCGTGGTCGCCGACGAGCCGACCGGCGCGCTCGACTCCCGCACCGGCCGTGACGTGCTCGCCATCCTGCGCGGTGCGGTCGCCGACTGGGGGCAGAGCGTCGTGATGGTCACGCACGACCCCGTGGCGGCGGCGAACGCGGACCGGATCCTGTTCCTGGCCGACGGCCGGATCGTCGCCGACCGCCCCGCGATGGCCGCAGCGGACATCTCCGCCACGATGCTCGGGATGGAGGCCGCCGCGTGAACGGGCTCCGACAGTTCGCTCCGACCGTCCTCGTCGCGGCGCTCGGCACGACGTTCGGCTCCGCGCTCGTCATCGCACCCGGCATCGTCACCGAGGCGATGGCGATGAGCCCGCTGGACGACGTCGCCACCGTCAAGGCGATCCTCTCGGTGATCGGGTGGCTCTTCCTCGGCATCGCCCTGTACGTCGGGGCGATCGTCACCGCCAACACGTGCGCGACCCTCATCGCCGGGCAGACCCGCGTCATCGCCCTGCAGCGGCTCGTCGGCGCCACGGGGGCGTCCATCCGGTCCCGCATCACCCGCACCGGGCTGCTCGTCGGGCTGGTCGGCGGGGTCGTCGGCGCCCTGGTCGGCACGGGGCTGTCGGCGGTGTTCGTGACCGTCCTCCGCGGGAACGGCTTCCTGCCGGACCGCTCGTACACCCTCGTGCCGTGGGAGCTCGTCCTGCCGGTGGTCGCGGTGGTCCTCGCGACCTGGGGCGCCTTCGCCGCGGGGTCGCGCCGCGTGCTCACGGTCACCCCGCTCGAGGCCCTGTCGTCGAGCGTCGAGCCGAGCCACGACGACGTCCGGTCCGGCACCGCCCGCAGGGTCTGGGCGATCGTCCTCATGTCCGGCGGCGCGCTCCTCGCCGTCCTCGGGCTCGCGATGAGCGCCGTCACCCCGCTCGCCGTCCTGCCGGCGGCGCTCGGCGGGTTCGTCTCCTTCGCCGGGGTCGCCGTCGGCGCGACGATCGTCATGCCCCCGGTGCTGCAGGCGATCGGCCGGGTCGGCGCGCACGACCCGGTGGTCCTGCTCGCCGGACGCAACGCCATGCGTGCTCCGGCGCGGTCCGCCCGTGCCACCATCGGGCTCGTCATCGGTGTCACGCTGCTCGTGACCTTCGCCGTGGCGCTCGGCATCATGCAGCACGTCACCGAGTCGACCCTGTCCGGCGTGGACGGCATGACGCCCGCGATGCTCGAGGAGCAGCGGAGCTTCTTCGAGCAGCTCAACGCCGTCGTGAGCGTGATCGTCGGGTTCTCGGCCGTGATCGCCGCCGTCGGGGTCGTCAACGCCCTCGCGCTCGGCGTCCTGCAGCGCCGTCGGGAGCTCGGGCTGCTCCGCGTGCTCGGACTGACCGGTGTGCAGGTCCGTCGGATGATCGTCACCGAGGCCGTGCAGATGGTGGTCGCCGCCGTCGTCACCGGGCTCGTGCTCGGCACGTTCTACGGGTGGCTCGGCGGGCAGACGCTGCTCGGCGTGCTCGGCTCGGTCGTCACGCCCGTCCTGCCGCCGCTGACGATCGCGATCGTCGTGGTCGGGGCGCTCGTCCTCGCGGTCGTCGCGACGGTCGCGCCGGTGCGACGCGCGATGCGTGTGCCACCGACGGAGGCGCTCGCGGTCGACTGAGCGGCCGTCGGTCCGGTGCGACGCGCCAGCGGCGGCTCGGCCGTGCCGGACGGGAGGCCCACCACCGGACCGGTGGTGGGCCTCCCGTCCGTGCGCCTGCCGTCACACAGTGCGCCGGCGGCCACCTCCGGTGCTAGCGTGAACCCGATGTCCTCGGCACTCCTCCTCCTCCTTCGTCGCCGCGACGAGGCCTGACAACCGGCCCACCTCGTCGCGGAGTCCGTCGTGGCCGCTCCTGAACCACACCGACGAAAGCGAACCGATGCAGAACGCACAGCGCCCCTCCGGGATGCCGATCCACAAGTACGTCCCCTTCTCCGAGCAGATCACCGTCGACCTGCCCGACCGGACCTGGCCGACCAAGCGCATCGACCGTGCGCCGCGCTGGTGCGCCGTCGACCTGCGTGACGGCAACCAGGCCCTCATCGATCCGATGGACGCCGAACGCAAGCGGGCGATGTTCGACCTGCTCGTGCAGATGGGCTACAAGGAGATCGAGGTCGGGTTCCCGAGCGCCTCGCAGACCGACTTCGACTTCGTCCGGTCGCTCATCGATGAGGGCGCCATCCCCGACGACGTCACGATCCAGGTCCTGACGCAGGCGCGCGAGCACCTCATCGACCGCACGTACGAGGCGATCGACGGCGCGAAGCAGGCCATCGTGCACCTGTACAACTCGACGAGCATCGTGCAGCGCGAGGTCGTCTTCCGCACCGACGTACAGGGCGTCATCGACATCGCCGTCGCCGGGGCGCACATGTGCAAGGCGGCGGAGGCTCGGCTGCAGCACGGCACGACGGTCTACTACGAGTACTCGCCGGAGTCCTACACGGGCACCGAGCTCGAGGTCGCGGTGCAGATCTGCAACGCCGTGCTCGAGGTCTTCGAGCCGACCCCCGAGCGCAAGGTCATCGTCAACCTGCCCGCGACCGTCGAGATGGCGACGCCGAACGTCTACGCCGACTCGATCGAGTGGATGTCGCGCCACCTCGACCACCGCGAGGACGTCATCCTGTCGCTGCACCCGCACAACGACCGCGGCACCGCCGTCGCCGCCGCCGAGCTCGGCTACATGGCCGGTGCCGACCGCATCGAGGGCTGCCTGTTCGGCAACGGGGAGCGCACCGGCAACGTCGACCTGGTCGCCCTCGGGATGAACCTGTTCACCCAGGGCATCGACCCGGAGGTGGACCTGTCGGACATCGACCAGGTGAAGCGCACGGTCGAGTACTGCAACCAGCTGCCGGTGCCGGAGCGCCAGCCGTGGGCGGGCGACCTCGTCTACACCGCGTTCAGCGGGTCGCACCAGGACGCGATCAAGAAGGGCCTCGAGGCGCTCGAGGCCCGTGCGGCCGCCGAGGGCGTCGGTGTCGACGACGTCGTCTGGGCCGTCCCGTACCTGCCGGTCGACCCGAAGGACATCGGCCGCTCGTACGAGGCCGTCATCCGGGTGAACTCGCAGTCCGGCAAGGGCGGTGTCGCGTACCTGCTGAAGACCGACCACGCGCTCGACCTGCCCCGCAAGCTGCAGATCGAGTTCTCCGGGGTCGTGCAGCGGCGGACCGACGCCGAGGGCGGCGAGTTCACGTCCGAGCGGATCTGGGAGCTGTTCTCCGACGAGTACCTGCCCGCGCACGTCGACGACGACAAGTGGGGCCGCTACGAGATCACGAAGACCGCGACCTCGAGCGACTTCGACGGAACCACGAAGCTGTCCGTCGCGATGCGCGTCGACGAGGGCTCGGTCACGTCCGAAGCGGTCGGCACGGGTCCGATCGACGCCTTCCTCTCCGTGATGGCGGAGCAGGGCGTCGCCGTCACGCTGTACGACTACTCCGAGCACACGATGAGCGCCTCCGGGGACGCGAAGGCGGCGTCGTACGTGGAGCTCGACGTCGACGGCGTCCGGCTCTGGGGCGTCGGGATCGACGCCGACATCGCCACCGCGTCGCTCAAGGCGATCGTGTCCGCGGTGAATCGTGCCGTGCGCGCGGGTGCGGCCTCCGGTGCGCCGGAGCTCGTCTCCGCGTAGCACCGCGGCGGACGGGAGGCGCGGTGCGGGTCCGCCCTGCGCCTCCCGTCCGTCCGCCGATCCCGTCCGTCCGCCCATCCCGTCCGTCCGCCGGTCCCGTCCGTGCGCCGAAGTCGCACGACCTGCCGCCCGGAGCGTGCCGGGCCGGCACGTCCTGCGACCTCGGCGATCTGCGCGCGGCGCGTCGTGCGACCGCGGCGACCAACGGGCAGGTCGTGTCGGTCGGGCGGGGGATACTGGGGACATGCCGCTGTACCGGGACGAGTGCGTCGTGTTGCGCACCCACAAGCTCGGTGAGGCCGACCGCATCGTCACCATGCTCAGCCGGCAGCACGGCAAGATCCGGGCCGTCGCGAAGGGCGTCCGGCGCACCGCGTCGAAGTTCGGCTCCCGGCTCGAACCGTTCATGGTCGTCGACGCCCAGTTCTACGAGGGCCGGTCGCTCGACATCGTCACGCAGGCCGAGTCCCTGGGCGCATACGGCGCCCGCATCGTCGCCGACTACGGCGCGTACACGGCGGCGAGTGCGATGGTCGAGACCGCCGACCGACTGAGCGAGGCGGACGCCGGGCTCCAGCAGTACCTGCTGCTCGTCGGTGCCCTGCGGTCGCTGTCGCGCGGGGAACACCAGCCGAGCGCGACCCTCGACTCGTACCTGCTCCGCGCGATGAGCATCGCGGGGTGGGCGCCGTCGTTCAGCGACTGTGCCGTCACCGGGGAGCCCGGGCCGCACTCGGCGTTCGTCGTGCAGCTCGGCGGGGTCGTGGCGGACTCGGCCGCGCCTCCCGGCACACCGCGCCTGGACCCCGCGACGCTCGACGTCCTCGGGTCGCTGCTCGCCGGTGACTGGGGGACCGTCGACGCGACGGACGAGCGGACGAGATCCCGGGCCTCCGGCGTGGTCGCGGCGTACGCGCAGTGGCACCTGGAACGATCGCTCCGGTCGTTGCCGCACGTCGACCGCACCGAGCACCCGTCGCCCCTGGCCCCGCACCCGGGCGGGGTCCCGGCGGCGGTGGCAGCGGTGCCGGCCCCGCCGGTGCCGACGCCCGACCCGGCGGACCCCGACGCCGCCGGCGCCGTACCCGCACCGCCCGAACCCGAAGGAACCCGCGCATGAGCCCTCGCCGTCCCGCTGCCGAGCCGGAGTCCTTCCTGCCGGTCGACTGGACGGGCGAGCAGCCGCCCGCCATCCCGGGGCGCTTCGTCCCCGAGCACGTCGCGATCGTCATGGACGGCAACGGCCGGTGGGCGAACCAGCGCGGACTCACCCGCATCGAGGGACACAAGGCCGGCGAGGCCTCGCTGCTCGACGTGGTGGCCGGCGCGATCCAGATCGGCGTCTCGCACGTGTCGGCGTACGCGTTCTCGACCGAGAACTGGAAGCGCTCACCGGAGGAGGTCCGGTTCCTCATGGGCTTCAACCGGGACGTCATCCGCCGCCGCCGCGACCAGTTGCACGAGTGGGGCGTCCGCGTCCGGTGGGCGGGTCGCACGCCGAGGCTGTGGCGGAGCGTCATCGACGAGCTGCAGACCGCCGAGGAGCTGACCGCGGGCAACGACGTCCTCACGCTCACGATGTGCGTCAACTACGGCGGGCGCAACGAGATCGCCGACGCCGTGCGCTCGATCGCGGACGACGTCGCCGCCGGACGCCTCAAGCCGAGCCAGGTGACCGAGAAGACCCTGGCGAAGCGGCTGTACGTCCCCGAGCTGCCCGACGTGGACCTCTTCCTCCGGAGCTCGGGGGAGCAGCGGACGAGCAACTTCCTGCTCTGGCAGTCGGCCTACGCCGAGATGGTGTTCCTCGACCGGCTGTGGCCCGACTTCCGTCGCTCCGACCTGTGGGGCGCGATCGAGGAGTACGCCCGCCGCGACCGTCGGTACGGCGGTGCGGTGGACACCCCGACGGCCTAGGCCGCCCGCGCAGCCGAGGCCGGTGCGTGTGACCGCCCGGTCAGGCGAGGAGGTGTGCCGCCGACCGCACGGCGTCGAGGGCGGCTCGCACGCTCGGCACGCGCTCGGCGCCGCGGGCGACGACGACCTCGATGCGTCGGGCCAGGTCGTCGTCCACGGGGTCGATCGCGACACCGGCCGGGATGACCGTCGTCGCGAGCGCCAGCCGGGGGAGCAGCGCCACCCCGAGCCCGGCGGCGACGAGCCCCACCACCGCGGCCGCGTTGTCGGTCTCGAGGACGATGTCCGGCGTGAACCCCGCCGTCGCGCACGAGGCGAGCAGGTGGCCACGGCAGCGCGGGCAGCCGCCGATCCACCGGTCGTCCCGACGAGCCGCTAGGTCGACGACGGCGGCGTCGGCGGTGCGGTCCGTGTCCGGGCCTCCCGGCCGACCCGCGTCGACCGGCGTCACCAGCGCGAGCGGGTCGCGTCCGAGCGCCCGGGTGACGAGCCCGGGGTCGGGGACGGCTCCGACCTCGTCCCCGACGTAGGTGAACGTGAGGGCGACGTCGACCTCGCCACTGCGCACCAGGTCGAGCGCCTCGGGTGGTTCGACCTCGACGTACGAGGTCCGCACGCCCGGCGCCGTCACCGCCAGCCGCGCGAGCACCGTGGGCACGAGGCCCGAGGAGGCGCTCGGGAACCCGGCCAGCCGCACCCGGCCGCGGGTGAGGCCGCCGACGGCGTCCAGGTCCTCGCGCGCGGCGGTCAACGCTGCCTGCACGTGCAGGGCGTGGTCGGCGAGCACCTGCCCGGCGTGTGTGAGCGTGGCACCGCGGCCGCCACGGAGGACGAGCGCGTGCCCGAGCCGCTGCTCCGCGCGGGTCAGCAGCTGGCTGACGGCGGGTTGGCTCGAGCCCAGGGAGGTCGCCGCACGCGTGATCGAACCGTGGTCCGCGACGGCGCGGAGGACCCGGAGCAGCTGCGGATCGATCTCGTCCATCACGTCATGTTACCGGTGGCACAAGCAGGATGCTCTGGCGTGATGGGTCGGTCGGGAGGACCCTGTCGGACATGGACTCGTTCCCCGACGGCCGCGGCTACCTCGCGGCGTGCACCGCAGGCCTCCCGACGCTCGGCACCCTCGCCGCCCAGCGCGCCGACCTCGACGCGTGGTCGCGCGCCGAGACCTCCCCGGCCCGCTACGGCGCCCTCGTGGAGGAGGGGCGCGCCCTGTTCGCGTCCCTCGTCGGCGTCCCGGCGGCGCGGGTCGCGACCGGCTCCCAGACGTCCGTGATGGCTGCCGTCGTCGCCGACGCCCTGCCCGACGGTGCCGAGGTCGTCGTCCCCGACGGCGACTTCAGCTCGGTCGTGTTCCCCTTCCTGGCGCAGGCCCACCGCGGCGTCCGCGTGCGCAGCGTCCCGCTCGACCGCCTCGCGGCGTCCGTCGGACCGGACACCGCGCTCGTCGTCTGGTCCGCCGTGCAGTCCGCGAGCGGCGTCGTCACCGACCCGGACCCGGTCGTCGCGGCGGCCCGCCGGGTGGGTGCGCTCACGCTCTGCGACCTGACGCAGGCGGCCGGGGTGCTGCCCGTCTCCGCCGCGCCCTTCGACGTGACGCTCACGCACGCCTACAAGTGGTTGTGCGCCCCGCGCGGCGTCGCGTTCATGACGCTCTCGGACGAGGCACTCGGTCGGCTGCGCCCCGTACAGGCCGGGTGGTACGCGGGCGAGGACGTGTGGTCGTCCTGCTACGGCCCCGCCATGCGCCTGGCCGACGACGCACGCCGGTTCGACGTCTCCCCGGCCTGGCAGGCGTGGCCCGGCGCGGTGGCGGCGCTCCGGCACGCCGTGGCCCTCGACCAGCGCTCGACCTGGAGGCACGCCACCGCTCTGGCGGACCGGCTCTGCGACGCGCTCGGGTCGCCACGGCAGGGGCGCGGCGTCGGTGTTGCGGCCTGCGGCGGTGTCGAGGGGCAGGCGATCGTCACGTTCCCGGACGCCGACGGGACGGCACTCCGGGCGGTGACCGCTGCGGGGCTCACCGCCTCGGGTCGGGCCGGCCGCCTCCGCATCGCGTTCCACCACTGGAACGACGAGGACGACGTGTCCGCCGTGGTCGCGGCGCTGGCAGGGGTGGAGCCGGCCACGTCGGAACCGTGACGAGCCGAGGAGGAGCCTGGGCGGGCCTCCCGGGCCGCTAGCATTGCCGGGTCCGCCCGCACACCGAGCACCCAGCTCGGCGAACACAGGAGCTCTCCGTGGCACAGCCCTCCCGTCTCGACAGCGTCATCGCCCTGGCCAAGCGCCGTGGCTTCGTCTTCCAGTCGGGGGAGATCTACGGCGGATCCCGCTCCGCGTGGGACTACGGGCCCCTCGGCGTGGAGCTCAAGGAGAACATCAAGCGCCAGTGGTGGCAGCGGTTCGTCCGCGGCCGCGGCGACATGGTCGGCCTCGACTCCGCCGTCATCCTGCCCCGCAAGGTGTGGGAGGCCTCCGGGCACGTCGCGACGTTCACCGACCCGCTCGTCGAGTGCCTGCACTGCCACCACCGCTTCCGCGAGGACCACCTGCTCGAGGCGTTCGAGGCGAAGAAGGGCCGCGCCCCCGAGGGCGGCATGGCCGAGGTCGCGTGCCCGAACTGCGGCACCCGCGGCGAGTGGACCGAGCCCCGTGAGTTCTCCGGCATGCTCAAGACGTACCTCGGCCCGGTCGAGTCCGAGGAGGGCCTGAACTTCCTCCGTCCGGAGACCGCGCAGGGCATCTTCGTCGACTTCGCGCAGGTCGTCACGACCAGCCGCATGAAGCCCCCGTTCGGCATCGGCCAGGTCGGCAAGGCGTTCCGCAACGAGATCACGCCGGGCAACTTCATCTTCCGCACCCGCGAGTTCGAGCAGATGGAGATCGAGTACTTCGTGCCGCCGGCCTCGGCCGAGGAGCACTACGAGCAGTGGATCGCGGACGCCGTCTCGTTCTACACCGACCTCGGCATCGACCCGGAGAACCTCCGCCGCTTCGACGTGCCGGACGGTGAGCGGGCGCACTACTCCGACGCCACCGCCGACATCGAGTACCGCTTCGGGTTCGCCGGCACCGAGTGGGGCGAGCTCATGGGCGTCGCGAACCGCACCGACTTCGACCTGAAGAACCACATCGAGGCGTCGGGCCAGGACCTCCGCTACTTCGACCAGGCCGCGAACGAGAAGTACGTCCCGTACGTCATCGAGCCGTCCTTCGGCCTGACCCGTGCCCTCATGGCGTTCCTGCTCGACTCGTACTCCGAGGACGAGGCCCCGAACGCGAAGGGCGGCGTCGACAAGCGCACGGTCCTGCGCCTCGACCCGCGCCTGGCACCCGTCAAGGCCGCGGTGCTCCCGCTGTCCCGCAACGAGCAGCTCTCGCCGGTCGCCCGCGGCCTGGCGGACGACCTCCGCAAGAACTGGAACGTCGACTTCGACGACGCCGGTGCGATCGGCCGCCGCTACCGCCGCCACGACGAGATCGGCACGCCGTTCTGCATCACGGTCGACTTCGACACGCTCGAGGACAAGGCCGTGACGGTGCGCGAGCGCGACACGATGGGCCAGGAGCGCGTCGGCCTCGACCGCCTGCAGGGGTACCTGGCGGAGCGGCTGCTCGGCGCGTAGCACGCGGCCGGTCGGCCGTGCCGTCGGCCGGCGCCGATCGGACTCGCACGACCAAGACCGCCTCGAACCACGGGATCCGTCGGTTCGGGGCGGTCCTGGTTGTGCGGTGCCGAACGACGCCGGCGGGGCGGGAATGGGGAACGCCGGCGCGCGTTGGGGTGAGCATGAGCGACACTGTGAAGGTCGATGTCTGGTCGGACATCGCCTGCCCCTGGTGCTACATCGGCAAGCGCAAGTTCGAGGCGGGCGTCTCCGCGTTCGGTGGGCCGGTCGAGGTCGAGTACCACTCCTTCGAACTGAGCCCGGACACCCCCGTCGACTTCGAGGGCACCGAGGCCGAGTTCCTCTCGCAGCACAAGGGCCTGCCGGTGCAGCAGGCGCAGCAGATGATCGACCAGGTCGCCGGCATCGCCGCCCAGGTCGACCTGCACTACGACTACGACGCCCTACGGCACACGAACACCGTCAAGGCGCACCAGGTCATCCACGTGGCCAAGCAGCACGGCAAGCAGCTCGAGATGGTCGAGCGGCTCTTCACCGCCTACTTCGAGCGCGGCGAACACGTCGGGCAGGACGAATCGCTCGCCGACCTGGCCGCCGAGGTCGGACTCGACCGTGACGAGGTGCTCGCCACCCTCCGCGACGACGCCCAGCTCGCCGCGGTCCGTGCCGACCAGGCGCAGGCCCAGGCGTACGGCATCAACGGTGTCCCGTTCTTCGTCATCGACGGCAAGTACGGCGTCTCGGGTGCCCAGGACCCGGCGGCGTTCGAGCAGGTCCTCCGCCAGGTGGTCGCCCTCCGGGAGTCGACCCCCGCCGAGATGGCCGAGGCCGCCCAGCGCGCCGAGGACGACGCGGCAGCGGACGCCGAGGTGACCCGATGACGGGCGCGACGGGCCCGCTGGGTGCCGGGTCGGGCCTCCCGGCCGGCCTGGGCCCACGCGAGCCGGTACCGACGCGTCGCGAAGCGGCGGGGCGGCCGAGCTCGTGGGGAGAGGGACGACCCGCCCTCCTGACGTTGGTCACGGCCGGCGGCGCCCCCGTCTGCGAGGGCGACTCGTGCTTCGTGCCGGGCGCCGAGGGGGACTGGTCCGAGGTCCCGGACTGACGCGGGCTCCGTCAGGGGCGGGCGGGCTCCTCGTCGGTGATGTCCGCGATCGTCGCGCCGTAGGCGGCGACGAGTGCGTCGCCGTCGACGAACGCGCTCGCGCCCTGGCGACCCGCTCCCAGTGCGATCCGTCGACCGAGCACCCGCTCGTCGGCGTACACCGGCAGGTCGCCGGTCGCGCCGATCGGGGTGATGGTGCCGCGCTCGTAGCCGCTGGCCTCGAGGGCCGTGGCCGCGTCGGGCATCGACAGCTTGTTCACGCCGACGACGGTGCGGAGCTTCTTCCAGGCGATGCTCCGGCCGCCGGGGACGAGGGCGAGCAGGAAGCCGCCGTCGTGCCGCTTCACCACGAGGGTCTTCACGATGTCGCCGGGGTCGATGCCGAGCATGGCGGCGGCGCCCTCGAGCGAATCGGCCGCGGGACGCTCGACGACCTGGACGTCGAGGCCCCGGGCGGCAGCGTCGGCGTCGAAGCGGGAGACGGCATCGGGATCGGTCATGTGGAGAACGCTACCGGCGGCAGCCGACGTGGGAGAATGGGCGAGGTATGACGATCACACAAGCAGCAGCACCCCTGCGCATCGGCCCGATCCAGGTCGATGCGCCCGTCGTGCTCGCCCCGATGGCCGGCATCACGAACATGGCGTACCGCCGCCTCTGCCGCGAGTACGGCGCCGGGCTGTACGTGTGCGAGATGATCACCTCCCGTGCCCTGGTGGAGCGGACGCCCGAGTCGATGCGGCTGATCCGGCACCACGAGTCCGAGACCCCGCGGTCGATCCAGCTGTACGGCGTCGAACCGAACACCGTCGCCGAGGCCGCCACGATCCTGGTCGGCGAGGACCGCGCGGATCACATCGACCTGAACTTCGGGTGCCCGGTGCCGAAGGTCACGCGCAAGGGCGGCGGTGCGGCCCTGCCGTGGAAGCTCGACCTGTTCCGGGACCTCGTGACGAAGACCGTCGCGGCCGCGGGCGACGTGCCGGTCACCGTGAAGATGCGCAAGGGCATCGACGGCGACCACCTCACCTACCTCGACGCGGCGAAGATCGCGCGGGACGCCGGTGTGGCGAGCGTCGCCCTGCACGCCCGCACCGCCAACGAGCACTACTCGGGCCAGGCCGACTGGTCGGCGATCGCGACCCTCAAGGAGACGATCACCGATATCCCGGTGCTCGGCAACGGGGACATCTGGTCCGCGGCCGACGCCCTCCGGATGGTCGACGAGACCGGTTGCGACGGCGTCGTCGTCGGACGCGGGTGCCTCGGCCGACCGTGGCTGTTCGGCGACCTCGCCGCGGCGTTCCGGGGCGAGGACCTCCGTGCGGCACCGAGCCTCGGTGACGTCGCGGTCGCCTTCCGTCGGCACGCCGAGCTGCTCGTCGAGTTCTTCGAGTCCGAGGAGCACGGCTGCCGGGACGTCCGGAAGCACGTGGCGTGGTACTTCAAGGGGTACCCGATCGGCGGAGAGGTCCGTTCCGGTCTCGCGATGGCGTCGAGCCTGCAGGAGATCGACGACCTGCTCGGCAAGCTCGACTGGAGCGCCCCCTACCCGGGCGCCGACGTCGAGGGCCCGCGGGGCCGGGCCGGCCACGCCAAGCGCACCGCACTGCCCGACCGGTGGCTCGAGAGCCGCGACGTGGACGCGGAGTTCCGCAAGGTCCTCGCCGCCGCCGAGATGCACCACAGCGGCGGATGAGCGCCACCTCGTCGTACGGTCCGGCCGACGCCGACCGGTGGTTCCCCGAGCAGCACAGCAGCCGGCGGAGCGACTTCGCGCGTGACCGCGCCCGCCTGCTGCACTCCAGCGCGCTGCGCCGCCTCGCCGCGAAGACCCAGGTCCTCAGCCCGACCACCGGGCTCGACTTCGCCCGGAACCGCCTGACGCACTCGCTCGAGGTGGCGCAGGTCGGTCGCGAGCTCGCCGACAGCCTGGGCCTCGACCCGGACGTCGTCGACACGGCGTGCCTCGCGCACGACATCGGGCACCCGCCGTTCGGCCACAACGGCGAGACCGCGGTCAACGCCTGGGCCGCCGGCATCGGCGGGTTCGAGGGCAACGCGCAGACGCTGCGGTTGCTCACCCGGCTCGAGCCGAAGGTCTACGGCGACGACGGCCGGGCCTACGGGCTCAACCTGACCCGGGCCTCCCTCGACGCCAGCTGCAAGTACCCCTGGCCGGCGTCGCAGGGCGTCGGCGAGGCGTCGTCGGGACGGACCAAGTTCGGCTTCTACGACGACGACCACGAGGCCTTCGCCTGGCTCCGCGCCGGCGCACCGCGACGACAGCGGTGCATCGAGGCCCAGGTGATGGACCTGTCCGACGACATCGCGTACTCGGTGCACGACTTCGAGGACGCCGTCGTCGCGGGCTTCATCGACGTCGCTGCGCTCGGCGACCGCGTCAGCGAGAACGACATCGTCACCGCCATGCACGCCTGGGTCGGCGACGACCTGAGCCGCGACGAACTGCTCGAGGCGTTCGACCGCCTGCGCGGGATGTCGCTGTGGATGACCTCGTACGACGGCTCGCGGCAGGACCAGGCACGCCTGAAGAACCTGACGAGTCAGCTCATCGGCCGCTTCGCCCGGACCGCGACCACGGCGACGCGGGAGTCCTACGCCTCCGGCTCGCTCGTCCGGTTCGCCGCGAGCGTCGTCACGCCGCCGGAGATCATCGGCGAGATCGCGGTGCTCAAGGGCATCGTCGCGGCCTTCGTGATGACGCACGGCGACCGGCAGCCCGTGTACGAGGACCAGCGGCGCGTGTTGACCGAACTGCTCGACGCGATCGCCGCGCGCGAGGACTCCGCACTCGAGCCCGGGTTCGCCGCCGACTGGCGGGCCGCCGGGGACGACGCCGGACGGCTCCGGGCCGTGGTGGACCAGGTGGCGAGCCTCACCGACCAGGGGGCGCTCGCCTGGCACAAGCGGCTGGTGGTCGGGGAGCGCGAGACGGTCTCCATCGCCGTCTGACCGGAGCGGGTCCGTTGCCAGCACGGACCGGTGTCCCGACGCGGGTGCACACGGTCCGCCGGCGTCGGCCCGCCGAACTAGAATCGTCGGGTGGCAGGCCTGATCGCGCGGAACGACATCGACGAGGTCCGCGCGCGCGTGAACATCGCCGACGTGGTGGGCGACTACGTCACGCTGAAGTCGGCGGGCGTCGGGTCGCTGAAGGGCCTCTGCCCCTTCCACGACGAGCGGACGCCCTCGTTCCACGTCCGCCCGCAGGTCGGTCGCTACCACTGCTTCGGGTGCGGTGAGGACGGCGACGTCTTCAGCTTCCTGATGTCGCAGGACCACACGACGTTCCAGGAAGCCGTCGAGCGGATGGCCGCCAAGATCGGTTTCACGCTCCACTACGAGGAGGGCGACGGGCCGCGGACCGACTACAACGCCCGCGCCCGGCTCATCGCGGCGAACGAGGCCGCGCAGGCGTTCTTCACCGCGCAGCTCACGACGGCCGCGGCCGAGCCGGCCCGCCGGTTCCTGGGCGAGCGCGGATTCGACCCGGCGGCGGCGCAGCACTTCGGCGTCGGCTTCGCACCGAAGTCGTTCGACGCACTCAAGGACCACCTGCGCGGCCTCCGGTTCAGCATCGACGAGATCGTCGCCGCCGGACTGGTCAGCCAGGGTGACCGGTCCCCGTACGACCGGTTCCGCGGACGCCTGATGTGGCCGATCCGGGACGTCACCGGGGCCACCATCGGCTTCGGCGCACGACGGCTGCTCGAGGACGACAAGGGGCCGAAGTACCTCAACACGCCGGAGACGCCGATCTACCACAAGAGCCAGGTGCTCTACGGGATCGACCTCGCCCGCAAGGAGATCGCGAAGGGCAAGCAGGTCGTCATCGTCGAGGGCTACACGGACGTCATGGCGTGCCACCTCGCCGGGATCACGACCGCGGTGGCCACGTGCGGGACGTCGTTCGGGGTCGACCACATCAAGGTCCTCCGACCGATGCTCGGCGACTCCGCCGCACAGCACGTCTCCCAACTCGGGCAGATCGTCTTCACCTTCGACCCCGACGAGGCCGGGCAGCGCGCCGCCTCCCGTGCCTTCACCGAGGAGCAGCGGTTCGCGTCGCAGACCTACGTCGCGGTCGCGCCGGGCGGGCTCGACCCCTGCGACCTGCGCCTGGCCCGCGGCGACGACGCCGTCCGCCGGCTCGTCGAGAACCGTCGACCGATGTTCGAGTTCATGATCCGCCGTCGGTTGGACGGCCACGACCTCGACACGGTGGAGGGGCGCGTCGCGGGACTCCGTGAGTCGGCGCCGGTCATCTCCGAGATCCGTGACCGCGCGCTGGCCGACGGGTACATCCGGAACACCGCCGGCTGGCTCGGCATGGACATCGACGACGTCCGTCGCGCCGTCTCTGCGGCGCGGCGACGCCCGGCCGACAGCGGCGCGGAGACCCGGTCGCCAGGCCCGTCCGGCGCCGGTCACACCGGCTCGGGGAACGGCCACCCCGGTCACGGCGACGGACCGAGCATGCCCGAGGAGCCGCAGGCGAGCCTCCGGTCCCTGCCGGACGACCCGATCGCGCGGATGGAGCGCGACGCGGTGATGGCGATGGTGCAGCAGCCGCAGTCCGTCGGTGTGCCGCTGCTCGGCCTGGCGGCGTCCGCCACGTTCTCCGCACGGATGCTCTCGGTCGTCCGCGACGCCGTCGTCGCCAACATCGACGCGGTGGGGGACCGGTCCTGGCTCGACAAGCTGCTCGCGGACGTGCCGGCGCCGTTCCGCTCGCTCGTGCAGGAACTCGCCCTGGCGCCGATCCCGGCGCGCTCCGACGAGGACCTGGCGATCTACTGCCGTGGCATCGTGGTGGCACTGGTCGAGCGCGACCTGCTCGCCCGCAAGGCGTCGCTGCTCGGACAGCTGCAGCGCACCGACCCGTCCGACCAGGAGCGTCGGGCGGATGTGCAGCGGCAACTCGTCGACCTCGACGCCCAGCGGATGCGCCTCCGCGCGGACACCCCGGGAGCCTGAGGCCGGGCCCTCCCGACCGGTCGTCGCGGTCCGTCGCCAGGTCCTGACTCCCGCGGAGTACTGCGGGATTGCCGGACGCAACAAGGCGTCCCGAGCGCAACGAAGATGCGCGCCGCGCCGGGCACACCGACTCCGATGCTGCCGTCGAAGCTGCGATCGTGCGTTACAGCGGTGTAAACAATCCGTTCCCGGAGCGCTCCGTTGTCTGGCAGGGTGTGACCATTGAACGTCCCTGCGACCGGTCACAGCCCGTTCCACCTCGGTCCCAGGACTCCTGCAACCACACCAGAGAGGCAATCGGACATGGCATCCGTTCCCACATGGGGCAAGCGCACCCTCGCGCTGGGCGCCGGCGCGGCAGTGACCGCGCTCG
Source organism: Curtobacterium sp. MCBD17_023 (assembly GCF_003224415.1). Taxonomy (NCBI): domain Bacteria; kingdom Bacillati; phylum Actinomycetota; class Actinomycetes; order Micrococcales; family Microbacteriaceae; genus Curtobacterium; species Curtobacterium sp. MCBD17_023. The sequence continues at coordinate 129,356 of NZ_QKLJ01000002.1, forward strand.
TGCTCACCGGCTGCGCAGGCGGCACCAGCGGCGGCACCGGCGACCTGGACGGCCTGATCATCGGCACGACCGACAAGATCACGTCGCTCGACCCGGCCGGCTCGTACGACAACGGCTCGTTCGCCGTGCAGAACCAGGTCTTCCCGTTCCTCATGAACACCCCGACGGGCAGCCCGGACGTCGAGCCGGACATCGCCACGAAGGCCGAGTTCACCGACCCGACCACGTACGAGGTGACCCTGAAGAAGGGCCTCCAGTTCGCGAACGGCAACGACCTCACCTCGAGCGACGTCAAGTTCTCGTTCGAGCGTGACCTGAAGATCAAGAACGACAACGGCCCGTGGTCGCTGCTCGCGAACCTCAAGAGCATCGAGACCCCGGACGACACCACGGTCGTGTTCCACCTCGACCACGCCGACCAGACCTGGCCCCAGGTGCTCTCGAGCCCCGCCGGTCCGATCGTCGACGAGGACGTCTTCTCGGCGACCGAGCTCACCAGCGCCGAGGACATCGTCAAGGGCAAGGCCTTCGCCGGCCAGTACACGATCACCTCCTACAAGGAGAACGACCTCATCGCCTACAAGGCGAACCCGAAGTACGACGGTGTCCTCGACAAGGCGAAGACCAAGGACGTCACCGCCCAGTACTTCACCAAGGAGACCGACCTCAAGCTCGCCGTCCAGCAGGGCGACGTCGACGTGGCGTACCGCTCCCTGACCCCGACCGACATCTCGTCGCTCCGCAAGGACGACGCGCTGCAGGTCATCGACGGCCCCGGCGGCGAGATCCGCTACGTGGTCTTCAACTTCAAGACCCAGCCCTTCGGGACCGGCCAGGACGACGCCGACGAGGCGAAGGCCCTCGCCGTGCGTCAGGCCGTGGCGGACGTCGTCGACCGTGACGAGCTCGCCAAGGAGGTCTACAACGACACCTACACGCCGGTCTACTCGATGGTGCCGGACGGCCTGACGGGTGCCGCGACGCCGTTCAAGTCGCTCTACGGCGACGGCAACGGTGCCCCGGACGTCGACAAGGCGAAGAAGACCCTCGCCGACGCGGGCGTCTCCGGCAAGATCGAGCTCGACATCCAGTACTCGCCGGACCACTACGGCTCGGCTTCGGACGACGAGTACGCGACGCTCAAGACGCAGCTCGAGGACTCGGGTCTGTTCACCGTCAACATCCAGTCGACGGTCTACACGACCTACGCCGTCGAGCGCACGAAGGACGCCTACCCGCTGTACCAGCTCGGCTGGTTCCCGGACTTCTCCGACGCCGACAACTACCTGTCGCCGTTCTTCACGAAGGACAACTTCGTGCAGAACCACTACGACGACCCGACCATCCAGGGTCTGATCGCCGACGAGCAGGAGGAGTCGGACGCGGACAAGCGTGCCGCGATCATCGAGAAGGCCCAGCAGCGTGAGGCCGAGCAGATCTCGACCCTCCCGCTCCTGCAGGGCAAGTCGGTCGCCGTGGCCGGCAAGGACGTCAAGGGCGTCACGCTCGACGCGTCGTTCAAGTTCCGCTACGGGACCATCACCAAGTAACCAGACGGACGACCGGGGGTGCTCCCACGAGGGGCACCCCCGGTCGCGTCATGCGAAAGGCACCCACCCCGTGACCCTCACGAACCCCGAGGCGATCGACACGGAGCCGACGAAGCCACAGGCACAGCGACGTGCCAGTGGCGGCGGCGGACTCGGTCGGTACGTCCTCGTCCGCTTCCTCCTGATCTTCCCGACGGTCTTCATCCTGGTGACGCTCGTCTTCTTCCTGATGCGCGTCGTCGGGAACCCGATCACCGCCTCCGTCGGTGGTCGCCTCACGCCGACCCAGCTGCAGGAACGCCTGCACGCCGCCGGCTACGACCGACCGGTGATCGTCCAGTACCTCGAGTACCTCGGCCAGATCGTCCGCGGCGACTTCGGCACGACGTCGACCGACAACCGGCCGGTCACCGAGATCATCCTGCAGTACGGCGGCGCGACCGCCGAGCTCGTCTTCTACGCGCTCATCGTCGCCCTCGTGCTCGGCATCCCGCTCGGCATGCTCGCCGCCTACCTGCGCGACAAGTGGCCCGACGTGCTCCTCCGCGCGCTCGCGATCCTGACCTACGCGACGCCGGTGTTCTTCGGCGGCCTGCTGCTCAAGCTCGTGTTCTCCGTGTGGCTCGGCTGGCTGCCCCTCGGCGACCGCGCGTCGACCCGCGCGCAGCTCATCCTCGACCGGATCGAGAACCCGACCGGCATCTACATCATCGACGCCCTGCGGACGGGCAACGGTCAGATCATCAGCGACGTGCTGCAGCACGCCGTCCTGCCGGCGCTGACCCTCGGCCTGCTCACCGCGGGCATCTTCCTGCGCCTGGTGCGCGCGAACATGATCGGGTCGCTCGGGTCCGAGTACGTCGACGCGGCCCGATCGCGCGGTGTCCGGGAGTCCCGCCTGGTCCGGACGCACGCGTTCCGACCAGCACTCGTGCCGATCATCACCGTGATGGGCCTGCAGATCGCCATGCTGCTCGGCGGCTCGGTGCTCACCGAGACGACCTTCGGCTGGCGTGGCCTGGGCTTCGAGCTCAACCAGTACCTGTCCGCCCGTGACTTCGTCGCCGTGCAGGGCATCGTCGCGATGCTGGCGGTGATCGTCGCCGTCACGAACTTCGTCGTCGACGTCATCGCGGCGCTCATCGACCCGAGAGTGAGGTTCTGACGATGTCCGACATCACCCTCGTCGACCGCCACGAGCCGCTGTGGAAGCGGCTCCCCGTCGTCGTCCAACTCCGTCGGAGCACCGGATGGCAGCGCGCCATGCTCATCGTCGGCGTCGTCATCTGCGCGCTGTTCCTGCTCGTCGCGCTCTTCGCCCCGCTCATCGCCCCGTACGGCTTCGGCCAGCAGCAGGGCGCGGACGGCGTGAACTTCCCGCGCACGGCGGCGCCGAGTGCCGAGCACATCTGGGGCACGACCGTCGGCGGGCTCGACGTCTTCAGCCGCGTCCTCTTCGGCACGCGCACCGCGGTGCTCGTCGTCATCGTCGCCGTGATCGTCTCGATCACCATCGGCGTCCTGCTCGGCATGGTCTCCGGTTACATCGGTGGCTGGCTCGACCGGATCCTCGTGGTCGTCGCGGACGCGATCTACGCGTTCCCGTCGCTGCTGCTCGCGATCGTCGTCTCGATCGTCGTCTCCGGCGGCCGGTCGACCTACTGGGGCGGCATCATCGCCGCGGCGATCTCGATCACGGTCGTCTACATCCCGCAGTACTTCCGCGTGGTGCGTGCCGAGGCCGTCCGTTTGAAGAACGACGCGTTCGTCGAGTCGGCGCGCGTGATCGGCACGAACCCGTGGCGCATCATGACCCGGCACGTGCTCCGGAACTCCACCCGGTCGCTGCCGCTCATCCTCACCCTGAACGCGAGCGACGCCGTGCTGACCCTGGCCGGCCTCGGCTTCCTCGGGTTCGGCATCGGACCGACGCAGGGTGCGGAGTGGGGCTACGACCTCAGCCGTGCACTGTCCGACGTCGCCAGCGGCGTCTGGTGGACGGGCGTCTTCCCGGGTGTCGCCATCGTGCTGCTCGTCCTCGGTGTCACGTTCATCGGTGAGAGCCTCAACGACATCTCCGACCCGCGTCTCCGTGCGCGTCGTCGGTTGAAGCAGCTGGTCTCCACGCGTCGCGCGGCGGCCACGACGGAAGGAGCGGGCTCGTGAGCGACGTCCCCTCGGGCCTCCGGTCCGACACCGGCCGGACGGCAGCCGACCCGGTGGTCGTCGTCGACGACCTGACCGTCACCTTCGCGACCGACGGCGGCGCCGTCGACGCGGTGAAGGGCGTCAGCCTCGACGTCCGCCCGGGTGAGGTGCTCGCCCTGGTCGGCGAGTCGGGCTCCGGCAAGTCCGTGACGGCGCGGAGCATGCTCCGGCTCATGCCGGAGACCGCGACGCTCGGCGGCGCGGTGCTGCTCGACGGCACCGACGTCGTGTCGGTGGGCGCGCAGAAGCTCCGCGACCTGCGGGGCACGGCCGGCGCGATGGTGTTCCAGGAGCCCTCCACGGCCCTCAACCCGGTCTTCACGGTCGGCTGGCAGATCGCCGAGGGCCTCCGGGCGCACGGCGGGATGTCGAAGAAGGAGGCACGCGCCAAGGCGATCGACTACCTCGGCCGCGTCGGCATCCCCGACCCGGAGACCCGCGTCGACCACTACCCGCACCAGTTCTCCGGCGGACAGAAGCAGCGCGTCGTCATCGCGAGCGCGCTGGCCCTCGAGCCGAGCGTCATCATCGCCGACGAGCCGACCACCGCGCTCGACGTCACCGTGCAGGCCGAGATCCTCGACCTGCTCCGCCGGTGCCGTGACGAGTTCGGTGCGGCGATCGTCGTCATCACGCACAACATGGGCGTCGTGGCCGACCTGGCCGACCGGGTCGCCGTCATGTACCAGGGCGAGATCGTCGAGGAGGCGCCGGTGCACCAGCTCTTCGCGGCGCCCCAGGCCGACTACACGAAGCGCCTGCTCGCCGCGGTGCCCCGGCTCGAGGCGTCGACCGGCGTCGCCCGGCGTGCGGCGATCACCGAGGACGTGGAGCCCGTCGTGTCCGCGAAGGGCCTGGAGATCGTCTACCCGGGCCGGCTCGGCGCCGCGGCGTTCCGTGCCGTCAAGGGCGTCGACCTGTCGATCCGTCCCGGCGAGGTGCTCGGTCTGGTGGGGGAGTCCGGTTCGGGCAAGACCACCATCGGCCGCGCGATCGCCGGTCTGACGAAGATCACCGGCGGCTCGCTCGAGGTGCTCGGGACCGAGATGCTCGGGTACAAGGAGCGCGACTTCAAGCGGCTGCGGAAGGACATCGGGTTCGTCTTCCAGGACCCGGCGACGTCCTTCAACCCGCTGCTGACGATCGCCGAGGCCGTCGCCGAGCCGCTCGTCGTGCACGGAGTGGCCTCGTCGCCGCGCGCGGCCCGCAAGCAGGTCGACGAGCTCATGGAGGCCGTGCAGCTGCCCGCGGCGTACGGCGACCGGTACCCGCACGAGCTCTCCGGCGGACAGCGGCAGCGTGCGTCGCTCGCCCGGTCGCTCGCGCTCCGGCCGAAGCTGCTCATCGCCGACGAGCCCACCAGTGCGCTCGACGTGTCGGTGCAGGCCCGCGTGCTGGAACTGTTCCTCGAGTTGCAGCAGGACTTCGGCTTCGCGTCGCTGTTCATCAGTCACGACCTCGCCGTCGTCGGCGCGCTGTCCGACCGGATCGCGGTGCTGTACCGCGGCGACCTGGTCGAGACCGGCACCACCGCGCAGGTCCTCGGCGCGCCGCAGCACCCCTACACGCAGCGGCTGCTGGCCTCGCTGCCGGTGCCGGACCCGGAGGAGCAGGCCGAGCGACGGCGTACGCTGGAGCGACTGGAGCAGGCCGGAGCCTGACCGCTCGGTCAGGACCGACGGCAGTACGACCAGCCTGGAGGCCCGGCCCCCGTCCGCGACGCACGTCGCGTCGGCGGGGCGGCCGGGCCTCCCGACACGGTGCCGCAGCAGGGTGCGCGCGGCACGAGAAGGGGTTGCATGACCGGGGAGAACGGGCCGGCCGTCGTCGCGGACGACGTCAGCATCGAGTACCGGGGCGGTGCGGTCACCAGCCCGATCTGCGCCGTCGACGGCGTGAGCCTGTCACTCGGCTGGGGTGAGGTGCTCGCGGTCCTCGGTGCGTCCGGTTCCGGCAAGTCGACCTTCGCGGCGGCGGTCGCGGGTCAGCTCGGCACGAACGGCGAGGGCGAGGGTGCGCACCGGCGTCGGGTCATCGGCGGGGAGCTCACCGTCCTCGGCGAGCGGATGCGCCGGATCCGGCCGTCCTCGCGACGCCACGCACGGCTGACCGGACAGATCGGCTACCTGCCGCAGGACGGCGCGGACCGCCTCCGCCCCGACCTGCTCGTCGGCGAGGCCATCGCCGAACCGATCTACGCGCGCGACCGCCGGTTCGACCGGAAGGAGGCCGGGCTCATCGTGGCGCGGCTCGTCGACGCCGTGCACCTGCCGCTCGGGGTCCTGCGGTTGAACACGTGGGAGCTCTCCAGCGGCCAGCGGCAGCGCGTGGCCCTGGCCCGTGCGCTCGTGCTCGAACCGCAGCTGCTCGTCGCCGACGAACCCGCCCGCGGTGTGGATGTCCTCGTCCGCCAGTCCGTGCTCGAGGCCCTGGTCGGCCTGCAGCGGAAGCGCGCGTTCTCGGCGATCGTGGTGTCGAGCGACCTGCGCGAGGCCCGGGCACTCGCGGACCGGGTGGCCGTCATGAACGAGGGCCGGCTCGTCGGGCTCGGGACCTTCGACGAGGTGCTCGACAACCCGCTCGACCCGTACGTCCGGACGCTCGCCGCGACGGCGTCGCGCCCGGTGAAGCGCAAGCCGGTCGCGGCCGGCCGAGGAGGGGTACGACAAGCATGAGCGAACAGCACCAGCACCGCGGACACCGGGCGGTCGTCACCGACGGCGGGCGTCCCCTGCCGGTCGGGCCGCCCACCCCGGGTGCCGTGACGATCCTGCCGACGCCCACCGATCTGCACGAGGACGTCGTGCGGCAGGCGGGCGGGACGCTCGCCGACCTCGGCAGTGACACGCGGGGCATCGTCTGGCTCGACGCGAGTGACCCCGACGGCCTGCAGCAGGCGCTGACGACCGCCCCGGGGGTGACGTGGGTGCAGCTGCCGTTCGCCGGCGTGGACGCGTTCGCCCACCTCATCGCGGAGCACGGCGACCGCGTGCTCTTCACCTCGGCCAAGGGCGCCTACGCCGAGCCGGTCGCCGAGCACGCCCTCGCGTTGACGCTCGCGACCCTGCGGGTGCTGCAGAAGCGCGCCCGCACGACGACCTGGGGCCGCGAACCGGAGGGCCTGTCGCTGTACGGCCGGCACGTCGTCCTCATCGGCGCCGGCGGGATCGCGCTCGAGTACCTGCGCCTCGTCGCGCCCTTCGACGTCCGGGTCACCGTCGTCCGCCGTTCCGCCGACGACGTCCCCGGCGCCGACCGCACCGTCACGACCGACCAGCTCGACGACGTGCTGCCGGACGCCGACGTCGTCGTGGTCGCCGCCGCGATGACGGCGGGGACGTCCGGCCTGCTCGGCGCGCACCAGTTCGCGCTCATGCCCGACCACGCCCGACTGGTGAACATCGCCCGTGGCGGGCTGGTCGACACCGACGCGCTCGTGGACGCCCTGCGGTCCGGGAGCATCGCCGCCGCCGGACTCGACGTCACCGACCCGGAGCCGCTGCCCGACGGGCACCCGCTGTGGAGCGAGCCGGGCGCCCTCGTCACGCCGCACCAGGCGGACACCCCGGACATGGTCGCGCCGCTGCTGGCGGAGCGGGTCGGCACCAACGTGGCGGCGTTCCTCCGCGCCGACGGCACCGGGTTCATCGGCGTGGTCGACCCGGCCGCGGGGTACTGACGATCCGCCCCTGACCAGGGCTTCCCGTGCGGCACGCCCGGGATGCGCGACCGATGCGCGGGACGCTGGACGTTTGCTGCTATGCTGTTACCCGCTGTTCAACCGCTCTCCAGCGGAGGACACAGTGATCCTCGATAGCTCAATTGGCAGAGCAGCCGGCTGTTAACCGGCAGGTTGTTGGTTCGAGTCCAACTCGGGGAGCGACAGGCCCTCACCCTCCGGGGTGGGGGCCTCTTGCGTTCCGGCCCGGCTCGCCCGTCCTGGCTCGACTCGTGTGCCGCACGGCGCGGGCCTGCGGTTCCCGGGCGCCGTGGTGCGCATCCTCAGCCGATCGTCCGCCCGATGCTGTTAACGTCCACAGGTGCCCCGTCGTCCCCGCCGCTCCGCGACCACCGTCGCCGTGCTGGCGCTCGGGCTCGCCGTGACGGCGCTCACCGGGTGCTCCTCGGCCGACGACCTGACAGACCGCGCGGTCGCGGAGGAACCGACGTCGTCCGCGAGTTCCGCGACGTCCGGCCCGAGCGGGTCGGCACCGATCGTGTTCGCCTTCACCTGCGCCGTCGGCGACGGACCGAAGACCGAGACCTACACGACCGCCGCGGCCGTCTGGGAGGACGGCAGGACCTCGTGCACGGCGGCACCGATCACGGGCACCGAGCCGTCGGAGCAGCAGCGGTCCGCCCTGGCCGCCACGGAGGGCGACGCGACGCTCGAACAGCTCGCGGCAGCGTGCGCCGTCAGCGGGACGGCGCCGTGGACGGGTGCCGTGACGAGCCGGTCGCAGGCGCACCTGGCGGCCGGGCTCGAGCGCTACTGCCCGGGGCACCCCGAGATCGACCGGCTCCGGGACGCCCTGGACACGTACCGGGGCTGACGCCCGTCTGCCGGACGCGGTGTGCCGGTGGAGCGTTCAGCCCTCGGGGTGGTCCCGACCCGGCAGCCACGACTTCCCCGGACCGCCCCAGCTGTTCTTCCGCACGGCCTTCTGCGCCTGCTTCGCGTACGGGTGCACCAGCCGGTCCGCGTACAGCAGGCCGTCCAGGTGGTCGTACTCGTGTTGGAACACCCGAGCGAGCCACCCGTGCGCCTCGATCTCGAAGGGTTCGCCGTACTCGTCGACCGCGCGGAGGAGGGCGCCCTCCGACCGGCGCAGCGGGAAGCGCTCCCCGGGGATCGACAGGCACCCCTCGGACTCCTCGTCCTCGTCGAGCTCCTCCACCGACTCAGGCAGCGGGGGAGTCGTCCACAGCACCGGGTTGACCGCGACACCCCGCCACAGCACGCCGTCGTCGTCCGTCCACGAGTAGACGAACAGCCGCTTGCCGACACCGACCTGAGGACCGGCGAGGCCGACACCGGGAGCGAGGTCCATCGTCTCGACCATGTCGGCCACGAGTGCGCGGAGGGCGTCGTCGAAGACGGTCACCTCGGTCGCGGGGGTGTGCAGGACGGGGTCACCGGTGATCCGGATCGGCAGGACGGGCATGCTCCCAGGGTATCCGCGCGGGTCGGATAGCCTCGACCCGTGACACCGGACCTGCCGATCCCCGACGTGGTGCAGAACCTGACCCCATTCCAGGCCCTGATGATCCCCGTGGCACTGGTCGGCGCGGTGTTCCTGTCGCTCGGTGCGCAGTTCCAGAGCCGCGGCGTCCAGCGCGTCGAGGCCCGGCTGGGGCAGCAGTCGAAGGGCCTGTCCGTCCGACACGTCCTGGCCCTGCTCGGCAGCGGCAACTGGGTGCTCGGCACGCTCATGCTCGGTGCCGCCATCGTGCTGCAGCTCGTCAGCATCACCTACGCGCCGCTCATCGTCGTCCAGCCCCTCGGTGCGGTCGCCCTGGTGGTGACGACGTGGTTCTCGTCCCGCAGCAGCGGCGTCCCGCTCGGCACCCGGGCACGTCGGGCGGTGTGGACGTGCATCGGCGGCGTCGGCCTGTTCGTGCTCATCGCCGCGCTGTACGGCCGGGAGAGCCCGATCGGGCGCGGGCAGCTCATCACCGTCCTCGTGGTCCTGGCGGTCGTGCTGGGGCTCGTCGTGGTGTCGTTCCGGCTCGTGGCCAAGCGGCGGAACGCGCTGTACTACATCATCGGCGCCGGGGTCCTGTACGGCTTCGTCGCGACGCTCGCCAAGGTCACGCTGAACCGCATCGTGAACGGCACGTTCGACTGGGTGACGGTGTTCGCGATCGTGGGGGTCGTCGTCGCCTCGGCTGTCGGGGCGTACTTCGTGCAGAACGCGTACTCCAGCGGGTCGGCCGACCTGGTCATCGCCGGCCTCACGGTCGTCGACCCGATCGTCGCCGTCGGCATCGGCGTGATCGTCCTCGACGAGGCCGCCGGGGCGCCGGTCGGCGCCGGCATCGGCTTCCTCGTCGCCGGGGCGATCGCGATCACGGGCGTGTTCCTGCTCGCGAAGCACCACCCCGACACCCGCCGCTAGCGGGCGGACGGGAGGCGTGCCTCCCGTCCGGCACGACCCCGGGGGATGACCCGGGTCAGCCGCGCGGCGGAGGCGGGCGGCCAGAGGGGTGCGGTAGCGTTCCGAACCGACCAGACCGGCCGTCCGTCAGGACGCGCGCCGGTGACCGCGACGAGAGGACGACCCCCGCCGTGTCAGCAGACGCCAGGACCGAGACGACCGACACCACGGCCGCCACCGGGGGGCGACGGCCGCTGCGGGTGCTCATCGCCGCCGACACCTTCGCGCCCGACGTGAACGGTGCGGCGACCTTCACCGAGGAACTCGCGGTCGGGCTCGCGCAGCGCGGGCACGAGGTGCACGTCATCGCCCCGTCCTGGAACCGGACGCACCACGGCTCCTTCGACGAGGAGTACCGCGGCGTCACGCTGACCGTCCACCGGCTGGCTTCGTACCGCTGGCCGGCACACGCCTGGTACCGGTTCGCGTGGCCGTGGACGGTCCGCAAGCACACGGCCCCGGTCATCGACGCACTGCAGCCGGACGTCGTGCACATCCAGTCCCACATCGTGGTCGGCCGCGGCGTCGCCCGCGAGGCACACGACCGGGGCATCCGGATCATCGGCACGAACCACTTCATGCCCGAGAACCTGCTCGAGTACACGCCCTTCGGCAAGCGGACGACGCCCATCGCGCTCAAGATCGCCTGGCGGGACGCGGCGAAGACCTACCGGCTCGCCGAGGCGATCACGACGCCCACCGAGCTCGCCGCCGACTACCTGCGCGACGCGATCGCCGGGCAGCCGGTGCTCGCCATCTCGTGCGGGATCGACGCCACCCGGTACACGCTGGCGACCGGACGGCCCGCCGGCAACGACATCGTGTTCGTCGGCCGGGTCGCGCCCGAGAAGAACCTCGACGTCGTCATCCGTGCGCTGCCGCTCCTGCCCGCCGCGCTCGACGCCCGTTTCACGATCGTCGGCGACGGCGACATGATCCCGAAGCTCACCGCGCTCGCGCAGGAGCTCGGTGTCGAGGACCGGGTGCGCTTCCTCGGGTTCGTCCCCGACGAGGTCAAGCTCCGCACCCTGACCGAGGGCACCGTGTTCGTGATGCCGTCGACGGCCGAGCTGCAGAGCATCTCCTCGCTCGAGGCGATGGCCTCCGGGCTGCCCGTCGTCGCGGCCGACGCGATGGCGCTCCCGCACCTCGTCGACGGCAACGGCGCCCTGTTCGCGCCGGGCGACGAGCACGACCTCGCCGCGAAGCTCGCCTCGGTGCTCACCGCACCCGACGACGAGTACGCCCGCATGCGCGCACGCAGCCTGACGATGATCGAGGCACACGACATCAACCGCACCCTCTCCACGTTCGAGGCGCTGTATCGTGGGGAGCCGGTGGCCGCTGGCCCCGAGGGGCGGTAGCCAAGCTGGTCAAGGCAGTCGGCTCATAACCGAACGATTCGCGGGTTCAAGTCCCGCCCGCCCTACGTGCACCTGCCGTCCAAGAAGCGCCCTCCCGAAGACACGAGTCACGCGCCCACCCCGAACGTGATGTTCGAGGTGAGCCGGGCCGGCACCGGTGTGCGTGTGAACGCCTTCCGCATCGGGTTCATGGGTGCGATCGGTGTGCTCGTCGCACTGTTGGCCGGCACGCTCATCCACGAGCTGAGCACCGTCCTCGTCTACATCGGCGTCGCGCTGTTCATCGCGCTCGGCCTCGACCCGCTCGTGACCCTGCTCGAGCGGTACATCCCGCGGTGGTCGGCGATCCTCGTCGTCGTCGTCGCGGTGCTCGGCGCGTTCGTCGGGGTCGTCTTCGCGATCGTGCCGCTGCTGGTGGAACAGGCCACGAACCTCGTCCAGAACTTCCCCGAGATCGTGGACGACATCTCGCGACAGGGCTGGGTGCAGGACCTCTCGCGACAGTTCGAGGGGTCGTTCGACGTCGACCACGCACTGGAGTCCGCGCAGAAGTTCGTCGAGAACCCGGGCAACCTGCTCTCCCTCGGCGGCGGCATCCTCGCCGTCGGCAGTGGCATCCTCTCCGGCCTGACCGGTGCCCTCATCGTCATCATCCTGATGCTGTACTTCCTGGCGTCGATGCGCGGCCTGAAGACGATGGCGTACCGGTTCGTGCCGGCGTCCCGTCGGGAGAACTTCGTCGCGGTGAGCGAGGAGGTCACGTCGTCGGTGGGCCGCTACGTCGTCGGCCAGATCACCCAGGCCGGCATCAACGGTGTGCTGAGCATCATCTGGCTGCTCATCATCGGAGCGCCCCTGCCCGTGCTGCTGGCGACGTTCGCGTTCCTCGGGTCGCTCATCCCGCTCGTCGGCACGATCGGCGCCGCGGTGCTCATCTCGTTGCTCTGCCTGTTCGCCTCGCCGGCGACGGCACTGGCTGCGGCGATCTACTACCTCGTGTACATGCAGGTCGAGGCGTACATCATCTCGCCGCGCATCATGTCGCGGGCCGTGCAGGTCCCCGGGGCCCTCGTGGTCATCGCCGCGGTCGCCGGAGCGACGGTGGGCGGGGTGCTCGGCGCGCTCGTGGCCGTGCCGGCAGCAGCGTCGGTGATCATCATCGTGCAGAAGGTCATCTACCCGCGTCAGGAACTGGCGTAGGGGATCCGGCTCCACGGTCTTCGTCCGGGTGCTTGCCGTTCCCGGTCGGCAGCTGGCATGATGAGCGTGTCCTGCGGGACATCACAATCGCATACCGATGGTCCCGAACGGGTCCTCCGCAGTCCAGGTCGATGGGGAAGTCGCACCTGACGATCGGAGGAATCGTGACTGGGACAACGTCAGGAGTGCTCTACGTGCACTCCTCACCACGCGCGCTCTGCCCGCACGTCGAATGGGCGGCAGGTCGCGCGATGAACCGCGCCGTGAACTTCTCGTGGCTCGACCAGCCCGCGCTCGACGGCTCACGTCGCACCGAGTTCACCTGGTCCGGCCCCGTCGGGTCCGGTGCGGCGATCGCCTCCGCCCTGCGCGGTTGGGAGCACCTGCGGTTCGAGGTCACCGAGGACGCCACCGCCCATTCCGACGGCGGCCGGTGGATGCACACGCCGGACCTCGGCGTCTTCTACGCGCAGACCGACGTCACCGGCAACATGGTCGTCCCCGAGGACCGGGTCCGCTACGCCATGGAGGTCGCCGGCAGCAACGCCCTCGACCTGCACCGCGAACTGCGACTCGCGCTCGGTCAGGCATGGGACGACGAGCTCGAGCCCTTCCGGCACGCGGCCGAGGGCAACCCGGTCGTCTGGCTCCACCGCGTGGGGTAGTCCCGGGCCTGCTTCCTCCGATCGACGGCGTCGCCTCTGCCGAGGCGGCGCCGTCGTCTGCGTCGTGGGACCGGGGTCCGACGCGCGCGGGCCCCTGCGCCGAGGTTCCGGAATCCGCCCATCTCGCGCGCCGAGAGCGGCACTTTCCGGAACCACGGCGGACGTGAGCGGCACGTCGTGCGACCGCGGGCGACCGCGGGCGACGGCGAGCGCGGGCGACCTCGGGCAGCGGAGGTCGACGGGCAGCCGGGAGGCGCGCCTCGCCCGGGCGCAGACGTCCAGGTTCCGGGATGCGCGGACTTCGCGCGTCGAGAGCCGCACATCGTGGGACCTGGGCGGACGTGAGCGGCACGTCGTGCGACCGCGGAGGGGTCCCGGGAGCGCGCCGACCGGCGGCGCACGCAGGACGACGGAGGCCCGCCCCGCGACGCGGGACGGGCCTCCAGGCCGACGGCGGATCAGACCGAGCGGAACGCGACCACGGCGTTGTGCCCACCGAAGCCGAACGAGTTGCTCACCGCGAGCAGGTCGCCCGCCGGCAGCTCCCGCGGAGCGGTCGCGACGTCCATCACGATCTCCGGGTCCTGCTCGGTGAGGTTGATCGTCGGCGGTGCGAGACGGTTCTCGAGCGCGAGGACGGTGAAGACCGCCTCGATCGCGCCGGCACCGCCGAGCAGGTGCCCGGTCGACGCCTTCGTGGCGGACACGACGACCTGGTCGAGGTGGTCACCGAAGACCCGACGCATCGCGTGGTACTCGGCCACGTCGCCGACCGGGGTTGACGTCGCGTGGGCGTTGACGTGCGCGACGTCCGAACGGCTGGCGTCCGCGTGCTCGAGCGCCATGATGACCGCGCGGGCGGCGGCGGAGCCCTCGGGGTCCGGAGCGGTGATGTGGAAGGCGTCGGACGTGATGCCGGAACCGGCGACCTCGGCGTAGATGTGCGCGCCGCGGGCCTCGGCGTGCTCCTTCGTCTCGAGGATGAGCGCGGCGGCGCCGTCGGCGAGCACGAAACCGTCACGAGTGACGTCGTACGGACGGGACGCGGTCGCGGGGGAGTCGTTCCGCCGCGAGAGCGCCTGCATCGCGGCGAACGCCGCGAGCGGCAGCGGGTGCAGCGCGGCCTCGGCACCACCGGCGATGACGATGTCGGCGTCACCGAAGGCGACGTGGCGATATGCCTCGGCCAGGGACTCCGTAGAGGAGGCGCAGGCGGAGAGGTAGGTGCGGGCGCCACCACGGGCGCCGAACTCCATCTCGATGGCGGCGGCCGGGCCGTTCGCCATGAGCATCGGGACGGTCATGGGCAGGACGCGTCGGGGACCGCGCTCCCGCAGGGTGTCCCACGCATCGAGCAGCGTGTTGACGCCGCCGATGCCGGTCGCCCAGTCGACGATGAGGCGCTCGGGCACGACGGACTCGGCGTCGATGCCGGCGTCGGCCCAGGCTTCACGAGCCGCGATGAGCGACAGCTGCGAGGACGGGTCGAGACGCTTCGCCTCCGGGCGGGTGAGCTGGTCGGTGACGAATCGACGCGCCTGACCGGCGAACTCCACGGGGAGCTCGAGCTCGGCGTAGCGCGTGTCCTCGATGCGGGTGATGCCGGACTCGCCGGCGAGCAGGGCCGCCCAGGATTCCTTGGCGGTCGCAGCGAGGGGACTGATCGCACCGATCCCGGTGACGACGACGGTTCTCTTGGTCATGGACGACGGTTCTTTCTGCGAGGGACAAGACGAGCGCCGCGGGCCACGACTCGAGGGTCAGCGGCCCGCGGCGCTCAGGAAGCTCGTTTCAGGCCTGGGCCTTGACGATGAAGTCGACGGCGTCGCCGACGGTCTTGAGGTTCTTGACCTCTTCGTCGGGGATCTTGACGTCGAACTTCTCTTCGGCGTTCACGACGATGGTCATCATCGAGATGGAGTCGATGTCCAGGTCGTCGGTGAACGACTTGTCAGCGGCGACGGTGTCGGTGGCGATACCGGTCTCGTCGTTGATCAGCTCGGCCAGGCCGGCGAGGACTTCTTCGTTGGACAGGGCCATGAGTGTTCTCCTTGAGGGGGGTGTCGTTTGACCGTGGGACAGCCTAGGGCACGGGCACTGCCCGCGCCCGGAGGCGCGAGGGGACTAGGGGAGGACGACCACCTGCGCGCCGAACACGAGTCCGGCGCCGAAGCCGATCTGCAGGGCGAGACCGCCCGACAGTTCCGGGTGCTCGGAGAGCAGGCGGTGCGTGGCGAGCGGGATGCTCGCGGCCGAGGTGTTGCCCGTCGTGGTGATGTCACGGGCGATGGCGACGGTGTCCGGGATCCCGAGCTGCTTGGCGAACTCGTCGATGATCCGGATGTTCGCCTGGTGCGGCACGAACGCCGCGAGTTGGTCGGCGCGGACACCGGCCGCCTCGAGCGCCTGGCGTGCGACCTTGACCATCTCCCAGACGGCCCAGCGGAACACGGTCTGCCCGGCCTGGCGCATCGTCGGGCGGGGGGCTCCCGCCGCCCACTCGTTGTAGGTCGCGGTCATGCCGATCGCGTCCCACTTCGAGCCGTCGGAGCCCCAGATGCTCGGCCCGATGCCGGCGGTGTCGCTCGGACCGACGACGGCCGCGCCCGCCCCGTCCCCGAGGAGGAACGAGATGGAGCGGTCGGTCGGGTCGACGACGTCGCTGAGCTTCTCGGCGCCGATGACGAGCACGTGGTCGGCGATGCCGGACTTGATGAACGAGTCCGCCTGCGCGATCCCGTACGCGTATCCGGCACACGCGGCGCTGATGTCGTACGCGGCGGCCGGTGCGGCACCGATCCGCTCGGCGAGCAGGGACGCCATCGACGGCGTCGCCACCGTGTGGGTGACGGTCGCGACGAGCACGACGCCGATCTGGTCCGGGGTGAGCCCGGCCTTCTCGATCGCCTCGCGCGCGGCGGCCTCGGCGAGGTCGACTGCTTCGACGTCGCGGCCGGCGCGCATGCGGGTCACGATGCCGGTGCGCTGGCGGATCCACTCGTCGGAGGAGTCGATCGGACCGACGAGGTCGTCGTTCGGGACGACGTTCTCGCCGCGCGCGGCTCCGAAGGCGAGGATGCGGGTGAACTCGTGGCCGCGTCGCTGGGACAGGACCGGTCGGTCGCCGGCCTGGAGGCCCGTGGTCGCGTCCGTCCCGCCGGTGGCGTCCGTCTCGACGGCGGTGGTGCTGGCGTCGGTCATCGGGCGGCCTCCGTGGACTGGGCTGCCTCCGTGGACTCGTCGGCGGCGCTCTGCAGCAGCTCGACGGCGGCGGGCAGGTCGTCCGGGGTCTTGATCGCGACCGTCGGCGTGCCGCGGAGACCGCGCTTGGCGAGGCCGACCAGGGCCCCGGCCGGTGCGAGCTCGATGATGCCGGTGACGCCGGCCTGCTGGAAGGAGGTCATGACGGCGTCCCAGTGCACCGGGTTGGCGATCTGCCGGACCATGAGGTCGACGAAGCGGCGACCGTCCCGGACCTGCGACCCGTCGGCGTTCGTCCAGAGCGGGAGGGTCGGGTCCTGCACGGTCGCGGCCGCGGCGACGGGTGCGACCCGGTCGACGGCCGGCGCCATGAAGCGCGTGTGGAAGGCGCCGGCGACGGCGAGGGGGACGACGCGGGCCTTCGCGGGCGGCTGTTCCGCGAGGCGGGCGATCGCGTCCGCCGGACCGGCGACGACGGTCTGCCCGCCGCCGTTGTGGTTCGCGGCCGTCAGCCCGAGGGAGTCGAGCAGGGCGGCGAGCTCGTCGGCGTCACCACCGAGGACCGCGGCCATCGAGGTCGGCTCGAGTGCGGCGGCGTCGGCCATCGCCCGGCCCCGCTCGGCGACGAGCGACACGGCGTCGGTCGGGGTGAGGACCCCGGCGACGGCGGCGGCGGTGAACTCGCCGACCGAGTGCCCGGCGACACCACCGACGAGGGCGCGGCGGTCGTCGGCCAGCAGGGCGTCGGCCGTGACGAGCCCGGCGGCGACGATGAGCGGCTGCGCGAGGGCGGTGTCCTTGATGGTGTCCGCGTCGGAGTTCGTCCCGTGCTCGGCGAGGTCCACGCCGATCGCGTCGGACCACTGCCCGACGCGGTCACGGACGGCGGCGTCCTCGAGCCAGGGGGCGAGGAAGCCGGGGGTCTGGGAGCCCTGTCCGGGCGCGACGACGACGATCACCGCTCAATGATGCCGGGCAGTCACCGTCGGGCACGTGTGGACTCCCCACACGGATTGCCGGGATGCCTTGTAGGAACCCCACCCGGTGGGGTCGTCAGCGGCGCGTGGGGCGACGGCGCGTGGACGCCGCTTCGGACATCGCGCCGAGGATGAGCGCGGACTGCACGATGAGGGCGTCCCGCGCGTGTGTGGCGTCCCACCCGATGATGTCCGCGACGCGGCGGAGGCGGTAGCGGACGGTGTTCGGGTGCACGAAGAGTTCACGCGCCGTCGCCTCGAGCGACCGACCGGTGTCGAGGTAGCACCACAGGGTCTGCAGGAGCTCGGTGGACTGGTCCTTGAGCGGCGTGTATATCCGCTGCACCAGGGCCGAGCGGGCGAGGGGGTCGCCCGCGAGCGCACGTTCCGGCAGCAGGTCGTCGGCGAGGGCCGGTCGGGGTGCGCCCCGCCAGGCCCGGGCCACGGCGAACCCGGCCAGGGCGGCCTTCGCGCTGGTCGAGGCGTCGACGACCCCGGGGACCTCGTTGCCGAGCACGAGGTGGCCCTCGCCGAACAGCGGTTCGAGCTCCTGCGCGATCGACATGAACGACACGGGTTCCTCCCCCTCGGGCACGTCGTCGCGCGGGGTCGCCCGTCCGATGACGACCACGAGCCGCGAGCCCTGCACACCGATGAGCACGTCGGCGTCCTGGTGGCGGGCCGTCCGGCGGACCTGGTCGACCTCGAGCTGCTTCGGCGCCGTCCCGACCAGGACCGCGACCTCGCCGTGCCCGTGCCAGCCGAGGGCGGCGATGCGCGACGGCAGTTCGTCGTCGTACTCGCCCGACAGGATCGAGTCGACGACGAGGGCCTCGAGCCGGGCGTCCCACAGCCCGCGGGCCTCCGCCGCACGGGCGTAGACGTCGGCCGCCGCGAACGCGATGTCGCGCGAGTACTTGAGGATCGCCTCCTGCAGCATCTCGTCGTCGGCGGCGCGCTCCTCGACCACGGTCACCACGACACGGATGAGCTGCAGGGTCTGCTGCAGGCTCACCGAGCGCAGGAGTTCACGCGGGGCCGAGCCGAAGACGTCGGCGGCGGCGATCCACGGGGTGGAGGCGCTGCCTTCGAGCCACGAGATGAACGACGTGATGCCGGCCTGGGCCACCATGCCGACGGCCGAGCGACGGCCCGGGGGCATCTCGCTGTACCAGGGCAGGGTGTCCTCGAGCCGCTTGATCGTCGCGGTCGAGAGTTCGCCCGACACCTGCCGGAGCCAGGAGAGCGCCCGTTGCCGGTCGTCCTCCCGGCCCGCGGCGGTGGCGGTGCGGGGTGTGGTCACGCGGAGATCAGCTCTCGCCGCCCGCGCTGCCGGTCGTGCCGGCGGTCACGTCGTGCAGGCGGTACTTGTCGATCGCCTGCTGGAGGACCGACGCGTCGAGCTTGCCCTGCCGGACCAGCTGCTGCAGCGTCCGCACGACGACCGAGGGACCGTCGATGTGGAAGAAGCGGCGCGCTGCCGGACGGGTGTCCGAGAAGCCGAAGCCGTCGGCACCGAGCGTGGCGTAGTCGGACGGGACGAACGGACGGATCTGCTCCTGCACGGCGTGCATGAAGTCGCTCACCGCGACGACCGGGCCCTCGGTCCCGAGCAGGCGCTCGGTGACGTACGGGGTGCGCGGCTCGTCGTTCGGGTTGAGGAACGCGTGCTGCTCGGCGTCCACCCCGTCGCGGTACAGCTCGCCCCAGCTCGTGACGCTCCAGACGTCGGCGGACACGCCCCAGTCCTCGGCCAGGAGCTGCTGCGCCTCGAGGATCCACGGCACGGCGACACCGGACGCGAGCAGCTGGGCCTTCGGGCCGTCGTGCTCGCTCGGCTTGAGCAGGTACATGCCCTTGACGATCCCCTCGACGTCGACGCCCTCCGGCTCGGCCGGCTGCACGAGCGGCTCGTTGTAGACCGTGAGGTAGTACATGACGTTCGGGTCGTCGTGGGACGGAGAGCCGTCCTCGTTCGTGCCGTACATCCGCTCGAGGCCGGTGCGGACGATGTGCCCGATCTCGTAGCCGTAGGCGGGGTCGTACGAGACGACGGCCGGGTTCGTCGCGGCCAGCAGCGGCGAGTGGCCGTCGGCGTGCTGCAGGCCCTCCCCGGTCAGGGTGGTGCGACCGGCGGTTGCGCCGATCATGAACCCGCGGGTCATCTGGTCGCCGGCGGCCCAGATCGCGTCGCCGGTGCGCTGGAACCCGAACTGCGAGTAGAAGACGTAGACCGGGATGAGCGGCTCGCCCTGCGTCGAGTACGAGGTGCCGACGGCGGTGAACGCCGCGAGGGCGCCCGCCTCGTTGATGCCGACGTGGATGATCTGGCCCTGCGGGCTCTCCTTGTACGCCAGGAGCAGCTCGCGGTCGACCGACGTGTAGTGCTGGCCGTTCGGGTTGTAGATCTTCGCTGTCGGGAAGTACGCGTCCATGCCGAACGTGCGGGCCTCGTCCGGGATGATCGGGACGACGCGGTTGCCGAAGTCGGGCGAGCGGAGCAGGTCCTTCAGCAGACGGGCGAACGCCATCGTCGTGGCGACCTCCTGCTTGCCGGAGCCCTTCTTGACGATCTGGTACTTCGACTCGTCGGGCAGGTTGACCTGCGTGTACTTCGACCGACGTTCCGGCACGTAGCCACCGAGCTCACGGCGGCGCTCGTGCATGTACTGGATCGCCTCGTCGTCGTTGCCCGGGTGGTAGTACGGCGGCGTGTAGGGGTTCTCCTCGAGCTGCGCGTCCGAGATCGGGATGCGCATCTCGTCGCGGAACTGCTTGAGGTTGTCGAGCGTGAGCTTCTTCATCTGGTGGGTCGCGTTGCGGCCCTCGAAGCTCGGGCCGAGGCCGTAGCCCTTGACCGTCTTCGCGAGGATGACGGTCGGCTGGCCCTTGTGCTCGGTCGCCGCCTTGAACGCCGCGTAGACCTTGCGGTAGTCGTGGCCGCCGCGCTTGAGGTTCCAGATCTGGTCGTCGGTGTAGTCCTTGACGAGCTCGAGCGCCTTCGGGTCGCGCCCGAAGAAGTTCTCGCGGACGTAGGCACCGTTCTCGGCCTTGTACGTCTGGTAGTCGCCGTCCGGCGTCGCGTTCATCAGGTTGAGGAGCGCACCCTCGGTGTCACGGGCGAGCAGGTCGTCCCACTCGCGGCCCCAGACGACCTTGATGACGTTCCAGCCCGCGCCGCGGAAGAACGCCTCGAGCTCCTGGATGATCTTGCCGTTGCCGCGCACCGGGCCGTCGAGGCGCTGGAGGTTGCAGTTGATGACGAAGTTCAGGTTGTCGAGGCCGTCGTTCGCGGCGACCTGGAGTTGGCCGCGGGACTCGACCTCGTCCATCTCCCCGTCGCCGAGGAAGGCCCAGACCTGCTGCTCGGAGGCGTCCTTGATGCCACGGTTCGACAGGTACTTGGCCTGCTGCGCCTGGTAGATCGCGTTGATCGGGCCGATGCCCATCGACACGGTCGGGAACTGCCAGAAGTGCGGCATCAGGCGCGGGTGCGGGTACGAGGACAGTCCGCCGCCGGCGTGGGACTTCTCCTGGCGGAAGCCGTCGAGCTGGTCCTCGCTCAGGCGGCCTTCCATGTAGGCGCGGGCGTACATGCCGGGGGAGGCGTGGCCCTGGAAGAAGACCTGGTCTCCGCCCGACGGGTGGTCCTGCGCGCGGAAGAAGTGGTTGTAGCCGACCTCGTACATGGCGGCGCTCGACGCGTACGTCGAGATGTGGCCGCCGACGGCGATGCCGGGACGCTGCGCGCGGTGCACCGTGATGGCCGCGTTCCAGCGGATCCAGCGGCGGTAGCGGCGCTCGAGTTCCTCGTCGCCGGGGAACGTCGGCTCGTCCTCCGGGGCGATCGTGTTGACGTAGTCCGTCGTCGGGACCATCGGCACGCCGAGGTGCAGCTCGTTCGAGCGCTTCAGCAGGCTCTGCATGATCTCGCGGGCCCGCTGGTGCCCGTGCGTCGCGACGAGACCGTCGAGGGACTCACGCCACTCGGCGGTCTCCTCCGGGTCCTGGTCCTGCCCTGCGGTGCTGCGCGGGTCCTGGTCGTTCACCGTCACCGTTGACCTCGTTCGTTCTCGTGGTGGTGGACATGTCGAGCCGTCGGTGGTCGGATCACGACCGGGGACGGGCCGCGTCCACTCTAGGCCCACGCACCGACGGCGATGCTGATGACGACGCGGTCCGGACGGCACTTGCGTTCGCGGGCCGTCGGCGTAGCATGGCCGACCGTGCGTCCGCGACCGGTGGATGCGTGGAACCGACGGGCACACCCAACGCCCGGGGAGAGAAGCACCACCACGATGGCACTGGAGATCGGCTCACTCGCGCCGGACTTCGAGCTCCCGAACCAGTTCGGTGAGCACGTCCGACTCAGCGACCACCGCGGCCACCGCCCGGTCGCCCTCGTCTTCTTCCCGCTCGCGTTCTCGTCCACCTGCACCGACGAGCTCTGCACGCTGCAGGACAACATCGCGATGTTCCAGGACCAGCGCATCGAGCTGATCGGCATCTCGGTCGACTCGAAGGCGACGCTCCGGTCCTTCGCCCAGGCGAACGGCTACGACTTCGAGCTGCTCGCCGACTTCTGGCCGCACGGTGCCGTGTCCAAGGAGTACGGCGTCTTCCTCGAGAAGAAGGGCTTCGCCACCCGCGCGACCTTCGTGATCGACGTGCAGGGCCGCATCAAGGCGTCGATCATCACCGAGCCGGGCGTCGCCCGCGACGTGACCGAGTACCGGGCCGCCCTGGACCGCCTCGCCGCGTGCTCCGCGCCGGTCCCGGTCAGCTGACCCGGGCCTCCCGGCCGCTGCGCGCCCGCTGACGGACGCCCACCTGCCCTCCCCGGCACGGTCGGCTCCGAACCCCTGACGGTGCCCGAGCGCACCGGACTGGAGGCACGGTGAGCGCCACCGACACCGGCTCGGCTCCGCAGGTCGGCGGGGTCCCGGACGGCCGCTACGCGCCGTACCCCGTGGTCGACGACCCGGCCCGCTGGGGTCTGACCACGACGACGACCGCGACGGACGCCGGTCCGGCCGTCGTCCACCACCGCCGCGGTGTGCGGCCGCTCCTGTTCCTGCACGGTGTCGCCGGGTCGTGGTCGACGTGGACGCCGCTCCTGGCAGCAGCGGACGGGCTGCCGGGCCGCGGCCTCGTGTTCGTCGACCTGCCCGGGTGGGGGGCGTCGCCCCCGCCGGAGGTCCCGCTCGACGTGGACGACTCCGCCCGGGTGCTCGTCGCGGTGCTCGACGCGCTCGGCCTCGACCACGTCGACGTGGTCGGGCACTCGATGGGGGCCTTCGTCGGCCTGCACCTCGCCGTCGACCGACCCGCTCGGGTGCGGTCCCTCGGGCTCGTCTCGGGGACGACGTTCGCGACCGCGGCGGCATCGCGACACCCCGTGCGGGCGCTGCGGTCCCTGCCGGCGTTCACCCTGTTGCGCGCCGGGCTCGCCGTGACCCGCGGGTCCGCGCACACCGTCCTGCGGGCGTTCGCCCGGGTCGGGCTGCTCCCGCTCCTCGCGGCACCCGTGTTCGCGGCCGTGCGCCGACTCGACCGCAGCGTCCTCGACGCCTTCGTCGAGGAGTTCCGGCCGGCCGGGTTCCTCGGCGCAGCCCGCTCCGCGGCACACTACGACACCCGTCGCTGGTCCGCCGTGCGGTGTCCGGTGGTGGCGGTCGCCGGGCGGCAGGACGTGTTCGCCCGGACCGACGACCTCGACCGGTTGCGGCGGGCGCTGCCGGACGTGCGGACCGTGCTGCTCGAGGAATGCGGGCACTTCGCGCACGTGGAGCGGCCGGACGCTGTCGTCCGGGAGCTGCTCAGCTGAACTCGATCGGCGTCCCGATCGGCAGCCCGGCCAGGGCCTCGGTCATCGCCGCCGAGATGCGGACGCACCCGTGCGACGACCCGTTCGGGTCCGGGTAGTAGTGCAGGGCGGTGAGGGCGGCGTTCCCGCCGTAGCCGGCGAGCGTCGCGGAGTGCGCGCCGGTCAGCGAGATCGGGTGCCCCTGCGTGTACGTCACCTGCGGGTCGACGTAGTTCGCCTCCATGTACGTCTTCGTGTCCGTCGGCGTCGGGTCCTGCGGGGTGCCGAGGCGCGCGGCCTCGCTCGTCTGCACCGAGCCGTCGCGACGGACGATCGCGATGGTCGACGCCTGGTTGTCCACACGCACGACGCGGTCGATGCCGGTCAGGGTGAAGTCCGCGGCGCGGGCCCACGCGAACGTCGCACTCGGGGCGGTGGCGACCCCGCCGTCGCCCGGTGTCCGGTTCCGCGCGGGCGTCGAGACGAGCACCATCCCGCCGTCCTGTCCGGGCGAGCGGTCCCAGACGGCGGTGACCGTCGGGGTGTCCAGCGTGGACACCGAGGACGACAGCGTGGCGACGGGAGCGGCGTCGGGGTCGGGCGAGGCGTACAGGGGGACGAGCGCGGTCTTCGGGGTCGCCGTCGTCCACCGGTTCTCCGCCTCGACCTGCGACCCGTCGAGGAGCCCGCCGATCACGGCGTCGTGGAACGCGAGCGGCAGGGCGGCCAGGGCGGCGTCCGACGGCCGTGCGGGGACGGCCGGCAACGGCGTGCGCGACGGCGTCGGGGTGGGCGTGGCGGACGGCGCGGCCGCGACGGGCGTGGGGCGGGCCTCCTGGCCGGTGCCGGAGAGCGCCCAGGCGGTCGTCCCGGCCACGACGACGACCGCGAGTGCGCTCACGCCGACGATCCACCGTCGTCGCGTCCCGTCCGCTGGTGCGTCCGGTCGCGTCCCGTCCGCTGGTGCGTCCGGTCCCGGTGTGCTGGACGGTTCCGACATGTGCGCCACCCCCTCCCGTACAGCTTCCCAGACCGCGGCTGGGGCCGACCGTGGATGCGCGGGTGCCGCCCGCTCAGCGGTACTGCGGCGGCCAGTCGAACGGCGCCGGGCGGTGCGGGACCTCGCCGATCGTCGTGACGGCCAGGGCGATCTCGCGCCGGTTCGTCAGCGCGATCGAGCGGGGGTTGCCGAAGAAGCGCTTCCCGTCCACCCACACGGTGAGCTCGCCACGGAGCCCGCCGACGTGGGCGGGACCGAGGGAGACGCCCCACTCGTCGAAGAACTGACCGAGCGTGAAGGTCTCGCGGGTCGGTGACTCGACGTGCAGGATCCCCGAGGTGTCGTGTGTGTGGAGCTGTGCGGCGAAGTGCTCGGACGCCGAATGGCCGACGTTCCCCGGCACGACGACCGGGGAGTCGCCGTCCGTGATCGACAGGTGGGTGTGGACGTGTTCGGCCAGCCGCTCACCCCAGACGTCCTGGAGCCCGGCCTGGTCGGCGCGGTGCTCCAGGTCCGTCGGTCGGGGCCACGGGGGAGCCGCCGTGCTCGTGTCGGAGCCGGGCACCGAGCAGCCGGCGAGCAGGGTGCCGAGCAGGGTCACGAGCGCGGTGGCGGTGACGACGGTGGAGGAGCGGCGGTGCATGAGCGCGAGCGTAGTCAGCGGCGCGGCACGGTTCTCGGCGCTCCCGTAGGATGTGGGCTGCGCCCGGCAGCGGCGCGAGGGCCTTTAGCTCAGCTGGTAGAGCGCCACGTTTACACCGTGGATGTCGTCGGTTCGATCCCGGCAGGGCCCACCGAGAGCACACGGCCGGCCATCGTGCCGCCGATCTCAGGTCGCCGGGGGTGCGGTGATCGTGATCGGCAGTTCAGCGTCGATCACATCGCCGCTGTGGATGTGCAGTGCGAGCACCGCGGGACCGACCGGGAGGTCCGCGGGGAGCTCGAAGGACTCGTCGACCGTGGACAGCGGCCCCTGCGGTGTCGGCCGACCGAGCAGGACCTCCTCGCCGCTCGCGGAGGGTGTGACGACGACGGTGACGTCGGACGCCGCGCGGCTCGTGCCTCCGGTGTCCTCACACGTCTCCCAGACCGCGTCGGAGTGGAGCTGGAGGACTCCTCCGGGGTGCAGGGACGAGTCCTGGAGCTCGATCGACTTCAGGGCGCAGGATCCGCCAGAACTCGAACGCACTCCCGCGCACCCGTTCACGCCGATCGCGATGCTCACCGCGAGGACGATCGCGATCGACCCTCGTGTCCGTGTCTGCCCCATGCCGGCCAGTGAAGCACCGCGAGCAGTCGCCGACGCCGTGCGGGCGAGGAACGTGACCCGACCGTTGCCGTGCTGTCAGCGGCGACGTGCGCGGGCGAGCGCGGCTACGGCCGCGAGTCCGCCGACGACCGCTGCGATCCAGACCAGTGCTGTCATGGTTCCCCCTCTTCAGTACGTGCTCCAGGCAACCTCCCCGCCGTGGCACAGAACGGGAGCTGTACGAGGCGCTGCGGGCCTCCGCAGCGGGCGCTGTGACCTGCTCGCGTCAGGACCGTTCGACGGACGTCATCGAAGGGCGCTGAGCGGGTCCACCTCGAACGCCTCGAACCGGTCGTCCCTGAGGATTGCGTCCACGAGTCGTCGCGTCCCCGCGACCAGCGTCGAGTCGCAGTCGATCTCCGTCGCGAGGACCCACGCGTGGTCCTCCGGCCACAACAGCTGCGGCGTGTGCGCGAGCGGCACACCGTCCGCGATCTCCGCCCGCTCGGTCCACGCCGGGTCGGCCCAGTCCGCGACCGTCGTGCGCACCAGGAGGTGCTCGCGGTGGGTGAGGTGCAGTCGCGGCACGGCGAGTGCGCGGCGGACGGCGTCGAGTGCCGCCTGGTGTGCTGTGCGGAGGCGGGCGACCTCCGCCTCGGCGCGGGCACGCTCGGTCGCGTCCGGCGTCCCGTCCTGCCATCCGGCCGCGAGGATGGAGCCGCCGCTCAGGTCCCCCCATCCGTCCCACACCGCCGCCACCAGGTCGAGCGGGGTCGCCGTCGAGGCACTGAGGTGCGAGGTGAGTGCGGCCAGCAGGCGCGGATCGAGCCAGCCTTCGGCAGGCGGTTCGACCCGCCACCCGTCGTCGAACAGCACGTCGTCGTCGCGGTTCGCGCTGAGTGCGCTCCAGGAGGCCCCGGCGTCCAGCGTCCGCCCGGTCCTCGCTGCGACGTCGGACCACCGCCAGGTGCTCGTCTCGAGGACCGGAGCGTCGCCGTGCTCGTCGAGGACCGAGCGGTCCTCCCGGAAGGCCTCGAGCGGGTGCAGGATGCGGGCGTACCCGTCGAACCCGCCGCCGACGGTGCCGGCGACGGTCCCGGAGGCCTGGAGGCGTCGCACGAGCCAGTCGGCTCGACGCACGTCCGTGATCAGCTCCACCCGGCCGAGTGTACCGACGTCGGTCAGGCGCCGGCGTGCTCCTCCGGTCCGGGCGCCGGCTCCGAGCCGAACTGCTCGACGAGGGCACGCTTCAGCACCTTGCCGCTCGGACCGAGGGGGAGCGCGTCGACGACGTGGACGACCCGCGGGTACTTGTACGCGGCGATGGCGTCCGCGACGTACCGGACGAGCTCGTCCGAGCTGGTCGTGGCGCCGTCGGCGAGGACGACCGCCGCCGCGATCTCCTGGCCGTGCACGTCGTGCGGCACCCCGAACACCGCGGCCATCGTGACGTCCTCGTGCGCGGCGAGCACCTCCTCGACCTCGCGCGGGTACACGTTGTAGCCGTTGCGGATGATCATGTCCTTCGTGCGGTCGACGATCGTCAGGAAGCCCTCGTCGTCCTTCGTCCCGAGGTCGCCCGTCCGGAACCACCCGTCGACCACGGCCGCGGCGGTCGCGTCGGGTCGGTTGCGGTAACCGTTCATCAGGTTGTGGCCCCGGATGACGAGTTCGCCGATCGTGCCGCGCGGCAGCATGTCGATGCGGTCCTGCACGGCGGGGTCCGCGATCTCGACCTCGACGCCCCAGACAGGTGTGCCGATGGTGCCGGGACGGGGCGTCCGTCCGACGTGGTTGAAGCTCGCGACGGGTGAGGTCTCGGTGAGGCCGTAGCCCTCGTGGATCGGCGCCCCGTACACGGCCTCGAATCGTTCGAGCACCGCGAGCGGCAACGAGGCCCCGCCGGAGATCGCGTACCGGAGGTCGGGACGGGCGTCGGTCCGGGTCGCGGCGTCGAGCAGCGCCATGTACATCGTCGGCACGCCCATGAAGATGCCGCAGCCGTGCTCGACCATCGCGGCGAGTGCGGCGTCGCCGTCGAACTTCGGCAGCATGACGATCGTCGCGCCGGCGCGGAAGCCGGTGTTCATGGTGCAGGTCTGGCCGAAGGTGTGGAACAGCGGCAGCGCACCGAGCAGCACGTCACCACGTCGCATGTCGAAGGTGCTCATGAGGAGCGTGTTGACCTGCTCGAGCAGGGCGAAGTGCGATCCCTCGGCGCCCTTGGGCTGCCCGGTGGTGCCGCTCGTGTACAGGATCGTCGCGGTGTCGAACGGGTCGCGGGGCGTGAGGGTGGTGAGGGGCGCGCTCGACGCGGCCAGGGCCTCCAGGCGGGGTGCGGCCGATCCGTCCCCGTCCCCGGGAGGCGCGAGGACGGTGACGACGTCGACCCCGGCGAGTGTGGCCCCCGCCGCACCCTCCGCGATGAGCGGTGCGGCGCAGACGAGCAGGGCCGCTCCGCTGTCGCGGAGCACGTACTCGATCTCGTGCCGCTTGAGGAGTGCGTGCACGGGCACGACGACGGCGCCGAGCGCGAGGGTCGCGTAGTACACGCGGGGGAAGTCGGGCACGTTCGGGATGAGCATCGCGACGCGGCTGCCCTCGGTGACACCGCGGGCGCGGAGTGCGCCCGCGTACGCGAGGGTCTGGTCCCACAGCTCGGCGTAGGTGATGCGCTGCTCGCCGACGACGACGGCGACGTCGTCCGGGTACCGGGCCGCTGACTCCGCGAGGATCGCGGCGACGGACGCGGTCGCGTGGTGGTGCGGATGGTCGGCAGCGGTGCGTCCGACGCTCGCTGCGTCCGCCGGTGCGGCGAGGTCAGTGGTGGTCATGCCGGGCTCCGTCTCCGTCGACGATGGGTGTCCGTCGATCGTACGGGTGGGAGCGCGGCGCGGTTCGCCGACCCGTCAGTGGATGCGGAGCTCCGAGACCATCGGGCAGGTGAACGGGTCGCGGGCGGCCAGGCCGACGCGGTTGAGGTAGCGGACGACGATGCCGTACGAGCGCAGGAGCGTCGTCTCCGTGTAGGGGACGTCGAGCGTCTCGCAGTGCTGACGGACGAGCAGCCGGGCCTTCTTCAGGGCCGGTCGCGGCATCGACGGGAACAGGTGGTGCTCGACCTGGTAGTTCAGGCCGCCCATGAGGAACGACACCCACCAACCGCCGCGGATGTTCCGCGAGGTGCGCACCTGGCGCGAGAAGAAGTCGACCTTGGCGTCGTGCGCGATGGTCGGCATGCCCTTGTGGTTCGGGGCGAACGAGGCACCCATCATGACGCCGAAGACGGCGAGCTGCACACCGAGGAACGCGCACGCCATGCCGAACGGCAGGAACCAGAAGAGCACGGTCAGGTAGATGCCGAAGCGCAGGACGAGGAGCGTCGCCTCGAGCACGCGTGCCCGGACGTCGGCCTTGGTGTCGGCGCCGGTCAGCACGGTGTGCACGGCGGACCAGTGCAGGTTGATGCCCTCGAGCGTCAGGAGCGGGAAGAACAGCCACCCCTGGAACCGGGTGAAGACGCTCCGCGCACCCCGGGTCACCGCTGCGTCCTCGGGCGTGAACCGGATGACGCCGGCGGCGATGTCCGGGTCCTTGCCGATGGTGTTCGGGTTGCCGTGGTGGCGGGTGTGCTTGGTCATCCACCACGAGTAGCTCAGGCCGACCAGGAAGGTGCCGACGTAGCGGCCGGCGCGGTCGTTCCAGCGCTGTGAGGCGAACACCTGACGGTGCGCGGCCTCGTGCGACAGGAAGGCGAACTGGGTGAAGACCACGCCGAGCGCGCCGGCGACGATGAGCTGGAACCACGACTCGCCCAGCACGGCGAAGGCGATCCACGCGAGTGCGAGCGTGCCGACGAGCGAGCCGAACAGCGACCAGTAGAACCCGGTGCGGCGGCGGAGCAGGTCGTGCTCCTTGACCTGCGCGAGGACGGCCGAGTAGGTGGACGTGCTCGAACCCCTGGGGCCCGCGGCGGGCCTCGTGCGGGTGTAGCCGGGCTGGATCGGGGTGGTGGTCAACGCAGACCGACCTTCCGTCGCCGCCGGTCTGCACCGGCGTGGGGTGTTCGCGCGATCGCGCTGGTCGCCACGATAGGCGATGGAGATGCGGAGTCCTGTGAGTGCTCAGGAAGGACGGAGCATGTCGCTCGGCTCAGGCCGAGGGCGAGCGGCGGTCATGCCGGACGGCACGGCGACGGGCGGCGGCGGCGGACAACGCGATCGCGGCTCCGGTGATCCACAGGCCGAGCGTCAGGAGTGCGCGGCCGACGCCGGCGCCGTCGAAGTAGCTGGCCGCCGTCACCGCCCCGAACGCCGCTCCGGGCGGCAGGGCGCCACCGACGGCGGACAGGAACGGCGGCAGGAGGTGTGTGCTCACCGTCGCGCCGCTGGTCGCGTTGCCGAGGGTGGTGAACACGAGCGTGGACACGACGACGCCCATCGGGCCGAGGAGGGCGGTGATGGCCAGGGTCGACAGCGAGACGGCCACCGCGAGCAGCGCCAGCACGCCGATGACGACAGCGGGGGCCGCGGGGACGGCGCCGGCGACCGGTCCGGCGATGACGGCCACGACGACGGCCGCGGCGATGCTCCCGATGACGGTGACCGCGACGCGCACCCGCAGGCCGGCCAGGGCGCCGAGGGAGTTCATGATCTGGGCGAGGACGAAGGCGGCGAGCGTGGTGCCGAACACGAGGTAGAAGCCCGCGATGCCCTGCCCGTCCCCGGTCACGAGCGGGACGAGGTCCTGGGTGCGGGTCACCGGGACGCCGCCGGCCCGGGCGACACCGCTCAGCAGGGCCGTCGCCGCACCGGTCGCGCTCCGCCCGTCCGCGCCGGCGACGGCGAGCATCGATCCGTCGGCAGCGGGGACGAGCGCGGCGACGACGTCGTGTGAGCGGACGAGGGCGCGAGCGGCGGCTGCGGAGTCGACCGGACGGACGTCGGCGGAGTCACCGAGCGCCGTCGAGGCCGCGTCGGCGAGCTGTGCGCCGACGACCGCGACCGGCAGGTGGTGCGGCACGGGGGCCTTCTGCAGTCCGATGTAGAGGCCGGCGAACGCACCGGCGATGGCCATCGCGACGAGCACCTGCACGACGAGGACCGGGAGGACCCGGCGGAGCGGCGGGAGCGAGGGAACGGAGGAGCGTTGGTTAGTAATCGATTCATTACTCATGGAATCGGATGATACCCTCGAGGCATGACGACGGCAAGGGGTCCGGTCCCCAGGGCAGCGGAGCGCATGGCGGGCAGTCAGCGGCGGGAGGCGACCCTGGCCGCCGCGGCCGCCGTGTTCGCCCGCGAGGGGTACCACGGGGCGACCACCGAGCGGATCGCGAAGGCCGCCGGGATCAGCCAGCCCTACGTCGTCCGCATGTTCGGGTCGAAGGAGAACCTGTTCCTCGCGGTCATCGACGGCTGTCTGGAAGCGGTCCTCGACACGTTCCGTGCGGCGCTGGACGACGGGCAACCGGGCACGGTCGAGTCCCGGCTCGGCGAGGCCTACCGGACGCTCGCGACCGAGGACGGCGTCCACCTCATCGTGATGCAGTCGTACATGCTCGGTGCGGACCCCGTGATCGGGCCGGTCGCGCGGGAGGGGTTCACGCGGATCCTCCGGTTCCTCGTCGAGGACGCCCGCCTCACGCCGTCGGCCGCCGAGACGTTCCTCGCGAAGGGGATGCTCATCAACACGTTGCTCGGCATGCGGCTGCACGAGCACGACGACGAGGACGCCCGTCGGTTCGTGGCGTCGGTCATCGGTCCGGGTCCCGGAGGACCCGGGCCGACCGAGGCCTGACGCCGCCCGCCACGGGCCCCGGGCCTGTCGGCGGCCCAGGGCCCGCCGGGTCACCGCCCGGCGGCGCTCGTGGCGTGGGTCACGCGGTCCACGAGCACGGCGATCGCGTCCCCGGCGCTCGGACGCTGCTCGTTCTCCTCGCGGAGCCGACGGGCCGCGGCGGCATGGCGCGACCCGGCGAGCACCGCGTGCACCGCCGGCCCGACGGCAGCGGGCTCGTCGACCACCACGGCGACGTCGGCCGCGGCAGCACGCTCGGCGTTGATGAACTGGTCGGCGCCCTGGGGGAGCAGCACCATCGGGACGCCGACACTCGCGGCCGCGAGCACCGTACCCGCTCCCGCAGCGCTCACCACGACGTCGACGCCGTCCAGCAGCTCTCGCATCGGCCGGAACGGCACGTGGTGGACGTGGTCGGTGTCCTCGAGGTGGTCCCCGATCACGCCGACCGTCGCGAGGACGTCCGCCTCGTCAGGGTGGAGGCTGTCGATGATCGCCGTCAGGAGTGCGGCGTCCCCGAACACCGTCCCGAGCGTGACGAGCACGCGCGGCCGCTCGGACGCCGGGAACGGCGCCAGCGGAGTGGTGTCGCCCGGACGGCTGTGCGGCTCCGCCCGGAACGGGATGGTCAGGGGGTGCTGCGTCCACCCGGACGCCTGCAGGGACGCCGGCGTCGGGTCGAGCAGCGCCACCGGGGGTGACGGCACCAGGCCCCGGCCCGCGTACCGGGGGAGCACGAGCTCCGTCATCGGACGTCGGAACGCATCGGGCACCTCCGGTCCGAACGCGACGACGGCGTACGGGACGTCGAGCGTCGCCGCGACGAGCGGCCCCACCAGGTCGACCGCGTCGGCCACGACGACGTCCGGACCCCACGTCCTCGCTTCGCGGACGGCGTCGTCGACGGTGAGGTCGACCCGCGTCCCGGCGAAGAACTCGGCGACGGCCGCGGGTTCCGGTCGGTTCGCCGGGTCGCTGCCGGGGAGGCGCCGGGCCACCTCCGCGAACAGCTCGGGAGGCATGGGGCCCGCTGCCAGGACCGGTACCCCGGGCAGTTCGGCGGCGAGGGCGTCACGCATGCCGCCGCTGGTGAGGACGGCGACGTCGTGCCCCGCCGATGCGGCGGCGCGGACGAGCGGGACGAGGGGGAGCAGGTGTCCGAGCGCGGGGACGCCGGAGAAGAGGATGCGCATGGTGCGTCCTTCCAGGGTTCGTGGGTTCGTGAGGATCGGAGAGGTGCGTCGGCCCGGCGGAGCAGCCTGTCCGGCCGGGAGGCCCGACACGGCCGTGGTGGACCGGGTTCAGTCCGCGGCGAGGACGAGCGGGATGCTGCGGTGGCGCCCGACGACGAGCGGGAGCGTGCTGGCGGCCACCATCAGGACGAGGCTCACCAGCGTGGCCGGGCCGGCCACACCCAGTCCGACGTCGGGCGACGTGCCGGGGACGGTGACCCCGAGGGCGATCGCCTGCGCGACGCCGCTCACCACCAGGACGACAGCCGACACGAGCACCGCGGTCCCGACGAGGACGACCGACTCCCAGGCGGCCCGGGCCAGGACGACCGACCGGGACCCGCCCGCGGCCTCGACGAGCGCGGCCTCCTGCTCACGGGTCCGCCCGGCCATGAGCACGGTCGCGGCGGCTCCGGACAGCGAGACGAGCAGCGGTCCGCCGAGCATGAGGAGGAGGCTCTGCGGATCGAGTCCGGGTCCGTCCCCGCCGGTGGACCGGCGGACGGCGTCGGCGGTGGTCGCGAACCCGCCCGTGATGCTGGCCGGGAGCGCGATCGTGAGGACGAGGGCACCGACCGTCGCGCTGCTGCGGCCGACCGCGGAGGCCGCGGCGTTCCGGGCCAGGAACCACGACGCCGACCAGTGCGCCGGCAGGACGGCGGTCCAGGCGCGCAGCACGACCGGGAACAGCGTCGGCCCGACGGCGACGGCGGCTGCGGTGAGGAACGGCCCGATGAGCAGGACCGAGGTGGACGCACGCACTCCACCGGCTGCGAGGCTCGACGTCAGCAGGGCGGCGAGCACGACGGCGACGCCCGCGAGCGTCCACCGTCCCCAGCTCGTCCGACCCGCCGCTGCGTCAGGGTCGCGGAGGACCTCGACGGGGCGGACCCGACCGGCGCGACGGGACGACCGGAGACTGCTGAGGACGACGACCGCCGTCACGGCGACCACGACGGCGACCCCGCCGACGACGTCGAAGCGCTCGTCGAGGTCGCGGAGCCCGTCCGAGGCCGAGAGCCCGAGGTGCAGGACGGCCGGCGCGACGGGCGCGACGACGAGGCACCCGAGGGTGCTCCCGACGAGGGCGACCACGCCGAGCTGGAGCCGGACGACGACGGTGACGGTCCGGGACGGGACGCCCACGAGCTGCCAGAGCGCGTACCCCCGGCGCTGCAGGTCGATCGTCAGTCGGGTCACGCTGCCGAGCACCGCGGCCACCGCGACGACCGTGAGCACCACGACCAGCGTCGCCAGGGTGCCCAGGCCGGCTGCACGCAGCAGGTCGAGTTCGTCGCCCGAGGCGATCAGCGCGATCCCGGTCTCGACCATGGCCGCCGCGACCGCCAGGGCCACGGCCGTCGCCGCGCTGACGACCAGCGCCCCGACCCAGATCCCGGCATTGTGCCGGAGGTCGCTGAGGACGAGTCGGAGCATCGTCACGCCTCCTGGGCAGCGGCGGTGAGCGCGTCGAGGACCTGCCCCGCGCTCGGACGGACGAGTTCCCGGTGGATCGAGCCGTCCCGCAGCACGAGCACCCGGTCCGCGCGGGCGGCGGCCTCGAGGTCGTGCGTCACCATCACGACCGCGCGGTCGCCGGACGCCACCTGCCGCAGGAGCCCGAGCACCGCGTCACCGGCCGTGGTGTCGAGCGCGCCGGTGGGCTCGTCGGCGAAGACGACCTCCGGACGGGACGCCAGCACCCGGGCGATCGCGACCCGCTGCTGCTGCCCGCCCGACAGGCTGCCCGGACGGTGGTCCCCGCGGTCGGCGAGCCCGACCGATGCCAGTGCCGCGTCGACCTCGGCGGTGGAGACCGGGCGGTGCGCGAGGCTCGCGGGGAGCGCGATGTTCTGCCGGGCCGTCAGCGAGGGGATGAGGTTGAACGACTGGAAGACGAAGCCGACGGTGGAGCGGCGCAGGGCCTGCAGTTGCTTCGGTCGCAGGGTCTCGAGCCGCTGCCCGGTGATGGACACCGACCCGCTGTCGTAGGGCTCGAGGGCGGACAGGCAGTAGAGGAGCGTCGACTTGCCGGAGCCGCTCGGCCCGACGATCGCGACGAACTCGCCCGGCTGCACGGCGAGCGAGACACCGCGCAACACCTCGACCCGACCCTGGTCCGGGCCGGGGAACGACTTGATGAGGTCCTCTGCGTGGAGGAGTGGTTCGGTCATGGCGTCAGTCCACCTCGGTCTGGTCGTCCGGTCACGGGTGCAGGCACGAGACGGAGGGTGGAGCGCGCTCCACCTCCACGGGCAGCTCCGTGTCCTTCGCCCCGGGCCGTCCGACGAGCGTCGCAGGCGCACCGCCCTGTGGGCATCCGTCGACTGACGTAGGCGAGCCGGTCGGGCCCGCCGGGCCTAATCGGCGTGTCCGGTCGCGGCGAGCGCCTCCGCGAGTCCGGCGCGGCTGCTGACACCGAGCTTCGGGAAGACCTTGTACAGGTGGGTGCTCACCGTGCGGTGCGACAGGTAGATCCGGTCCGCGATCTCGCGGTTCGACATCCCCGCTGCCGCCAGCCGGGCGATCTGCAGTTCCTGCGGGGTGAGCGGAGCGCTCGCCGACGGCGCGCCGGAGGTGTCGTTGGGCGGGGCCTCACCGGCGGCGCGGAGTTCCGCGGCGGCCCGTGCGGCGAACCCGGCGGTGCCCGCGGCGACGAACTCGGCGAGCGCCTCCCGGAGGTGGGTGCGGGCCTCCACGACGCGGCGTTCCCGTCGGAGCCACTCGCCGAAGAGCAGGCGTGTGCGCGCGAGCTCGACGGGGGACTCGCTCAGCTGGCCCGCCTCGACGGCCCGGACGAACCAGGACTCGGCTCGGTCCGCCGGAGCGAGCAGCGCCCGGCTGCGGAGCACGAGGGCGGTGAGGTGCGCGGACCGGAAGGTGCTCGCTACGGCCTCGGCCTCGGCGAGGGTCTCGGTCACCGACTCCGGCCGACCGCCGTGCACGGCGGCCTCGGTGCGGTCCGCGATGGCCCAGAGCGAGCGTGTCGGGTGCACCGTCATGTGCGTGAACTCGATCTGCGCGTCCCGGTACCGGTGCTGCCCGAGCGCGACGAGGCCCGCCGCCCAGCGTGCGTCGGCACTGGCGAGCGCGAGCCGTCCGCCCAGGGAGCGGGCCGAGCCGTCCCGGAGCGCCTGCGCGGCGGCCTCGGCGTCGCCGAGCAGGGCGTGCGCCCGCGCGAGCGTGCCGTACGCCATGCCGGCGACGAGGGGGAGGTGGCTCTCGCTGGCCATCCGGACGGCGTACTCGGCGTCGGCGACGGCGTCGCGGATGCGCCCGCGGAGCAGGAGGACCGTGGCGCGCCCGCGGAGGGCCTGGGCCTCGTCGGCCACCGCGCCGAGCTCGTGCGCGCGCTCGTAGGCGAGTTCCCAGCACGTCAGCGCGGTCTCGAGGTCCTGCAGTGACTCGGCGGCGATCGCGAGGGAGGCCATGCCGAGGGGCGAGTCGGTGAGCTGTGGGACGAGGTGCGGGAGGTCCGCCCGGGCCGCGGGAGCCGTCCCGAACGGGTTGAGCAGGGCGAGTGCGACCGGCTTCAGCGGACTCGAGGAGGACAGGCTGCGCAGCTGTGTCTCGATCGCGTGCCACTCCGCGCGGGGCAGGTTCCGCCCGCGGACGCTCAGTGCCCAGACCCAGAGCACCTCCACGAGCCGGTCGGTGTGCTCGGCGCCGCCCAGCACGGACCGGACGCGGTCCGTCTCGATGCGGCCGGCGACGGGTGACCCCGTGGTGAGGCTGAGGACGGTGCGGGTCACGGCGGTGGCGGTCACGGTGTCCGGGTCGCCGGCCAGGGCGTCCACCTGCTCGAGGAGCTCGATCGCCTCGTTCGTCATGCCGGCGGCCCGCGCGGTCTCCGCCGCACGTCCGAGCCGACGGGCCCGCCCGACGTCCCCCTGCGACAGGGTGGCCGCGCGTGCGTACGCGCGGACCGCCTCCGGTCGTGCGCCGCGCTGCTCGGCGCGTCGGGCGACCGTCTCGAGGTCGGCGGCGATCGTCTCGTCGCGCTCGAACGTGGCGGAGGCGCGGTGCCATGCGGCACGGGTCTCGTCGCGGGCGACCGACGCGAGCGCGCGGTGCGCAGCGGCGAGTTCCGCGGCGGTCGCGCTCCCGAGGACGGCGGACCGGAGGAGCGGGTGCCGGAAGTGCAGGGCGGCCAGGTCCGTCCGGAGGAGTCCGCGGACCTCGAGCGGCCCGAGGTCGGCCAGCCCGAGGTCCATGGTCCGCGCCGCCGCCATCACGTCCTGGAGCACGGCGTCGTCGGCGGCCGCGGCGAGGACCAACAGTGCCCGGCTACCGGCCGGGACGGCGGAGAGCTGGTCGAGGAACGCCTGCTCGAGCCGACGGGTGGTCGGGAGCCGGGTGGCGAGGGAGGTCCCGGCGGCGCCGGTGGCGGCGAGCGCGGCTGGGAGCTCGCGGAGGGCCAGCGGGTTGCCGCCGGCCTCGGCGAGGATGCGCCGACGCGCGGTCTCGGACAGTCCGCCGGCGCGCTCGGCGAGGAGGGCCTCCGCGGCGTCCTCCGGCAGGGGGCCGAGCTCGAGGCGGGCCGCGGAGCAGGGGAGGGTACCGGTGGGTTCGTGCCCGGTGCGTGCGGTCGCGATGACCACGATCGGCGCGTTCGAGAGCCGCAGCCCGATGAAGTCGAGCACCTCGGCGCTCGAGCGGTCCACCCAGTGCAGGTCCTCGACGCGGACGAGGACCGGACGGTGCGCCGCGGCCTCCTCGAGCAGGCCGAGGGCCGCGGTGCTCACGAGGAGGCGGTCGGGCACGGGGCCGTCCTCGACGGCGAGGGCGGTGAGCAGGGCGGCACGCTGCCGTCCCGGCAGGGCGTCGGCGTAGGGGAGCAGGGGGTGCAGCAACTCGTGCAGACCGTCGAACCCGACGGCGTTCGACCCCTGGACGCCCGTGCACCGGAGGACGCGGTGTCCGGCGCCGCGGGCGTGTGCCTCGACCGCGGCGACGAGGGCGGTCTTGCCCACGCCGGCTTCGCCCTCGACGAGTACGGCGGTGCCGCCTCCGCCCGACCGGTCGAGCAGGGCGGTCAGGGCGGCGACCTCCTCGTCGCGACCGAGGAGCGGGCGCTGGTCGTCCGTGCGGAGGCGCAGAACGCCGTCGTCCGTCCCGCCCTGGAGGCTCGCAGCGAGTCCGTCTGCACCCATCGTCGGTCCTCCCCGCCGGTTTGCGTGATCTTTCACTCAAACGTACGGGGTGCGGTCCCGATGGGCAAGCCGAGCGGTCGCTACGGGTGGTCCGCCGGCCGCGGGAGGGTGCCGTGGTCGATGACGGTCTCGTACACCCGCTCGAGGACGTCGGCGAAGCCCGGCAACTCCGCGCTGTCGAGCCCGCTGAAGAACATCTGCTTGACGAGTTCCGTGTGGGCGGGCGTCGCGTCGCGCAGGGCCTGCCAGCCGTCGTCCGTCAGCGCGACCGCGGTGCTCCGTCGGTCCTGTTCCCAGCGGCGGAGCTCGAGGAGGCCGCGCTCGGCGAGGCGCTTCGTGTGGTGGGAGGCACGGCTCCGCTCCCAGCCGATGCGCGTCGCGAGGGCGGTCATCGTCATCTCACCGCCGGGCTCGCTCGTGAGGGCGACCAGGACGTCGTAGTCGGCGAGCGAGATGTCGCTGTCCGCGCGGAGCTGCCGGTTCATCTCGTACCGGAGCCGGAGTTGCAGCTTCATCCAGGCGTACCAGACCCGGATCTGCTCGTCGGTGAGGAACGCGTACGGCGACTCCGGGGGCACCTCGCCGTGGGCTGCCATCGTCCGTCACCTCCCGTCGCCCGACCGCCGGACGCCCGACCATCATGGCAGGGCGTCCGACGGGGACTGGTCCGACCGTCAGGCGGGCGGTGCGCTCGTCAGCAGGGTGTACACCTTCGCGATGACGTCGCCCTCGATGAAGCAGATGTCCATCCCGGACACGACCGGCGGCTGGCCGTCGGGGCCGAAGTGCCAGGCGAGGTACCCCATGCCGTGGTTCTCGTACACGGGGCCGGCAGGCGAGAAGACGAAGCCGGGGGCCTCGTCGAGCAGCCGCTGGGCCTTCGCGTGCAGGGCCTCGTGCCCGACGACGACCTCGTCGGGGTCGAGGAAGGCGACGTCGGGTGCGTAGGTGCGCGCGATCGCCTGCCGTCGGCGCTCGGGGTCGCGTTCGCCGAACACGTCGAACAGGTTGGCGTGCATGAGGGACTCGAGGGGTTGGGACACAGCGGGCTCCGGACGGGTCGTGGGTGGTCGGGGATCAGGGGTGGGACGGTGCGCGGTCGGTCCAGTCGAACACCAGGTGACGGACCGCGATCGCCCAGGCGCCGTCCACGCGGACGAAGCGGTCGAGGTAGCGGATCGACATCGTCAGGAGGGTCCGCTGCTCGCCCTCGTGCAGGACGTGGAAGGCGACGCAGTACGTCTCGCCCTCGGCCTCGTCGTCACCCGTGAAGCGGACGATCGACTGGCCGGTGAGGTAGGTGGTCACGTCGTACTGCTCGACGAGGCCGGCGAACGTCTCCTCGAGGCGTTCCCGCCCACGGATCGTGTCGACCGGCTCGGACGTCGACGGGTCACCCTGGAAGAGGACGACGACGCCGTCCTCGGTGAACACCGACGCCTCGAGGCGGGCGTCGCGGCGGTCGGCACCGCGGGCGTAGGTCGCCAGGAGGGTGCGGATCTCCTCGCGGGCGACGAGGGTCTCGAGTGTCTCGGTCACGGCTGCTCCTCGGTGGTCGTGGTCGTGGTCGTGGATGGACGGTCGGACGGACGCACTGACGGACGGGCGGGAGGGCGCGGTGGGTCGGGTCACCACCGCGCCCGTCGCCGTCAGGCCAGGGCCGCGCGCAGGGAGGCGGTGGCCAGCAGGAGCGCGTGCTTCGCGGCCTCGGTGTCGTGCAGCGAATTCACCATCACGAAGTCGTGGGTGATGCCGCCGAAGCGGGCGTTCGTCGCCTTGACCCCGGCCTCACGCAGCCGCGCGGCGAAGGCCTCGCCCTCGTCCCGGAGGACGTCGGCCTCGGCCGTGATGACGAGCGTCTCGGGCAGCGTCGCGAGCGTCTCGAGCGGCGCGCGCAGGGGCGACACCGTCGGGAGCGCGCGGACCGTCTCGTCGGTCGTGTACTGGTCCCAGTACCACTGCATGCCGGCGCGGGTGAGGAAGTAGCCCTCGGCGAACTCCTGGTACGAGCCGGTGTCGAACGCGGCGTCGGTCACCGGGTAGAAGGCCACGAGCTTGACGAACTCGACGTCCCCGCGCTCGGCGGCGAGCAGCGACAGTGCGATCGCCATGTTGCCGCCGACGGAGTCGCCGGAGACGGCGAAGCGGGACGCGTCGAGGCCCTTGTCGCGGCCCTCGCGGACGACCCACTGCGCCGCCGCGTACGACTGCTCGAGGGCGACCGGGTGGCCGGCCTCCGGCGATCGGTCGTACTCGGGGAAGACGACGGCGGCGTTCGACCCGATCGCCAGGTCACGCACGAGTCGGTCGTGGGTGTGGGCGTCGCCGAAGACCCAGCCGGCGCCGTGCACGTACAGGATGACGGGCAGGTTCGCCGTCGTGCCGGCCGGCTTCACGAGGCGGATCTTCACGGTGCCGGTGGGGCCGCCCTCGATCTCGAGCCACTCCTCGTCGACGTCGGGCTTGAAGATCGGGGTGTCCTGGACCGCGTCGACGGCCTTCCGGCCCTCCGCTGGCGGCAGCTCGTTGAGGAAGGGCGGGGTGGACGTCGCGTCGACGAACTCCTGCGCGGCGGGCTCGAGGGCGATGCCCTTCGGGTTTCCGGCCATGGTGTTGCTCCTTGT
Source organism: Curtobacterium sp. MCBD17_023 (assembly GCF_003224415.1). NCBI lineage: Bacteria > Bacillati > Actinomycetota > Actinomycetes > Micrococcales > Microbacteriaceae > Curtobacterium > Curtobacterium sp. MCBD17_023. The sequence goes on from NZ_QKLJ01000002.1 coordinate 169,542, forward strand.
CGGGGTGTCGGTGGGATGGGTGGGGCGGTCCCCACGTTCGCAGCAGGGCCGACGGTGCGGCATCCGTCAGCTGACGTATCCGCTCAGAGCACGCTCGTGCCGAGCTCCCAGAGGCGGTCGGCGTTCCCCCGGTCGAGGGCGTACCGGGCGACACCGCGGTCGTGACCCGTGCCGTCGTCGAGCACCGGGGCCTCCTGGTTGTCCTCGAAGTACCGCCCGGTCACGCCGGACACGGTCGGCGAGGCGACGAGCAGCGTCGAGGTCGCGGCCCCCTGCGCCGGGGTCTTGTAGAACGGTTGCTCGATGCGGTTGCCCGCCTCGTCCATCGCGCCCATGGCGCGCAGGGTGTCGTCGTCGAGGTGCCGTTGCAGCCCGGTCGTGATCCACCCCGGCATCAGGCTGTTCGCGACGACGCCGTCCGCCGCCCACCGTTCTGCGACGCCCACGGCGAGCAGGACGTCGGCCGTCTTCGACTGCGCGTACGCCGCCCACCGGTCGTAGGGACGCTCGTCGAACTGGGGGTCCTCGAAGTGGAACGGCGACCGCAGATGGGCGGTGGAACTCACCGTGACGACGCGTCCGTCGCCGGCCTCGACGACGGCGTCGCGGAGCCCGAGGAGGAGCGCGAGGTGTCCGAGGTGGTTCGTCGCGAGCTGCAGCTCCCACCCGACGGCGGAGAGCTGTCGGTCGGGCAGCGCCATCACGCCGGCGTTCGCGACGACCCCGTGGAGCGCACCGACCCCGTCGTCGGCCCAGGCGCCGGTGAACCGGCGGACCGAGGCGAGGTCGGCGAGGTCGAGCGGGCGCGCGTGGACCCGGTCCGCCGTCCGACCCGTGCGCTCGAGCGTGGCGGTGGCCCGGACGGGGTCGCGGACGCCCACGATGACCTCGGCGCCGGCACCCGCGAGGGCGAGCGCGGTCTCGGCGCCGATGCCGGACCCGCCGCCCGTGACGAGGTACCGCCGGCCGTGCAGGTCGACGTCGGCGAGGACGTCGGCTGCGGTGGCCGACGCCGGGAAGGGGGTGCTGACCAGCTCGGTCACGATGGTCGTCCCTCCCCGTCAGGACCGACGTGCCGCAGCGAGCGCCGCGGTCATGCCGTCGCGGTCGTGTCGGACGCCGTACGCGGGCTGGTCGCGCTCGTACCGCCACCCCTCGCTGAGGGGCCCGACGTCGACGACGTCGAACCCGAAGCGGTCGAGCAGACCGGCCACGACCGCCTTGGCGTCGGCGTCGTCGCCGGCGACCGTCAGCGCCCGACGGCCATGCGTGGCGGCCGGGGAACCGTCGGTGGTGACGTCGGCGGCGCCGAGGTTGTTGAGCGCCTTCACGACGGAGGCGCCGGGGAGCGCGCGTTGCAGCAGCTCGGAGGTCGTGGGGTGCGGGTCCTGCTCGAGCTCGGCGACCGTGCCGGAGTACTCGGGGTAGTAGTTGCCGGTGTCGACGACGACCTTGCCCGCGAAGGCGTCCGCGGGCAGCGCCGCGTAGCCGGTGACCGGGATCGCGACGACGACCACGTCGCCGGCCTTCGCCGCGTCGGCCACCGACGCGGCGCCGGCGAGCGGAGCGAGCTCGGCGATGAGCGTCTCGAGCGTCTCGGGACCGCGCGAGTTCGCGATGACGACGTCCAGGCCGGTCTGGGTGGCGCGTCGGGCGATCTGCGAGCCGACGTTGCCGGCGCCGACGATGCCGAGGGTCTGGACGGGGGTGGGGCTGGCCATGCGGGTGCTCCTGACGTGGTGGGTGCCGTGGTCCCTCCAGGTTCCGCGGTCCTGCCCGGCCGGGGCATCCGTCGGACGACGTAACCGCGCCGCGGTCGGACCGTCGCGACACGACTGCCCGACCGCGGCACGGCGTGCGCCCTGCGATCCGGTCCTGGCCTACCGGATCTCGAGGTCGTACACCGAGTAGCCGTACGGCGTCGCGCGCTCGACGCCGTGCAGGCGGACGTACCGCCACGAGCCGTGCAGGTCGAGCCGGTCGGTTCCGCCGTCGCCGTCCGTCTCGGTCGCGAGCGTCGTCCACCCGTCGTCCGTGGCGTTCCGCGCCTCGATGCGGTAGGCGCGGCCGAACGCGTCCTCCCACCGCACGACGGCTCCGTGCAGCTCGTGCTCCGCGCCGAGGTCGACCGCGAGCCACTGGTCGTCGGTGTGCCCGCTCGCCCAGCGGGAGCCGGCGTCCCCGTCGACGGCGTTGCGGGCGGGGACGCCGTCCCCTTCGTCGGCCGAGGACGACACGGCCGCGCGGTGTGCGAGGTCGGGGGTCGGGGCGCCCTCGGTCGAGAACACGCGGAGGGCCCACAGGGAGACGCCGTACGCCGTGTGGCGGCGGTCGGCGAGCAGTCGGACGTACCGCGCGGACACGTCCTCGAACGGGTGGGCCGCCGTGCCGCCGCTGCCGTGCTGCTCGTCGGCGACCGTCCGCCACTCGTCGTGCGGGTCGTCCCGGACCTGGATGCGGTAGGCCTCGGCCGAGGCGGCCTCCCAGTCGACCTGGACCTGGTCGACGGGCACGACGGCGCCGAGGTCGACGGCGATCCACTGGTCGTCACGGGCGACGCTGGACCACCGCGTGGTCCCGTCCCCGTCCACCGCGTTGCGGCCGGCGAGGTCACCGCGCTCGTCGGAGGACGTGGTGACCGACTTGCCGACCGCGACGTCCCGCGACGGGCCGGGCAGGACCGCTCCGTCGTCGTCGGCGTGCTCGTCGAGGGTGGTCACCGCCGCCTGGGCGGAGGCCCATCCGACGGTGGCGGTGACGGTCGCGGTGACACCGCCGTCACGTCCGGCGGTCACGACGCCGTCGCCGTCGACGCTGCCCGTGCCGACGTCGTCCCCGCCCGCGACGGACCACGCCGGTCGATCCGTGGCGAGGAGGCCGCCGTACCCGTCACGGTCGAAGCCGTACGCCCGGAGCCGGACGGTGTCGGCGGGACGGACGGTCGCCGACCGCGGTGCCAGGAGCACGTCCTCGACCTCGACGGCCGAGGCAGCCGGGGTGCCGGACACGTGCACCTCCCAGATCGAGTAGCCGTACCCGGTCAGCCGCTGCGTCATGTGCAGGCGGACGAACCGGGCACTCGTGCCGACCGCGACGGTGTCGGCGTCCGCGGTGGTCTTCTCGACCGTGCGGACGTCCCGCCAGTCGTCGTCCGCGGCGTCCTTCACCTGGACGACGTACTGCTCGGCGGCGGCGGCCTCCCAGTCGACCCGCACGGTGGTGATGTCGGTCACGCGCCCGAGGTCGATCGTGTAGTCGACGTCGTCGACTCCGTGCGCGCTCTCCCAGCGGGTGCTGCGGTCGCCGTCGACGGCCTTGCCGGCGGTGTTGCCGCCGTCCGACGAACTCGCGGTGACGTCGGCTCCGGCTGCGGCGTCCGGGACCGCCGTGACGGACGCCACGACGGCGGTGCCCTCGACGCCTGCGCCGGTGGCGACGACGTACCCGGAGCCGGCGGCGGTCGTCGTCACGGTGCCGTCGGCGGCGACCGTGCCGGACCCGGTGTAGGTCCAGCTGACGTCACCGGGCAGCGCGGCGGGGTCGCCGTACTGGTCGTGGCCGGCGGCGCGGAACCGCTGCGGCGTGCCGACGACGAGCCGCTCGGTGCCGGGGGTGACGTCGATCCCGGTGAGGACCGGTGCCGGGGCGACGCGGAAGGCGACCGATCCGTGCACGTCGCCGACGGTCGCGGTGACGGTCGCCCGGTCCGACCGCTCGCCGGCGCGGAGGACGCCGGAGTCGCTGATCGTGCCGGCGTCGGTGGACCAGGTGACGTCGTCGAGGTCGACGGTCGCGCCGTACTGGTCGCGGCCGGTCGCCGTGAACGTGGTGGTCGTCCCCGGGACGACGGTCTTCGGGTCGCCGTCGGCGTGCACCTCGATCTCGGCCAGGTGGGCGTCGAGGTGCGAGGTGATCTGCGTCTGCGCGGGGACCGCGATCTGCCCGATGACCTCGGTGCCGTCGTACACGTCGTAGGTGTGCTGCACGGTGTCGGGGTTGTCGAGCACGTAGCTGATCGTCCCGTCGGCCGCGCGGAACACCTGGCTGAGCGGGTCGGAGGTGTGCCGGTCGGTGACCTCGGTGCCGACGGTGCGGTTCGACATGGCCTGGTGGTAGACGAGTCCGGCCATCGACTGTCCGGTCACGGCCGGGTCCTCGGCGTCCCACAGTGCGGCATGGACGTCGGCGTAGGTGTCCGGGTCGTACTGGCCGAGGAAGCCGAGGACGACGTTGCCGAGCGCGTCACCCATGCCGCTGAAGACCCGCGCGGCGTGCGCGGTGTCCTGCCCGGGGGTGTGGTCGGTCAGGTCGACGCCGTACAGCCCGTCGATGGTGGCGGTGTCGGCGCGGAAGTCGTCGACGAGGAACGGCATGAGCGGCGACGGCACCGGCCAGTCCTTCGGCAGACGGTCGGCGGTGCGTCCGTCGAGCTGGGCGGGGACGAGCGACGCCGGGAGCGTCTCCGGGGTCCAGTACCGGTCCGGGAACACCACCCGTCCGTCGTCGTCGACCGAGACCAGCAGCGTGTCGGTGGCCTGGACGTACAGGGGGTTCGCGGCGGTGCGCTGGGTGACGTACCCGGGGTGGTTCGTCTCGACGCTGCGGATCGCCTCCTGCAGCTCACCGATAGCAGCCGGGCGGTCGCGGCTGATCGTCGCGTCCCCGTAGGTCCCGACACCCCACCACTTCTTCGTGAGCATCTGGATCCGGCCGGCGTTGCCGTCGGTGACCCCGGCCTGGCCGAGCGCCCGGGGTCGGGCCGTCATCATCTCCCGCATCAGCGCCTTCGAGAAGTCGGGGTCCCACCCGAAGTAGTCGAACCAGGGAGCGGTCGGCATCCACTGGATCCCGGAGATCCAGGCCGGATCGCCGGAGAAGTACGTGGCGTGGGCCTGGCCGGAGTCGAACAGGATCCCGGCCTGTCCGTGCCCGTACGCGTCGGGGAACGCGCCGTTGCCGTCGTACGAGGCCGAGGCGGGGTTGCCGCGGACGTTCTGCCAGTAGTCGCGGACGGCGGCCCGTTCGGTGACGTACTGCATCGCGCCGGTGGCCTGCATGTCCTCGTCGCCGAGGACGCTGCCGAGCAGGAACAGGCCGGCTTCGGACTGGATCGCCTCGGAGGACGACTCCTGGTTGTTGCCGCCCGGCGAGGACACACCGCCCGCGTTGGACCGGCCCTCCCAGACGCCGAAGGTGCGCAGGTGCGGGAAGCGGGCGTCGTCACGGTCCCAGTTGGCGTACTGCTTGACCACGAGGGTCGCCATGCCCTCGTACCGGTCGGCCCAGGCGGGGTCGACGCGGCCGAGGAGGGCCGTCGCGACGGCGAAGTAGCCGTAGTGGAAGTGGTTGTCGTTGAACTGCGCGGAGCCGTACGAGTCGGCGAACCCGATGAGGGCCTTCCACGTCGGGTACATGGCGAAGAAGTGCTCCTTCTCGCCGTCCGTGTACGTGTACCAGTCGGTCAGGGCCGTCTCGAGCGTGTCCTGCAGCTTCCGGGCGTCCTCGGTGGCGCCGATCTGCCGGGCGATGGTCATGTACTCGGCGAGTTGCAGGACGTCCTTGCCGCCCCAGTACGTGTCGCCGCCGTAGGTGGTCTTCGCGGCGTAGTCGTGCAGGTACCGCCGCATGACGTCCTCGGAGTACGGGTCGTCCCCGATGGCCTCCGGCTTGCTGCCGATCGGCGTGATCCCCGTGAACCGGTAGTCGAGCGTCCACCCGTCGTGCCCGACCGTCGTCTTCATCGTGCCGCGCGGGGTCGCGTAGGTGGCGCCGGTGAAGCGCAGGTTCGTGGTGGCGTCGGCGTACTGGTGCTGCAGCCAGCCCTGCACGGTGTCGTGGTCGTCGCCCTGGAGGGTCTCGGTGTCGACGGACCACTGCTGCCGGACGTTCGCGGCAGCCGGGTCGTAGGAGTACGTCATGGTCGTGTCGCGCGGCACGGCGAACGCGGTCCGGTGCAGGTCGTCCAGCGTGAGCCCGGCCTCGGGGACCGCGCTGAGGACCAGGTACGGCGTGCCGGAGGAGGCCTCGAGCGCGTTGCCGGTCCGGGTGAAGGTGGTGCGGTCGGGAGCGTGCACGCCGAAGACGTGCCCGTCCTGGCGGATCTCGAAGCGGTCCGTCGTCACCGGCAGCGTGAGGGGCCGTCCGTCGCCGTCGGTGACCTCGGCTCCGTCCTGCAGGGTGATGCGCGGCGTCATGCCGTGGAACTCGAACCACTCGTACGGCGAGCCCTGCATGCTCGTGACGTCCATGTACTGGCCGCCGGGGCCGTCCTGCGGCATGCGCCAGCTGACGTTCCAGTCGCCCCAGCGGAGCGCGTCGGCCTGCTCCGCGGAGAACGTCGTGGAGAACCGCTCGGCCAGGCCCTCCGGCGCGTCGGTGAGCAGGACCTGGTCGACGAGGACGTGGGCCCACCCGGCACGGAGGTCGTCGACGACCCGCACCTGCGCGGAGCGGCCCTGGAAGCGGGAGACGTCCCAGCTGTCCCACCGCAGCCGCTCGCTGTCGGTCCCGGTGCTGCTCGCCACGACGTCGCCGTCGACGAGCAGCTGCACGGCCTCGTGGTCGGGGTGGTTCCCCCCGCCGACGAGGAACGCGAGCGTGGACCGGTCGATCGTGAAGGACGGGGAGGTGAGCGTCCCGGTCGCGCCGTCGCCGTCGGCGTCGGTGAACGAGTCGAGGAACCGGTCACCGAGCCACCCGGCGACCTCGCTCTGCCCGGTGGCCGTGCCCGACGCGGTCCGGTCGAACGCGTCGCCCGTGGCGGTCCAGCCCTCGGGCAGGCCGTCCTCGAAGTCGGCGAGCACCCGGTCGGAGGCGTCCGGGGTCGGCTCGACGGTCCCGCCGACCGTGACCGGCGCCTCGAGGCGCATCGCCGTGCCGTCGCTGTTCCAGCGCGTCGGGATGGTGACCTTCGTCCCGGCGGCGCTGTTCGACGAGACGAACGGGTACGCCCACATGTCGCCGGAGTACCTGCTGACGAGCAGGTCGGTCCACCACTGGTTCGTCGGGACCGGCTTGCCCGCCTGCGACGGGTCGATGTACAGCCGCTGGTCGAGCGTCTTCTGCACGTCGGCGCTGTCCGTGATGCTCGCCGGCGGGGTCGGGGCGTAGGACCCGTCACCGACCCGCACACCGTCGGCGGCCGGACCGACCGCCGGGGTCCCGGCGTCCTGCTCGCCGACGGCCGCGGTCACGCCGGCCGGAGACCGCGAGACGTCCACGGTGGCGGTGGCGGCCGCAGCGGGCGGGCCGACGAGCGCGAGCAGGGTGACCGCGGTCAGGGCGGAGGCGGTGACGGCGAGGACGGACCTCGTGCGGACGGCGGGACGCGGTGAGCTCACCGGGGACTCCTGTCGGAGGGGCGGGCCGGACACGGCGGACTCCGCGGTGCTCGGCTGGGGCTGTGGTGCGGGACCTGCACCCGGACTGATCGGCAGGGCTCGACGATCCGTCAGCGGTCCCACGTCCTGGATCCTGACGGCGTCCGGCGCCGCGCACACGGGTGGGGGCCGGACTCCCGTGGTGGAGCCGACTCCACCGTCGACCGGTCGCCGTCACCCTGGTGGTGGTGCGCCTCCGCGCCCTACCGTGGGCGGGTGACGAGCACGGACCGGACCGATCCACCGACGCGCACGGGCGCCCCGCCCCGTCGGACCGGGCCGTCGACCGGGCCGGCGTGGACCGTCCCGCCGTGGACGTTCCTCCTGTCGGGCACGCCGTGGCGAGCGCTGCTCGACGTCACCCTCACCGCGGCGCTCGGACTCGTCGTCGTCGCACCCGTCGTGGCCACCTGGTTCCTCGCCCCCGTCTGGGCCGTCGCGGTCGCCCGGGTCGGTCGCCGCCTGCCGGTCGTGCTCGGACTGCCACGCATCCCGGACCCCCGGTCGTCCGGACGGGGCCGCCACACCACCCTGCGTGGACGGTTCCGCGACCCGCTCGCCTGGTCCGAACTCGGCTACCTGCCCGTGTTCCTCCTGGTCGCCGGGATCGGCTTCGCACTGGTCGTCCTGACCCTCGTCAGCGTCAGCGTCGCCGTGGGGGCCGCCACCGGGGCGCGCCCGCAGGACGACGACGTCATCCGGACCTGGCTCGACGGCCTCCGGCTCAGCCCACCCGTGGAGCTCGCGGGCGCCCTCGTCGTGCTCGTCGTCCTGCTGTACGCGGTCACCGCCCTCGCGACCGCACACGACCTGGTCGCCCGGGCACTCCTCGGCGACCGGACCGGCGAACTCGAACACCGCGTCGAGGAACTCACGGACTCGCGGCGGGCGCTCCTCGACGGGTTCGACGCCGAGCGGCGACGCATCGAACGCGACCTGCACGACGGCGCACAGCAGCAGCTCACGATCCTGTCGATGAACATCGGTCTGCTCGCGGTCGACCTCGACGCCGCCGAGCGGGACGGCCGGGACCTCGGCACCCTGCGGCAGGCCCTCGACCGCATCAGCGGCAACGTCGACGACGCCGTCGACGCCCTGCGCGCGACCATCCGCGGGATCCACCCCCGCGTCCTCGTCGACCACGGACTCGGCGCCGCCGTCGACGAACTCGCCGCGCGCTCCCCGCTGGCCGTGCGCGTGGCCGTCGACCTGCCGGTCCGACCGCCCGCACGGGTCGAGACCGCGGCCTACTTCGTGGTGAGCGAGGCACTGACGAACGCCGGTCGACACGGCGCGGCGGCCACCGTGCAGGTGACCGCCGGGACCACCGACGACCGGTTCTGGCTCGAGGTCGCGGACGACGGCGTCGGGGGAGCCGTGTCGTCCCCCGGTGGCGGCCTGGACGGACTCCGGGAGCGCGCGGCCGTCCTCGGCGGGTCGTTCCACGTCGAGAGCCCCATCGGCGGCCCGACCGTGCTGCGGTTCAGCGTGCCGACGCACGGCGAACACCTGCGGGACCGTCCCGACGTGGTTCGATGACGCTCGTGAAGATCTTCGTGGCGGAGGACGCCGTGCTCCTCCGGGAGGGCCTGGTCAGTCTGCTGGAGCGCTCCGGTCACACCGTGGTCGGCACCGCGGCGGAGGCCGGCGCCCTGGTCCGGGGTGTCTCGGCGCTCGCCGCGACGGGGGAGCGGCCGGACCTCGTGCTCACCGACGTCCGGATGCCGCCGTCCGGTACCGACGACGGCCTCCGCGCCGCGATCGCGCTCCGCCGCGAGCACCCCGACCTGCCCGTCGTCGTGCTGTCGCAGGTCGTCGCGGGCGCGTACGTGCAGGACCTGCTCGACGACGGACGCGGCGGGGTCGGGTACCTGCTCAAGGACCGCGTCGGGAAGGTCGCCGCCTTCCTCCGGTCGCTCGAGACGGTGGCGGACGGCGGGGTGGTCGTCGATCCGGACGTCGTGCGCCACCTCGCCCGTGGTCGGACGACCGACAGCCCGCTGGCCCGGTTGACGGCACGCGAGACCACGGTCCTGACGCTCATGGCCGAGGGCGCCGCGAACGCCGACATCGCCCGCGAGTTGCACCTGTCGGACGCCGCGGTCGCGAAGCACGTCGGCAACGTCTTCACCAAGCTCGACCTCGCACCGGACGACGCGAACCGTCGGGTCCGTGCGGTGCTCACCTACCTGCGCGAAACGCGCTGACGTGCCCACGACCGAGGAGGCGTGACGTGACGACGATCGGCCTGCGGCGGATGGTCCCCCGCGACCCGACCCAGCGGCACCGTGCCGCGAGCCCCCTGGAGCTGCTGTTCGACCTGGTGTTCGTGGTCGCGGTCGGTCTCGCGGCGACGGACCTGCACGAGATCGAGGCGGAGGGCGAGGTGACGTCGGCGGTCCTGTCGTACGGCCTGGTGTTCTTCTCGATCTGGTGGGCGTGGATGAACTTCACGTGGTTCGCCACCTCGTTCGACACCGACGACTGGCTGTACCGGGTGATGACGGTGGTCCAGATGGCGGGCGTGCTCGTCCTCGCCGCCGGGGTGCACGCCGTCATGGTCGACGGCGACTTCACGGTCGGGATCACCGGGTACGTGGTCATGCGGCTGGCGCTCGTCGGCCAGTGGGTCCGGGCCGCGGTGTCGTCGGCGCGCTACCGACCGAGCGCCGTCCGCTACGCCGTGGGCGTCACCGGCGTCCAGGTCCTCTGGGTCGCGTCGCTCGCCCTGCCGCACGACCTGCGGCCGTTCGCGGCGCCGTTGCTCATCCTCGGCGAACTGCTCGTGCCGGTCTGGGTCGAGTCGCGGTCGGAGACGACGCCGTGGCACACCCACCACCTGGCGGAGCGGTACTCGCTGTTCACGCTCATCGTCCTCGGCGAGGGGCTGCTCGCATCGGCGAACGCCGTGATCGACGCCCTCGAGCACACCGAGCACCTCGGCTCCCTGCTCACCCTCGCGGGCTGCGGACTGGTCATCACCGTCGGGATGTGGTGGATCTACTTCTCGCGCGAGCAGCACGACCACATCCGTGACCTGCGGTCGGCGCTCGTGTTCGGCTACGGGCACTACCTCGTCTTCGCGGCCGCGGGTGCGTTGCCGGCGGGGATCGAGGTCGCGGTGCTCGCCGACGCCGGTCGGGTGCACCTGAGCTCCGTCGCCGTCGCCGCGACCGTCGCCGTCCCGGTCGCGCTGTTCGTGCTGTCCATCTGGGCGCTCGCCATCCGACCGTCACTGCCGCAGCGGGCGAACACGGCCGTCGTCGTGCTGTCGGTCGCGGTGCTCGCCTCGATCGCGGTCCCGGCGGTGTCGCTGCCGGTCACCGCCCTGCTCGTCGCGGCCGTGGTGGTGACGCTCGAGGTCGCCTCTCCGCGGGGTGCCCGGGCGCAGAGCGTCCCCGTCGCCGCGCACTGACACGTCGACCGATCGGCGGCGGCCGCCAGGCGGCAGCGCGCGGGAGGAAGCCGCAGCCGCCCGGACCGGCGGTGCTCAGCGCACCCGCCGTCGCGCCAGCGCGAGCCGCCCGGCCCGGTACGCCAGGCCGACCGCCGTCACGGCCACACCGCCGACGATCGAGGTGAGCGGCAGCGCGGCGACGAGGACGACGCACCCCACCACGCCGACGACGGCCAGGAGGCGCGGGTACCGCCGGTCCTGCCGCTCCTGCGTCCACGCGGCCACGTTCGCGACGGCGTAGTACAGCAGGACGCCGAAGGACGAGAAGCCGATCGCCCCGCGCAGGTCCGTGACGGCGACGAGCACGCACACGGCGACGCCGATGGCGAGTTCCGCCCGTGCCGGCACCTGCCAGCGCGGGTGCACGGCGGCGAACCAGCCGGGCAGGTCCCGGTTCCGCGCCATCGCCAGGCTGGTCCGGCCGACGCCGGCGATCATCGCGAGGAGCGCGCCGAGCGACGCGGCCGCCGCCCCGACCTGCACGACGACGCCCGGCCACGGCAGTCCGGCGGTGTCGACGACGGACCGCAGGGGCGCGGCGGAGGAGGCCGTGCCTCCCGGCCCGAGCGCGTGCACGGTCGCGACCGCGACGAGCGCGTAGACGACGAGCGTGATCGTCAACGCGGTCACCACGGCCCGCGGGATGGTCCGGGCGGGGTCGACGACCTCTTCCCCGAGCGTGGCGATGCGGGCGTAGCCGGCGAAGGCGAAGAACAGGAACCCGGCGGCCTGCAGGACGCCGAGCGGTGCCGCGGGCGTACCCGGGTCGGCCGCGGTCGACCCGGTCGAGGTCGTGCCGATCACGACCACGACGGTCAGCGCGACGAGCGAGACGACGACGAGCACGCGCGTGAGCAGCGCCGTCCGCGTGATGCCCAACGTGTTCACGACCGTGAGCACCACGACCGCGGCGATCGCGACGGGCTTCTGCCACGGCTCCGGTACGACGTAGGCGGCGAAGGTGATCGCCATCGCCGCCGAACTCGCGGTCTTGCCGATCACGAAGCCCCACCCCGCGGCGAAGCCGGCCCACGGTCCGAGCCGCTCCCGCCCGGACACGTACGCACCACCGGACGTCGGGTACCGGGCTGCCAGCTGCGCCGACGAGGTGGCGTTGCAGAAGGCGACGACGCCCGCCAGGACGAGGGCGGGGAACAGCCCCGTCCCGGCAGCGGCGGCCGCGGGGGCGAACGCCGCGAACACGCCGGCGCCGATCATCGAGCCGAGACCGATCGTGACGGCGTCGGACAACCGGAGACGACGGGCCAGGGGGCCGGTCACGGGAGCGTGGTGCACGTCCGTCACCGTGCCACAGCCGGGTGAACGGGGCGTTGCCCGGTGTCAGGCGGCGTGGCGTCCCAGCGAGACGGCCTCGAGCGGGGTGTCCTGCAACTGCCGACCGCGGAACCACCGGAGGAGCCAGTCCGCCGGTGACCCCGAGAGCCCGGTCGGCAGACCACCGCGTCGCTGCAGGAAGTCGCTGAAGCCGGGCTCGTCGCGGACCTCGACGTCGGACGGGGTGCCGAAGGCCATCGACCAGCCGTCGAAGCGGCGCGTGTCGATCTCCTCGCGGCTGAGCGAACGGACGTCGGTGTGGCGGGGGTCGCGCTGGATCGCGCCGAAGCGGTCCTCGACGCTCCACGCCGGCCCCTCGAGGACCTGCATGAAGCGTCCCTCCTTGGCGACGAGGAGCCCGGAGACGCCGAGCGCGTCGTTCTTCAGGCGGGCGTCCCGCAGCAGGTCGACGAGCTGCGCGTCGGTGAGGTCGTCGACGGCGACGGACATGTAGACGAGGGAGAGCATCGCTTCACTCTCGTGCACGACCTCCGGAGGGGTCAACCGAGCGTCCACCGGATCGCCGGATCCCGCACCGAGCCGTCCGCCGCGACCTCACCGACGGTCGCACGGTCCTGACCGGCGCGGCGCGGACGCCGACCGCGTCGCCTGCCGTTCACCCGTTCTCCCATGTATGCCGAGCGCGCTCGGTGTGGGGACGCAGCCCTCCGCGACCACGCCTGACCTGCCACGGGTACGGGACACGGACTCCGCCGGCAGCCTCGGCGGACCCCGACCGTCCCCGCTGCCAAGCTGGGCCCGTGGAACACGACGGGGACCGATGGGTGCAGCGACTGCGGGACGGCGAGGTCCCTCCGACCTGGCGGATCGTCCTCGTCACGGTGCTCGTCTCGGCGCTCGGCGCGTTCCTGCTCGTCGAGATGTTCGTGCAGCCGGACGTCACGCGCCGCATCGCGGACGCGACGCCGCGCAGCGGGGTGTTCCTGCTCGTCCCACCGATCCTCCTCCTGACGGGACCGGGCGTGGCGCTCGCCGCATGGTCGTCCGGCCGACGCGACCGTCGCACCCTCGCCCGGATCCGCGCCACCGGTGGCCGGCCGGTGTTCCACCTGCCCGTCGAGACGGCCGCCCTGGTCGCCGGCGAGGAGTTCGCCGACCCGAAGCCGGAGGTCTGGACCGTCGACGACACCGGGCTGCACGGCTGGACACCCGACCACGCCCGGCCGGTGCATGCGCTGCCGTGGGAACGCATCCGCGCCTTCGGCCTCGCGAACACCGTGGTCAAGGGGGTGCGACAGGACTGGGGCATCTGGGTGAGCACCGCGAACGGACACGTCGTGCTCGCTCCCCGGACGACGCTCGGCCGACCCTTCGCCGCCGGTGGGCTGAAGCGACCCGTGCTGGTGCGGGTTCTGCGCTCGCTCCGCGCGGAGCTCGACCCCGCCGGCGCCACCCGGACCACCGAGCGCCCGGGTGCGCGGCCGGGGGACACGCCGCTCGGCTCCCCAGCAGCCCCGACCGGGTAGGGAAGAGCCATGGGTTCACGATTCCGCGGCAAGGTCGTCGTCATCACCGGAGCATCGAGCGGCATCGGCCGGGCTGCTGCGCACGAGTTCGCGAAGCAGGGCGCCACGCTCGTCCTCGCGGCGCGCGGCGAGCAGAGCCTGGAGGAAGCCGCCGCCGAGTGCCGCAAACTCGGCGCCGAGGCCGTCGCCGTCCCCACCGACGTCGCCGACGAGCGACAGGTGAACGACCTCGTCGGCACCGTCACCAGTCGCTTCGGCCGCATCGACGTCTTCGTCGGCAACGCCGCCCTGTTCGTCTACGGCCTGTTCGAGCAGACCCCGACCGAGGCGTTCAAGCGCGTCGTCGACACGAACCTGCACGGTCACGTCCACGCCGTGAAGGCGCTCCTGCCGCACTGGAAGCAGCGTGGTGAGGGCACGTACGTCCTCGTCGGCTCGATCCAGTCGCTGCTGTCCGCGCCGTACCAGTCGGCCTACGTGACGAGCAAGCACGCGGCCCTCGGGCTCATGGACGTGCTCGCCGACGAGCACCTGGGCACGCGCATCCGCTTCGGCGCCGTCCTGCCGTCGACGATCGACACCCCGATCTACCAGAACGGTGCGAACTACACCGAGAAGGCGTCGCACCCGCTGCCCCCGACCGTGTCCGTGCAGCGCGCGGCGAAGGCCGTCGTCGCCGAGGCCCTGCACCCGAAGCGCAACCGCTACGTCGGGCGCATCCAGGCCGCGCTCGTGCCGGCCGAGTTCATCGTGCCGTGGCTGTTCCACCGCATCACCCGTCCGGCCGTCGAGGTCTTCGCCCTCCGCGGGAAGCAGGCGCCCACCGACGGGAACCTCTACGCACCGACCGACGCGGGCAACGCGACCGACGGCGGCTGGGTCGCGAAGCGGCGTCGCGTCACGCGGCCGCTGGTCTGGCTCGGCGTCGCCGGTGCCGCGGTGCTCTTCCTCCGGAGCGGCTCGCGCCGCTGACGCGGGCGTCCGTCGGACGGGAGGCCCGGTGCCGGTCGGCTCCGGGCCTCCCGTCCGTCCGCCGGGCGCACACCTCGGACCCGTAGAGTCCGTCTGTGCCACGGACCGGACGCAGCAGCTCTTCCTCCCGTCGCGTCGGAGGCTCCGCCCTCGCGCTGGCGGTCGTCCTCGCGGCGGTCGTCGCCGGTCCGGTCGGTGCCGGGCCCGCCGCGGCGCACTCGGCGCTCATCGGCAGCACCCCTGCGGACGGCGCGACGGTGACGACGGCCGTACGGCAGGTCGACCTGACGTTCAGCGAGGCTCCGCTCGCAGGTCTCGACGCGGGACTCCGCATCGAGGTGCGGGACCAGACCGGCCAGGACGAGTCGACGGGTGAGGTCCGCGTCGACGGGACGACGATGTCGAAGCGCGTTGACCTGTCGGCCGGCCCGCACACGGTGCTGTGGCGGTACGTCTCACCGGACGGCCACCCGGTCGACGGCCAGGTCGCGTTCACCGTCGAGGCCGCTCCGGCTGCGTCGGGTACGCCCGCTCCGCTCTCCTCGCCGTCCGCCACCGCGAGCCGGGAGGCCCGGTTGGACACGTCCGCCACGGCGACGCCGACCCCTGCTGCTGCCGCTGACCCGACCGCGACCGGTACCGGAGCACCCGTGCTGCCGTGGGTGCTCGGCGGGGTGCTGCTCGTCGTCGCCGGCGGCGTCGTCCTCGCCGTCCGGCGGCGCTCCGGACGGCTCGGCGGGTGAGCCACGGCGTGGGCCGGGTCCTGTTCCCGAGGCCGCTCCTGCATCGCGTCACCGACGCTGACCCTCACGGACGCTGGACGCTCGCCACCAGACGGACCCCGTCGGGCCGGGACAGCGGGTGGTGCTCGTTCGCCGACCGGATCGAGAAGGGTGGGCCGTCGAAGGGAGCGGCGGTCAGGCCGGGCGCCCGGCTGGTCCGTCGAACACGGCTGCCACCGCCTCGATCTCGACGAGCTGGTCGTCGTACCCGAGAACGGTGACCCCGAGCAGCGTGCTCGGGACGTCATGAGCGCCGAAGGCGTCGCGCACCACCGCCCAGGCTGCGACGAGGTCCGCCTGTCGCGAAGAAACCACGAGCACGCGGGTGCTGACGACGTCCGTCAGGCCTGCTCGGGCGTCGGCGAGCGCCTGTCGGAGGTTCGCGATGCACTGCACGGCCTGTGCGACGTGGTCACCAGGGGACACCGTCGCTCCGGCGCTGTCGATCGGACACGCACCCGCGAGGAACACCAGTCGCGCTCCGGCGGGCACGGTCGCGGCGTACGCGTACTCGGCGGCCGGACTCAGCGCCGCGGACCTGACGAGTTGCACGGCCGTGTCGCGAGCGGCCTCGCCGGGCTGTCCGCTCACTCGAACATCTCCGCGAGCAACGCCGACGGGTCCCCGTCCACGACGTGCGCGGAGCGCTGTTCCGGCCAGCGGAGGACACCGTCGTCGGGCCAGCACGGCACGACGTGGAGGTGCAGGTGCGGCACGCTCTGGCCCGCGTCCGCTCCGGTCGCACTGAGCACGACGACCCCGGTCGCACCGAGCGCGGCCCGCATGGCACGCCCCACCCGCTGCGCGAGCAGTGCCGTCGCTCGCAGGGCGTCCGGGGCGACGTCCAGGAGGGCCGTGGCGTGCTCCCGGGGGACGACCAGCGTGTGCCCGGGCGCGAGTTCCGACTCCGGCAGCGGCCGGAACGCGACCGCGTCCGGCTCCCGCTCGATCCAGACGGTGTCCGCGTCGTCCGTCGCGATGATCCGGCAGAAGACGCAGTCGTCGGGGTCCACCGTCGTCACGGGCGCGACGCCCGGTGTGCCCGGAGTGCCTCGACCACGAGCGCGTGGTCGTCGTGCATCTCGAGGCCGCTGACGCCGACGGCGCCGATGAGCGACCCGCGGACCACGAGCGGGAAGCCCCCGCCCGCGGCCTGGTACTGCCGGGGGTCGAGCGCCGCGGCCTCGTCGAACGTCGAACCGCCGACCTCGTACTGCGTCCGCACCGCGAGGGTGGAGTGGGCGAAGTGCCGCACCACCCGGAACTTCCGTTCCAACCAGGCGTCGTTCACCGCGCCGGAGCCCGGGGTCGCCGCGTGGAACACCCGCTGCTCGCCGAAGGACACCGCGAACCCGACGCCGAGCCCGCGCTCCAGGGCGGTCGCCCGCAACCAGGAGCCCACCGCCCAGGCGTCGTCGAGGTCGAACGAGTCGTGGTCGAGTTCGCGTTCCTCCGCGAGCAGGACGGCGAGCTTCTGCTCGGTCCCGAGTTCGCGGTACCGGGCTCCGGTGGTGGTGTCGGTGGTTCCGGTGGTGTCGGGCATGGTGCTCCTCACAGGGACGGCGGTGTCGCTCGTCACGGTAGCGCGATCCTCCGTATGGTGAGCACGTGGAGTTCCCGGGGGAGGCGGACGGCGCGCGTGACGCGTCGACCTCTCCGGGGTCACCCCGGGGTACGCAGGACCAGCAGCACCACACGCCCCGAGAGGCTCGGCGCGCTCCGCGCGCGCGACCTCACGGAGGCACCGACAGGTCTCCCGGGAACCCCACGCCCGTCGAGGTGGTCGCGACCGCCCTCGCGGACGCCTTCCTCGCCGCCGACGCCTGGGACACCGGTCTACTCACGGCCGCGGGCTTCGACGTCGTCGGACCGGAGCGCGCGTACGTGGGCCACGCCGTCCGCACCGTGCTCGAGACGTACCCACGGCCTCCCGTCGACGCACCCCGGCAACTCGCGGCGGTGATCGCGGCGTCACCGCAGCTGGTGCGACTGCACCGCACACGGTCCACCCGCCGACCGGTCCGGGTGCTGCTGCGGCGGGCGGTCCCCGTGCGCGCGGTGCCGCGGGTGTCGAGCCGCCTGCTCGTCGACACCCTGCCCGAGCTCGCCCGCGAACTGGACCTGACGGTCGGCCGGCTCCTGTGCTCGCCGACACGCGCGGGTGGAACCGCCGACCCGGCTCCGCCAGCCCGCTGCACCACCACCGGCACGAGTGGGTCCGCCGCCCGGGGCGCACGCCGCGCCTGCTCGAGAAACCGTTGGACATGCTCCGCCGGACGCAACGGACGGTCCTCGACGAACTCCTGGCGGTCCTGCCGGTGCACGATGCGGCACACGGCTTCGTCCCCGGCCGCAGCGTGGTCTCCGGCGCCACGCTGCACGTCGGGCAACGCGTCGTCATCACAGCCGACCTCACCAGCTTCTTCGCGAGCGTCCGCGCACGGTCCGTGTACGGGGTGTTCCGGGCGGCCGGGTTCGCGGAACCCCTCGCCCACGTCCTCACCGGTCTCTGCACCCACCGGGTCCCGACCCACGTGCTCACCGCGATGCCGCCCGGCGGGGACGTCGACGAGCGGGCCGCCCTCCGCCGCGCCCTCGCCGACGCGCACCTGCCCCAGGGAGCGCCGACCTCCCCGGCGCTCGCGAACACCGTGCTGCGGCACCTCGATGCGCGCCTCGCCGGGTGGGCCGACGCCGCCGGTGCCGTCTACACCCGGTACGCCGACGACCTCACCTTCAGCGGCGACGACCGTCTCGCGCGGCGCGCCGACGCCTTCCTCCGGGGTGTCGACCGCATCGTCACCGACCAGGGCCTCCGGCTCAACGCCCGCAAGACCCGGGTCCGACCCGCGAGCGTCCGCCAGAGCGTCACCGGCGTCGTCGTCAACGACCGCACCGCTCCCGGCCGCCGCGAGGTCGACCGCCTCCACGCCGTCCTCCACAACTGCGCCGAGCACGGACCGGAGTCGCAGAACCGCTCGGGTCATCCGGACTTCCGGGCGCACCTCCTCGGCCGCATCGGCTGGGTCGAGCAGACCAACCCCGGACGAGCCGACCGCCTCCGCCGGGAGTTCGTCCGCATCACCTGGTGATCGAGCCCCGTCACCACCCGCGTGACGGACGGACGCCGGACGTCATCTGACGCAACACCCCGTCACGGACCGCAACCCACGTCCCGGTCCGGCGTCCGTCGCCGTAGCGTCGACGCACGCCCGATGCCCCGCGTCCCGCACGCCGTGACCACCGACAGAGCCGAGGAACCCGTGCCCGACCGCATCACCCTCGTCACCGCCCTGCAGGGCGCCGGATGGCACCCGGCAGCCTGGCGGACCGACCCGGTCGCCGCGCGACGCCTGCCGACCCTGCAGCACTGGCGCGACGTCGTCGGCGAGCAGGACCGCCTCGGCGTCGACGCCGTCACGTTCGAGGACTCCTTCACCGCCGGCCCCGTGGACGCGACCGGTGACCTCGACACCAGCACGGTCGTCGGGCACCTCGACGCACTGCTCGTCGCCGCCGCCGTCGCACCGGCCACCCGCCAGATCGGCCTCGTCCCGACCGTCTCGGTGACCCACACCGAACCGTTCCACGTCGCAACGGCCCTCCAGACCCTCGACCACGTGTCAACCGGCCGGGCCGGGTGGCGACTGCAGGTGAGTCCCACCGCCCGCGAGGCCGCGCTCTTCGGCCGCCGGACCCTGCCCGACGGAGCACCGGGACCGGGCACGGTCGAGCCGCTGCTCGACGAGGCGCGCGAGGTCGCCGAGGTGGTCGCACGTCTCTGGGACAGCTGGGACGACGACGCCGTCATCCGCGACGTCACCACCGGCCGCTTCATCGACCGCGACCGCATCCACGACGCCCGGTTCCGGGGCTCGTACCTGTCGGTGCACGGCGCGTCGATCGTCCCGCGGTCCCCGCAGGGTCGGCCGCCGGTCCTCGCACTGGCGCACCGCGAGGACACGGCGCGGTTCGCGGTCGACGCCGCGGACGTCGTGCTCGTCACGCCCGGTGCGGGCGGCCGGGAGGACCGGGGCGCGCTGGCCGCGGTGCGGGACGCCGAGCAGGCGGCCGGATCGGACCGGGAGCGCCCGGTGCTCGCGGACCTCGCGGTGCTCATCGGGTCGTCGTCGGCGGAGGCGGCGGACGCGCTGGCGGCGCTCGACGCGGCGGCGGGAACCGTGGCGGCGGGGCCTGCGGCAGCGGGTCCCCCCTGGTCGGACGCCGCCGTGCTCGCGACCACCGTGCCGGAACTCGTGTCCCGCATCGGCGACCTCCGTGCCCTCGGGTACGCCGGCGTCCGACTGCGCCCGCTGCGGATCCCGCTCGACAGCACCGCCGTCGCCCGACAGCTCGTCCCCGCGCTCGTCACCGCCGGGCTCCGCGCGGACGTCGCCTCGCGCCCCGTCGCCGACCTGCGGACGCGGTTCGGGCTGCGCCCCGCGGTCAGCCGGTACGCCACCACCACACCCGAGGGGGTCCCCGCATGAGCACGAAGCGACAGGTGCACCTGGCCGCCCACTTCCCGGGCGTCAACAACACCACGGTCTGGAGCGACGACCGCGCGGAGAGCCAGATCGCGTTCTCGTCGTTCGAGCACTTCGCGCGGAACGCCGAGCGGGGCCGGTTCGACTTCCTGTTCCTCGCCGAGGGGCTGCGGCTCCGCGAGCAGAAGGGCCGCGTGCACGACCTCGACGTCGTCGGTCGTCCGAACACGCTCGCCGTCCTGGCCGCCCTCGCCGGGGTGACGTCCCACATCGGGCTCGTCGGCACGCTGTCGGCGACGTTCAACGAGCCGGTCGAGCTCGCGAAGCAGCTCGCCACGCTCGACCACCTCACCGAGGGCCGCGCCGGGTGGAACGTCGTGACGAGCTCGGACGCCTTCCACGGTGCCAACTTCCGACGCGGGGGCTTCCTCGACCACGCGGACCGGTACACGCGCGCCGCCGAGTTCGTCGAGCTCGCCCGCGAGCTGTGGGACTCGTGGCAGCCGGACGCCGTCGTCGCCGACGTGACCTCCGGCGTGTACGCGGAGCGCTCCCGCATCCGGGACGTCGACCACCACGGCCCGCAGTTCGACGTCACCGGCACGTTCCCGGTGCCGCGCAGCCCGCAGCGTCACCCCGTGCTCGTGCAGGCCGGCGACTCCGACGAGGGCCGCGACCTCGCCGCCGCGCAGGCCGAGGTCGTCTTCTCGCTGCACACCGAGTTCGAGGACGCCCGCCGGTTCTCCGACGACCTGGCGGCACGGCTGGAGCGGGTCGGACGTTCCCGGGACGAGCTGCTCGTCCTGCCCGGCGCGACCTTCACGCTCGGCGACACCCGGGCCGACGCCGAGGAACGCTCCCGTGCGATCCGTCGGGCGCAGGTCAGCCCGGCGACCGCGATCGCGTTCCTCGAGCAGGTCTGGAACCGGGACCTGTCGTCCTACGACGTCGACGGACCGCTGCCCGAGGTCGAACCCGACGTCGACGCGGACACGATCACCCGCGGCAGGGTCCGGCACGTCCGGGACCCCCGGGCGGTCGTGCAGACGTGGCGCGAGCAGGCCGCGGCGGATCGGCTGTCCATCCGCGAGCTCGTCATCCGGGTGTCGACACGGGGCGGCTTCGTCGGCACGCCGACGAGCATCGCCGCCGAGATCGACCGGTACGTGCAGGAACGGGCGACCGACGGGTTCGTCGTCGTCCCGCACACGAACCCGTACGGCCTGAACGAGTTCGTCGACAGCGTCGTCCCACTGCTGCAGGAGCGCGGTGTGTACCGGGAGCAGTACGAGGACGGGGCGACCCTGCGCGAGACCCTCGGGCTCTCCGGGCGGGTCCGTGACCGCCAGGGGGTGCTCGCGTGAGCGGCGTCGACCGCGGGGCGCCGGTGCCGCTCTCGGTGCTCGACCTCGTCCCCGTGCGCAGCGGTTCGTCCGCCACGGCGGCCCTGCACGAGACGGTCGACCTCGCCGTCGTCACCGAGCGCGCCGGCTACGCCCGGTACTGGCTCGCCGAGCACCACCTCAACCCGGGCGTCGCGGGCAGTGCGCCGACCGTCGTCATGGGTGCCGTCGCCGGTGCCACCACGTCGATCCGGGTCGGCAGCGCAGCGACCCTGGTCGGGAACGTCCGCGGACTGCAGATCGCCGAGACCTTCGGCACCCTCACCGGGCTGTACGGGCCGCGGTTCGACCTCGGTCTCGGCCGCTCGGGCGCACCCGCTCCGGGCACGCCGAAGCCGCCCGCGCTCGCCCCGCGCGCGGACACCGAGGTGGACGGGCTGCTCCTGCCCGCGCCCTTCGACCTCCGCATCGCCCCCGGGAGCCGGTTCGCCCTGCAGGGGGAGCTGCTCGGCCGCGTACCCGGTGACGTCGACCGGTTCGAGGACGAACTCGCCCTGGTCCGTGCCCTCTTCGCCGGCACCTGGGAGCGTGACGGCGCCGTCGTCGAGGCGCCACCGGCGACCGGTGCGGACGTCGAGCTCTGGGTCCACGGTTCGACCGGCGGCGAGAGCGCCCGGATCGCGGGGGTGCTCGGTCTGCCCTACGGCGCGAACTACCACTCCACGCCCGGCACCGTCCTGGCGTCCGTCGGGGCGTACCGCGCGGCCTTCCGCCCCGGCGTGCTCGACGAGCCGTACGTCATCGTGTCCGCGGACGTCGTCGTCGGCCGCTCGACCGCCGAGGCCGAGGAACTCGCGCACGGCTACGGGCAGTGGGTGCACTCGATCCGGTCCGGCATCGGCGCGATCGCGTACCCGACGCCGGACGAGGCCCGCGCGACCCCGCTCGACGCAGCCGCCGCCGCGTCCGTCCGCGACCGCATCGCCGCCCGCTTCGTCGGGGACGCCGGGCACGTCGCGGACCGTCTCGAGGTGCTCCGCCGAGTCACCGGTGCGGACGAGCTCCTCGTCACGACGATCACGCACGAGCACGCCGCACGGGTGCGTTCCTACGAGCTGCTCGCCGCCGAGTGGGCCCGCCGCACCGCCGAGGCGGTCGTCGTCGCCTGAGGCCAGGCGTCGCTGAGGCCAGGCGTCGCTGAGGCCTGGCGTCGCCTGGAGCCCGGCGCGCCGCGCCGCGCGACCCGGGTCGCGCCCGCTCGCGCGGGGTGCGGTCCTGCCGCCGGACGGGAGGCTCGGTGCCGGCGCACACCGCGCCTCCCGTCCGACGGCGTGCGTCCCGGCGGGGACCGCCGGCCCGTCACCGCTGCGCGGACGACGGCGGCAACGCACAACGCGCCGCCCACCGGGGAGGTGAGCGGCGCGTCGTGCCAGCGCGGGAGCCGCGCGTCAACTGTTGTCGAGCGGCAGTCCCTCGGGGTTGACCTCCGAGTGCTCGACGGCCTCGTTCGACAGGCCGTACGCCCGCAGCCACTCCGCGTAGGTGCCGTCCTCGATGAGCTCGTCGAGGGCGTCCGCGATCGGATCCGCGAGACCGCTGCCCTTCTTCGTCGTCGCCGCGATGAGCCCCTGCAGGTCCGCCCCGGCTCCGGAGTACGTGCCCGCCGTCTTCGTGGGGTGCGCCCCACCCGCGCTCTGCCTGTTCTGGTAGGCGATCGTCGGGTTCGGGCCGAAGTACCCGTCGATCTTCCCCGAGTCGAGGGCCAGCTTCACCGCGTTGCCGTCCGGGTAGTACTTGACCGTGACGGTCTTCCCGTCGGCCGCGAGCTGCTCCTGCCACTCGAGCAGGATCTTCTCCTGGTTCGTGCCCGAGCTCACGGCGATCGTCTCCCCGGCGAGGACGGACGGGTCGCCGTCGAAGGACAGGTCGCTGTCGGCCGGTACCTGCAGGGCGAGTTCGTCCTGCCGGTAGGACGCGAAGTCGTACTTCTCCTTGCGCTGCTCGGTCACGGTGATGTTCGAGAACCCGGCGTCGAACTTGCCGCCGTCGATGCCGACGAAGAGGTTGTCCCAGGTCGCGTTCGACACCTCCGCCCGGAGCCCGAGCTTCGCGGCGACGAGGCGGCCGAGGTCCGGCTCCGAGCCGGTGAGCGTCTTCTGGTCGTCCCCGGTGAAGGCGAGCGGCGGGACCCCGGCGGGCAGGGCCCCGACGCCGATGACGAGCTTCCCCGAGGCCTTCACATCGGCGGGGAGGGCATCGTGCAGGGCGGGGTCGGCCGCGACGTCGAGCGTGGTCTCGGTCGCGGCACCGTTCGCGGCGGCGCCGATCGTGACCGAGCCGTCGTCCGCGCCGGCGGGGTCGGCCGCGGCGTTCGCTGAGCAGCCGGCGAGTGCGACGACGACGCCGGCCGCGAGGACGAGGACGCCGGCACGGTGCCGCTGGCGGAGGGAGACGGGGTTCGAGGACATGGTGCTCCAGACGAGGGGATCGGGTGGGGACGGGGTGTGGGAGAGCCGCGCGGTCAGCGCACGCGGGCGAGGAAGTCGCGGGTGCGCGGGTGCGCCGGCGCATCGATGACCTGCGACGGCGGTCCCTGTTCGACGACGCGGCCGCGGTCGAGGAACACGACGTGGTCGGCGACCTCGCGGGCGAAGGCGACCTCGTGCGTGACGACGACGAGCGTGGTGCCGGACCGGGCGAGGTCCGCGATGACGGACAACACCTCGCCGACGAGCTCCGGATCGAGCGCCGACGTCGGCTCGTCGAGCAGCACCACCGAGGGCTCGAGCGCGAGCGCCCGGGCGATGGCGACGCGCTGCTGCTGGCCGCCGGACAGCTGCCGTGGTCGGCTGTCCGCGCGGTCACCGAGCCCGACCCGGTCGAGGAGCTGTCTGCCGCGTGCCCGGGCAGCGTCGGCGGGGACCCCGGCGGCCACCGGCCCCTCGACGACGTTCTCGAGCGCGGTGAGGTGCGGGAACAGGTTGAAGTGCTGGAACACGAACCCGATCCGGGAGCGCTGCCGCAGGATGATCCGTTCGGGTAGCTCCTCGAGGCGCTCACGGCCGTCGCGGCCGCGACGGACGCGGACCCCGACCGGCTCGCCGCCGATGGTGACGACGCCGCGGTCGAGCGGCTCCAGGTGGTTGATCGCGCGGAGGAGCGTCGACTTCCCCGACCCGGAGGGTCCGAGCACCGCCGTCACGCTCCCGGCGGGCAGGTCGAGGTCGACGCCGTCGACGACGACGTGGTCGCCGAACGCCTTCACGGCACTCCGGACGGAGACGGCGGCGGTCATCGGGTGCTCCTGACGGCGGTCGATGCGACGGACGGGTGGGACGCCGTGGTCGCGGGACGGGTGGCGGCGGTGCGGCGGGCAGCCCGCAGCGCGGCACGGATCCGCTGCCAGGGGGTCGGCGGCAGCTCGCGCACCGAGCCGCGGGCCGTCCACCGCTCGACGTGGTACTGCACGACCGACACGGCGCTGGTGAGTGCGAGGTACCAGAGCGTCGCGACGACGAGCAGCGGGATGACGTCCGTCGGGTAGGTGCTCGACAGGTTCTGCACCACCCCGAACAGGTCGAGCAGCGAGACGTAGAACAGCAGCGAGGACGCCTTGAGCAGCCCGATCAGCTGGTTGACGAACGCCGGCACGATCGAGCGGAGGGCCTGGGGCAGCACGATCCGCAGGAACTGTCGGTGACGGGGGAGTCCGAGCGCCTGCGCCGCCTCACGCTGCCCGGTGTCGACGGCGAGGACCCCGGCGCGGACGATCTCCGACGCGTAGGCGATCTCGCTGAGGCTCAGCGCGAGCACCCCGATCGCCAGGTCGCCGAGCAGGTCGGTCGTCGGCACGGTGAACTGCGGCCCGAAGGGGATCCCGACGCCGATCGACGGGTACAGCGAGCCGAGGTTGTAGAGGAAGACGAGCACGAGGATGAGCGGCACCGACCGGAACAGCCAGACGTAGCCCCAGGCGAGCCCGGACAACACCGGGTTCGGCGACATCCGGGCGACCGCGACGAGGACGCCACCGGCGAAGCTGATCACCGCGCTCAACGCGGTCGCGACGAGGGTCAGCTGCAGTCCGGTGAGGACCGCCGGGCTGAACAGCCACGTCCCGACACGGGGCCACCCCCAGGACGGGTTGGTGAACAGGGTCTGCACCAGGTTCAGCACGAGCACGAGGACGACCGCGGCGGCGAGCCACCGCAGCGGGTGCCGGAGCGGCACGACGGGCCGGTCGAGCGCGGCGCGCCCCGCCAGGACGACGTCCGGGTCGGTCCCGGGACGGGAGGCCCGCTCCGCCTCCGCCTCGTCGAGCACCTTCTCGAAGGGGTGGATCCCGATCTCCTCCGGCGGCCGTCCGCGGTCGAACCGGGGGGTGTACCCGGAGCGGAGGTAGAGCCGGACCGCCTCGGGCTGCCGCGGCCCGGTGGTCAGGTGGACGCGGCGGAACCCACGGCGGCGGGCTTCTGCCTCGAGTTCGGCGACGACGAGCCCGGCGAGCCCCCGCCCACGTGCGGCCGGCGCCGTCCAGATGCGCTTGAGCTCGACGGTCTCCGCGTCGTACGGCTTGAACGCGCCGCCGGCGACGAGCTGGTCGTCCTCGAACAGCAGGACGAAGGCACCGCGGGGGGCGACGAAGTCCTCCGCCGGCCAACGCCGGAGCTCGACCGACGCCGGCTCGTCGGAGGAGTCGCCGTACCGGGTGTCGTACTCGTGTTCCAGGTCGGCGAGCAGCGGGGCGACGGCAGGGTCGTCGGGGTGCACCGTGCGGAACACGAGCGCGCGGGGAGAGGCGGTGTGCGCCGGGGCCGTGTCGGTCATCGGTGTCCCTCACGTCGGTGACCCGGCCGGCGGGTGCCGGTCGGTGGCCCGACGGTACGAGGGCTCCGCCCCGCTCACAACGGAGGACGAAACACGGCGGCACACTCCGCAACACGGCGCTACACGGCGCAACGCAGCGTCACATCGTGGCCCTCCCCGGTGACCGAGCCGGTGCTCGCCCGCTGGCCGGTCGCCGTGGTCGCTCCGGTGTCAGCCGAACAGCTGCCGGAGCCGCGGCAGCGTGTCGGCGTCCTCGTGCGCCCCGCCGCCCTCGTGGCCGTTGTACTCCCAGACGGTGATCTCCTTCGGGCCACCCCAGGCGTTGTAGGCCGCGTAGACGGTCGAGGGCGGGCAGATCGGGTCCATCAGCGCGACCGAGAACCACGCCGGTGCGGTTGCACGGGCCGCGTGCAGGACGCCGTCGAAGTACGCGAGCGTTCCGAACACCTGCTCCGTGGCGGTGCGGTGCGTCGCCAGGTAGTCGACGACCTCGTGGTACGGGTACGCGTCGGTGATCTGCGTGGCGTGCCGGTGGTCGCAGAGGAACGGCACGCGGGGGAACACCCCGGCCAGTCCCTCCACCAGGCCGGCGACGGCGATCGCCATCCCGCCGCCCTGGCTGCCGCCGAGCACCGCGACCCGCCGGCCGTCGACGAGGTCGATGTCGCGGACGGCGTCGACGGCGCGGACCGCGTCGGTGGTCAGGCGCCGGTAGTAGTACGTGTCGGGCGACTCGATGCCGCGGGTCATCACGCCGGGGATCGCCGGTCCGCTGCCGTCCGGGTCCGGGGTGTCGCCCGTCGCCCAACCGGAGCCCTGGCCGCGGGTGTCCATGAGCAGGTGCGCGACGCCCGACGACGCCCAGAGCAGGCGTTCGGTCGGCAGGCCGCGTCCACCGCCGTAGCCGAGGTACTCCACGACGGCGGGGAGCGGAGCGTCGGCGCTGCTGCCCGCGGGGACCGTCAGCCACGCGGCGACCCGCTGCCCGTCCCAGCCGGCGAACGAGACGTCGTAGGTGTCGACCGTCGTCAGGCCGGTGTCGACCCGCTCGGTCCGTACGGCGACGGGGTGTTCCCGCGCTGCCGCGAGGGTGCGTCGCCAGAAGTCGTCGAAGTCGTCCGGTTCGGCGACGCTGCCGCGGTACGAGGTGAGGTCCGGTCCGGTGATGTCGGTGTACACGGTCCGACCCTGGCACGGCACGGCGTCCCGGGGAAGGTCCGACGGGTCTGCCGGTCCGCCGGCGGACATCGGGGGGACGAGCCCGTACGGTGGCATGAGAACCGATCTCACGAAAGGACGGCACCATGACCGACACGACCGAGCCCACCGTCGACGGACCCGCGGAGGGCGAGCACCGCGTCGCCGAGCACGGCGTCGAGGAGCACGACCACGAGCGCGACGGCGGCGAGCACGAGACCGTCGAGCACGACGACCACGTCGACTTCGTCCACGACGGGCACCGTCACGCCCGTCACGAGGACCACTACGACGAGCACTGACACCCGCTGACGCGGGGTCGCCGGACGGGAGGCGCGGTGCCGGAAGCGCACCGCGCCTCCCGTCCGGCGGTCGGGGGAGCGGAACCGGCAGGACGGGTTGACACGGTTGTCGCCCCGCGCGTAGCGTGTGGTTGACACGGTTGACGACAGGAGTCCGGCTTGGAATCGACACTGCACCGCTCGGCCACCCGCGGTGCGAGCGCTCAGCGCTCCGGCGCCACGGCCGACGCGGACCGCCGCGCGGGCCGGGGGCTCTCCGCCACCGAGACCGCACTGGTCGAGGCGGTCACCGACCTCGTCCGGCAGGGCCGGGCGGACGGCGCGCTCTCCGACTCTGCGGACGTCGACGCGCTGGCCGAACGCATGCTCGCCGCCCTGCCCGCGGTGAAGCACGAGGCGGACGCCCTCATCGGGCCGTTCTACGACACGACCTCGCTCGCGACCTGGCGTGGTGTGAGCCGGCAGGCGATCCACAAGGCGAGCCAGAAGCGCGACCTGCTCGGCCTGAAGATCGGGGACGGCACCCGCATCTTCCCGTCGTTCCAGTTCGGTGCCTCCGGCGCCCCGCTCCCGCACCTGCGGGAGGTCCTCGACCTGCTCGACCGCGACGGCATCGACCCGTGGGGCAGCGCGCTCTGGTTGAACACCGTCGCCGACGAGTTCGGCGGGACGACCGCCGCCCAGGCGCTCCGGGACGGTCGCGTGCAGCCCGTGGTCACTGCCGCCCGTCGCGCGGCGAACGCCTGGCACGCGGACGCCTGAGCCGCGCGCGATGACCCCGGCACACGAGCCCCGGCGCACCGACGTCGCCCAGCAGCTCCCGGACGCGGGCGTCGACCTGTCGGCCTTCCCCGCGGCGGAGTCGCGCGGCACCACCTTCTACCGGGCGAAGCGGCACGACCGCGGTGCCTGGTGGTTCGCCTCGACCCCGGCGGACGCGGACGGGATCGACGGCGGCCGCTTCGACCTCGCCGCTCCGCGGGGCACCTGCTACTGGGCGGACTCGGTGGAGGTCGCCGTGCGGGAGCGTCTCGCACACCACACCCTGACCACGAACACCGTGTTCGCGGCACGGGCTCGGGAGATGGTCGTCGTGGCCGCGCGCGCCTCCCGCGGCCGCCGTTTCGCCGACGTCACCGACCCGCTCGCGGTCCGGTCCGGCGTGGGGGCGGAGCTGCAGACGATGGGCGACTACCGGGTGCCGCAGGCGTGGGCCCGGGCCTTCGACGCAGCGGGTTTCGCCGGTGTCCGGTACAGCACCCGCTTCACGAGCGCCGCGGCGGCGAACGCGTGGGCCGTCTTCGGCAGCGCCGGCGTACCGAAGCGGCCTCGGCCGGAGCGCGTGCACCGCGACGGCATCACCGCCTGCCGTGAATCCGGCATCCGCGTGCTCGACGACGGGTCCGACGCCGGTCCCGAGCGGTTCACGTTCGTCACCCCGCCGACCTGAGCGAAGCGGTCCCGGTCGGTGTCGGCAATGGCCGATCCGGTCGGTGTCGGTGGCTCGTCCTACCGTGCCGCTCGTGGCCGAACCAGTCGATGCGTGGTGGCGCCGCCGACAGTGGTCGCGCGGCGTCCCGGTGCCCTACGCCGTGGGGGAGTTCCGAGCCGAGTGGGCGTCGTGGCCGGTCCTCGTGCGGCAGTACCACCCGGAGTGGAACGCCGGTGTCGTCCTCACGCAGGTGCCGCCGGCCGCCGACGTCCTGCTGACGTGGGAGTGCGACATCGGCCACGTGTTCGTCGCGACACCGTCCGAGCAGCGGTCCCGGCCGGGCCGTGAGCGCCGACGGTCCGTGTGGTGCCCGGAGTGTGCGGTGCTCGCCCAGCCGCAGCGCTGGCCGGTCCTGCCGGAGGACTGGCCGAGCGGGGTCCCCGTCCCGCAGCGCGCCGTGCGGACGACCGGTCGGCAGACGCTGCCGGCCGCGCCCGCGCGCGGTGGTGCCCGCGCCGTCGCCACCGGGGCCTCCTCGTCCGCGGTGCCGAGCGGCGCGGTGGCGTCGACGCGCCGGGGGAGCCGCCGCACCGGACGGACCGGCGGTGCCCGCTCGGCCGCACCCCGGACCATCTGCCCGAAGACCCCGCGCCTGCCGTCGGGGGAGTCCTTCGTCAGTCGGTGTGCCCCGGCGCCGGCCTCGGCGGTCGAGGCGGAGCTCCGCGCAGCGCTGCGCGACCGGCTCGACCTGACGTTCGACCACACCGCGATCCGCCTGGACCGGCCGTTCCACGAGCACGTCGAGGTCTGGCCGGACATCGTGCTGCCCGAGCTCCGCGTCGCGATCGAGTACGACTCGACCGGGCGGCACGGGCTCGAGCACGTGGGCTCCCGCGAGGACTCCGACCGCCGGAAGGACCGCGCCACCCGCGCCGTCGGGTGGGAGGTCGTGCGCATCCGCACCGGGCGGCTGCCGGCACTCGGTCCGTGGGACCTCCAGGTGTCCGGCGTGTCCGGCCGGACGGTCGACCGGCTCGTCGACGTCCTGCGGGAGATCCGCGGCCCGCTCTTCGTCGACGCCTACGCCCGCTGACCGCGGTCACCGCCGACCGCGTGTCGGGCGCGGGACGCCGGTCGCTGCCTCGGGTCCGGAACGCCGCTCGCTGCCTCGGACCCCTCGCTGCCTCGGGACCAGAGCGCCGCTCGCTGCCTCAGGCCCGGAGCGCCAGCGCCTCGCTGACCCACCGCGTGTGCAGCGCCCACGGGTCCGGGGCGCCCGCGGCGACCGTGCCCACGTGCGCCAGGAGCTCCGGCGTCACGCGGAACCACTCGGTGCCCGGGTAGCGCGAGGCCGCGAACTCGGCGTGTCGCCGTCGTTCGAGCGTCCGGTCGCCCCGCTCGAACCCGAGCAGGTCCTGGTGCGCGATCCGCCCGAGCCGTTGCCGCGGGTTCGCGGTCGTGCCGATCTTGACCCGGTCCCCGCTCTCGTCGCGCATCCGCAGGTAGTAGACGACGTCGACCCGCGGCGCACCGAGTTCGCCGTCCGGCACGTCGCCGAACCGCCACTCGCACACGGCACAGAGGGTCCCGGTCGGGAAGCGCACGCCGATGCGTCCGCCGCACACGATGCACGGGCCGGGCAGCAGGTCCTCGACGCCGACGTGCTCCGCGGCGAAGTCGCCGACCAGGGTGACGTGTCCGAGGCACAGCGGCACGGGCACGCCGTCCGTGGTCGTGCGGTCGCAGCCGGGCACGCAGCAGCGCGGGACGTCTCGGGGCCGGACCATGCGCGGGACGCTACCGGCGACCACCGACGCGCGGCGGGCCTCCCGTCCGACCGGCCGGTGGCGGCAGCTCAGTCGGGGAAGACCACCCCGACGGGTTCGCGCTTCTCCTCCTGGAACCGGTCCTCGGCGCGCCCGAGCGCCCAGTAGGCCGACAGTGACATGTCCGTTTTCTCGAGTCCCCAGTCGTCCTGCAGGACCCGACGGATCGCCTTGATCGCGGCACGCTCGCCGTGCGCGAAGACCCGGACCGGCCGGGAGGCCCTGGGCAGCTCCCGGGTCGCCGCCAGCAGCAGCGTGCCGGGCTCGGCCCCGACCGCGTCGCGGTGCAGCCACCGCAGCGTGACGCCCGTCGGGTGCACGAGCGGCTGTTCGTCGGCGGGGCCGGCCACCTCGAGCAGGGCGACACCCGTGGCGGTGGGGTGCATCGCCTCCAGGGCGGCACCGATCGCGGGCAGGGCGCTGTCGTCGCCGAGCAGCACGTGCGTGACGGTCGGGTCGGTCGGGGGTGCGTACCCGCCGCCGGGACCGGACAGTGCGATGCGGTCCCCGGGCTGCACGGCGACCGCCCAGGGTCCGGCGAGTCCGTCGTCGCCGTGCCCTGCCGACGAGTGCACGACGAAGTCGATCGCGATGGTCCGTGCGAGCGGGTCCACGGCGCGCACCGTGTACGTGCGGCGGGCGGGCAGGTCCGACTTCGGCATCGTCGCGCGGAGGGCCTCCAGGTCGTACGGCGGTCGCAGCCCGGAGCCCGGTTGCGGGAGCAGCAGCTTCACGTACTTGTCCGTCATCGCCAGGCGTTCCGGGTCGGCGTCGCCGACGAAGGCGTCGTACCCGGGTCCTCCGAGGTGCACGCGCACCATGTGCGGGGTGAGTCGTTCGGTCCGGACGACGACCAGGACGTGCTGCGGGCGGTTCGGCTTCGGGCTCATCGGGGACGAGCCTCCTTTCCTGGGTCTTCCCGTCGGTGCGTGACGACGGGCATCAAGTGAGGTTAGCCTCACCTCATGAGCACGAACGTCGTCCCGTTCTCCGAGGCGCTGCGGGCCCGGACCCGGCGCTCGCACGGCGTCTCGGCCGGGCACGGCTTCATGCACGACCTCGTCGAGGGGCGGTGCGACGTCGCCGACTACGCGGCACTGCTCGGGCAGTACGCGTTCGTGTACGACGCCCTCGAACGCGCGGCGGACCGGATGGCGGACCACCCCGTCGCGGCCCCGTTCGTGACGAGCCGACTGACCAGAATGCCGGGCATCCGTGCGGACCTCGAGTACCTGGTCGGACCCGACTGGGACGAGCTGCTCACGCCGCTCCCGGCGACGACGGCGTACGTGCGACGGCTCAACGAGGTCGCGGCGACGTGGCCGGGCGGGTTCGTCGCACACCACTACACGCGCTACCTCGGCGACCTGACCGGCGGCCACGCGATCGGCCGGTTGCTCGCCGACCAGTTCGGGTTCGAGACGAACGGCGTCCTGCTGTGGATCTTCGACCAGGTGGCAGACCCGGCCGCGTTCACGGACACCTACCGGGCGGAACTCGACGCGGCCCCGTGGACGGAGGACGAGCGGGAGCGCGTCATCGCCGAGGTCGAACTCGCGTACCGGCTCGACGCCGGGCTGCTCGCGGCGGTCGACGGCACGCGGCTGCCGTCCGTCCTCGCCGACCCGGCCTGACCCACCCAGCGGACCGCCGTTGGTCCGCCCGTCCGGACGGTCGTCGTCACGAGGCTGCGCTGCCCGGTACGCTGCTGCCACGCCGGGACAGCCCGGACCGACCCGGGCGGGACAGCCCGGACCGACCCGGGAAGGACCTCCATGACGACGATCGACGGCTCGACGCGCCACGGACGGGCGCGTGACGACGTCAGCGGAGCGGTCGACAGCGACCTCCGCGCCGACGTCCGGTACCTCGGCAACCTGCTCGGCCGGGTGCTCAGCGAGACCGGCGGGCCCGACCTGCTGCGCGACGTCGAGGCGCTGCGCCAGGCGGTCATCCACGCGTACGAGAACACCGACGCCGACGGAGCCGCGCGGGCCGAGGCGGTCGTCGCGGGGTTCTCGGCGGAACGCGCCGAAGAGGTCGCACGGGCCTTCACCTCGTACTTCCACCTCGTCAACCTCGCCGAGGAGCACCACCGTGTCCGCGTGCTCCGCTCCCGCGGCGACGACGGCGGCCTGCCGGGCGACTCCTTCCCGGCCACGTTCGTCGAGCTCGTGGAGCAGGTCGGCGCCGACGAGGCCGCCGCCCGGCTCGAGGGGCTCCGGTTCCACCCGGTCCTCACCGCGCACCCGACCGAGGCCCGCCGTCGTGCGGTGACCACGGGCGTCCGTCGCATCACGGACCTCATCGACGAACGCGACCGCACGAAGAACGCCACCGCCCGCGCCGAGAACGAGCGACGCCTGCTCGAGGAGATCGCCACGCTGCTGCGCACCTCGCCGCTGCGGACGACCCGGCCCACCCCGTTGGACGAGGTCCGGACCGCGATGAGCGTGTTCGACCAGACGCTCTTCGAGATCGTGCCCCAGGTCTACCGACTGCTCGACGACCGGCTGCAGGGCGACGACGCCGGCCGCGCCCCGGTGCAGGCCCCGGCGTTCGTGCGCTTCGGCACGTGGATCGGCGGGGACCGCGACGGCAACCCGCACGTCACCGCCGACGTCACGCGCCAGGCCGCCGAGATCGCGGCCGAGCACATCCTGCTCGGTCTCACCCGCGCCGCCACCCGCATCGGCAGCGCCCTGACGCTCGACGCCGACCACACCCCCGCGGACGCCGGCCTCACCGCCCTCGTCGCGGCGCAGGAGTCGCTCGACCCGGAGGTCGCCGAGCGCATCGGCATCCGCGCGCCGAACGAGACGCACCGTCGGGCACTGCTCTTCATCGCCGCCCGCATCGACGCCACCCGCCGCGACGACCGTCCGCTCGCGTACAGCGGTCCCGACGAGCTCCTCACGGACCTCCGCGTCGTGCAGGCCTCCCTGACCGCCGCCGGTGCCGTCCGGGCCGCGAACGGCGAGCTGCAGAACCTCGTGTGGCAGGTCGAGACCTTCGGCTTCCACCTCGCCGAACTCGAGGTCCGTCAGCACTCGCAGGTCCACCGCACCGCCCTCGCGGAGATCCGGGCCGGGGGAGCACGCAGCGAGATGACGGAGGAGGTCCTCGCCGTCTTCCGGACCATCGCGGACCTGCAGCGTCGGTACGGCGTCCGTTCGGCGAGCCGGTACATCGTCTCGTTCACGCAGTCCGCGGCGGACCTGGCGAACGTGCACGAGCTCGCGGTCGCCGCGCTCGGCTCGGTCGAGGCCGCCCCGGTGCTCGACGTGATCCCGCTGTTCGAGACCTTCGCCGACCTGCACGCCAGTGTCGACATCCTCGACGAGGCCGTCCGGACCGAGCCGTTCCAGCGACGCCTGGCCGCGACCGGTCGGCGGCTCGAGGTCATGCTCGGCTACTCCGACTCGTCGAAGGACGTCGGCCCCGTGTCGGCGAACCTCGCACTGTACGACGCGCAGGCGCGCATCGCGACGTGGGCCGCGGCGAACGACGTCGAACTGACGCTGTTCCACGGCCGTGGCGGCTCGCTCGGTCGCGGCGGCGGTCCCGCCAACGAGGCCGTGCTCGCGCAGCCGCCGGGGTCGATCGACGGCCGGCTCAAGCTCACCGAGCAGGGCGAGGTCATCTTCGCCCAGTACGGCGACCAGGACATCGCCGCCCGGCACCTCGAGCAGATGGCCTCCGCGACCCTGTTCGCGTCCTCGCCCTCGAACGAGTCCCGCACGGCGGTCGCAGCCGAGCGGTTCGCCGACCTGGCGCAGCAGCTCGACGACGTCTCCCGCGCCGCGTTCTACGACCTGGTCAAGGCGGACGGGTTCGCGCCGTGGTTCGCCCGGGTCACGCCGATGGAGGAACTCGGGCTCCTGCCGCTCGGATCACGTCCGGCTCGCCGCGGCCTGAGCGTCGAGTCCCTCGAGGACCTGCGGGCAATCCCGTGGGTGTTCTCGTGGACGCAGGCGCGCATCAACCTCGCCGGGTGGTACGGCCTCGGGTCCGCGCTCGAGGCGGTCGGCGACCTCGAGCTGCTGCGCACCGCTGCTGCCGAGTGGCCGCTCTTCGCCGCCCTGCTGAAGAACGTCGAGATGTCGCTCGCGAAGACCGACGTCCAGATCGCCCGCCGCTACCTCGAACTCGCGGACCGCGGTGACCTCGGACAGAAGGTCCTCGCCGAGATGGACCGCACCCGCTCGTGGGTCCTGCGGATCAGCGGTGCCGAGGACGTCCTGCAGGACCGTCCGGTGCTCGCGCGCGCGGTGCGGCTCCGCTCCCCGTACGTCGACGCCCTGTCGCACCTGCAGCTCCGGGCGCTCCGCTCGATCCGCACCTCGGGCAGCACCGACACGACCGACGCGGACCACCGCCTGCTGCTGTTGACGGTCAACGGGATCGCCGCCGGACTGCAGAACACGGGCTGATCCCCCCGGACCGGGGTCGCGGGAGTCAGCGCGTCCTGTTCCCCCGGTCGTCGACAATCGGTAGCCTCGCTGGAAGGCACGCGCACGTTCTCGAGGAGGACCCGGAGACAATGGACATCGTCGTACACGAAGCCGGCACGGAAGCGGCGGTGCTCGAGTGCTCGGGCCGCCTCAACATGGTGTCGGCCCCCGCATTCCGCGAGACGGTCGCGTCCGTCATCGAGGGCGGTCGCCCCCGCGTCGCCGTGGAACTGTCGAAGGTCGAGTTCCTCGACTCGTCGGGTCTGGGCGCACTCGTGGGCGCACTGAAGACCGCGCGCCAGGCCGGCGGCGACCTCCGGATCGCCGCTCCCTCCGAGCAGGTCGCGATGGTCCTGAAGCTCTCGAACATCGACAAGATCCTCCGCAGCTACGCGGACGGCGACGAAGCCGTCAGCGAATGGGTCTGACCGGGGCCGTCGTGGGGGAACACCGGCTCGACTTCGCGTCACCGCCCGACGACGTGTCGTCCGTGCACGACTTCCTCGCCGACGTCTGGACGTCGGAGCCCGCGATCAGCGTCGAGGACCGCATGGCCCTCGAGCTCGCGATCATCGAACTCGCGTCGAACGTCATCGAGCACGCCACCGCCGGCGTCCCGTTGACGTGCTCGCTGACGTTGGCCGTCGCGTCCGACGGGCTGGAGGCCCGGATCACCGACGACGGTCGTCCCGCCGCGGTCGACGTGGCCGGAGCGACCCTGCCCGACGAGTTCGCGGAGAGCGGCCGTGGGCTGGCCCTCGTGCAGATGGTCGTCGACGAGCTCCGCTACGACCGTCACGGCGACGAGAACCGGTGGACGGTGCGGAAGGCCACCCGCGCGGCGTGAGCCGTTTCCCGCACCTGGTCGATCCGGATTCATAGACACGGTCCAAGCCGTGTCAGCATGCCCGTGATGTGCGTGCCACCCGACCCTCGGAACGTCGTCGAGATGACCGGGAACGACCTCGACGCCGCTCGGACCTTGTTCGAGGACGCGTACGACGCCTCGGGCTTCCTCCCCGAGCGATCGGAGCGACCGTTCGGGTACCGCTTCCGCACCGTCGGCGACGCGACGATGTCCTTCCGCTCGACCCGGTACGACGCACGGATGGTCGGCGAGGTCGCGTCCCCGGACGAGTTCGTCGTGACGTGGGTGAGCGACGGCGGCGGCGTGGTCGACGTCGGCCGCGACGAGGTCGCCCTCGTCCCGGGCCGTCCCGTCGTGTTCCCCTCGGACCGTCCGTTCCGCTTCGACCTGATGGACGTCCGGCAGAACCTCGTGCAGGTGGACCGTACCGTCGTCGAGCGCGTCGCCGCCGAGGTCCACGGCGCGGAGCCCGGCACGGTCGTGCTCGACCACGCGGTGGCACCCGGGGTCGAGGCGGCCCGTGCCTGGAACCTGCACGTGCAGGAGTGGGCGCCGGTCGTCCTCGGGGCCGCTCCGATGTCCGTGCTCGCCCTCGCCGAGGTCGCACGGCGCACCGCCCTCGCCCTGCTCAGCACGTTCCCGCACCACGTCCTGACCCGCCAGGTCCCGGTCCCCGTCGGCGCCTCCGGACGCGTTCGTGCGGCCGTGGAGTACATGCACGCGGTCGCCCACACCCCGATCACCACCACGGACGTCGCCGAGCAGGTCGGCTTGAGCGTCCGCGGGCTGCAGCAGGCCTTCCAACGGCAGATCGGTGTCGCCCCGAACGCGATGCTGCGCGGCATTCGACTGGACCGGGTCCGGGACGAACTCCGGGCAGCGTCGCCGCTCGACACCACCGTCGCGACCGTCGCCCTGCGGTGGGGCTTCGCGCACCTCGGCCGGTTCTCCGCGGCGTACGCGCGTCGCTTCGGCGAGTACCCCCGCGACACGCTGCACGGCTGACCCCGCGGATCGCTCCGAGCGACCGACACGCCGCTCACGTCCAGTGCGACATGCCACCCGATCGCGCGACACTCCGCGGATGTCCGCCGATCCGCACCGCGCGATATTCATACTCCTCACATGGAGACGCAGTCCGGTGCACGCACCCCCCTCGTCGACCCCTTCGGTCGGGAACTCGAGGAGTGGTTGCGCGACGCCCCGGCGACGCGCTCCCCGTACGTGGCCGACCTCGTCGTGCCCCCGGTCACCGGTCCCGTCCGCCGCCCGGTGCTCCCCGCCGTCGACGCTCCGGACGTCGACGATCCCGCTGCGCATGCTCCGGTCGCGGACGCTCCCGTCGCTCCCGTCGCGGACGCTCCGGTCGCCGGCCAGGGTGCCGTCGAGCAGCGTGACGACCGCGCCTTCCGCCGTGACCGCGCGCGCCACGTCGCGGTCTGCGCCCCCTCCTTCCCGGAACCGCCCGAGCGTCTCGCCCTCCGTCTCGACGACCTGGCCGTCGCCCTGAGCGCGACCAGCGGCCGCACCACGATCGAGCGCATCGACCTGCTCGAAGACGAGGTCCGTGTCCGCGACGAGGACCTCGCCCGTCTCGCTGCCTGGGAGGCCGTCGTCGCCGGACTGGCCGGTACCGAGGTCTCGGCCGCCGAGATCGACGGGGCACGCGCCTTCGCCCGCGAGGTCTTCGCCGACCTCCTCGCCGACGCCGCCCTCGAGGCCGGCCGCCGCGAGCGGGCCGCGCTCCGCCGTGCCGCGACCGCACCGGTGCTGGTCGGTGCGGTCCGCCCGTTGCTGCCTGCTCCGCACCGCGCGGTGGCCGAGCCCGTCGCGCTCGACCTGCCCGCCGACCTCGACGGAGCCGACGACGCGGATGCACCCGCGCCGAGCGCTGCCACCGTGACCGCCGTCGGGCCGCGCACGGCCGTCCGCCCCGTGTCGGGCCTCCTGTCCGGCGCCCCGGTCTCACCGCCGCTGTCGGCCTCGGGCCGCCCCACCCCGCTGGTCCAGCCGGCCACCGGCCCGACCGTCGTCGACCGCGAGGCGTTCGCCGCGATGCTCCGCGCCCACACGGGCGAGACGCCCGTGGTCTCGGTCGCCGTCCCGTCCGCACCGCCCGTCGTCTCCGACGACACGGTCGGCGGGCCGACGGACTCCGCGACCGACGTCGACGGGTCCGACCGGGAGGCCCGGGACGCCGCCGACACGACCGCCGGCCCCGGCTGGTGGTCGCGTCTCGTCGCTCGCGTGCTGCGCCTCGTCGGCCGCCGCTGACACCCGGAGCGGGCCCCGCGCCTCGGTACACTGACGGGATGCCGACGCTCCGAGAACTGCAGTCCGTCGTCGAGTCCCTGTGGCCGACCGCCGGAGCGGAGTCCTGGGACTCCGTCGGCCTCGTCTCCGGCGATCCGGACGCGGTGGTCGAGCACGTCCACCTCGCCGTCGACGCCGTCCCCGACACCGCGCGGGAAGCGGTCGCGGCCGGCGCGGACCTGCTCCTCACCCACCACCCGCTCCTGCTGCGTGGTGTGACGACGATCGACGAGTCCACGGTCAAGGGGTCCGTGCTCGCCACGCTGGTCCGTGGCGGCTGCGCGTTGCTCGCGGCCCACACGAACGCCGACGTCGTCACCACCGGGACGTCGGCGGTGCTCGCGGAGCGGATCGGGCTCGTCGACCAGCGCCCCATCGACCCGGCGGCGGACGGCATCACCGGGATCGGCCGCGTCGGCGTGCTGCCCGAGCCGATGCCCCTCGGCGCACTGGCCCGACGGATCGTCGACGTGTTGCCCGCCACCGCGACGGGCGTCCGCGTCTCCGGGGAGTACGACCACCCGGTCCGGACGGTCGCGCTCTGCGCCGGGGCGGGGGACTCGTACCTCGGGCACCCGGCCGTGCGGGCCGCCGACGTCTACGTGACGAGCGACCTCCGGCACCACCCCGCGTCCGAGTTCCGCGAACAGGCTCTGCTCGCCGACGGACCGGCGCTCATCGACACGTCCCACTGGGCGACCGAGTGGCTCTGGCTGGACGTCGCCGCCGAGCAGCTGCGTGCGGCCGCCGGTGTGCACGTGACCGTGAGCGACCTCCGTACCGACCCGTGGGACTTCGCCGTCCTGCCATCCGCACCCAACGAAGGAGCCTGACCATGAAGGCAGCACCCGAGGACCAGGCCACCCTGCTCGACCTGCAGCGACTCGACAACGACATCACGCGTCTGGCGCACCGGATCAGCTCCCTGCAGAAGGGCGAGCACCTCACCGAACTCGGCACCCGCGCCGCCGCCCTCCGCGCGCAGCTCGTCGTCGCCGTCGGCGAGGTCGAGGACGCCGAACGCGACCTCGCCCGGCTCGAGTCCGACACCGCGACCGCACAGGCCCGTGTCGAGCGGGACACGACCCTGCTCCAGAACGTCGGCAACGCGAAGGACGCCGCCGGGCTGCAGAACGAACTCGACTCGCTGACCCGGCGCATCGGTGACCTCGAGACGCAGGAGCTCGAGGTGATGGAGACGCTCGACCGCCTGCGCGCACGGGTCGGCGACGTCGAGGCGCAACTCGCTGAGCTCGACGGCGAGCGTGGACGGCTCATGGGCGTCCGCGACGACGGCATCGCCCGGTTCGAGAAGGACCGCGTCGCGGCCGTGCAGGCGCGGGCGGAAGTGGCTGCTGCGGTCCCGGCAGACCTCCTCGCCCTCTACGAGCGGCAGCGTGCACGGTACGGGTTCGGCGCGTCGCTCCTGCAGGGCGGCGTCTCGACGGCGTCCGGGGTGACGCTGACGAACTCCGACCTGGCGGCGATCCGAGCAGCGGCACCGGACGACGTCGTGCTCTGCCCGGACAGTGACGCGATCCTCGTGCGGACGGCGGAGTCCGGCCTCTGAGTCGACGACGACGGCCCCCGACACCTCGCGGTGTCGGGGGCCGTGCTGTGTGGATCGAGGCGAACGGGCCGGCCGTACGCCGGGTTCTGTCCCGCGACTTCCGCCGCGGTGACGGCCATCTCTCTCGGACCGACGTTGCCGTCGGCCTCCAGCGGTCCACCCGAGGACTCGGCGAGCAGCCTCGACGTCCTCTGTCTGACCTTGCTCCGGGCGAGGTTTACCGAGCGGATCCGGTCACCCGGACCCCTGGTGGTCTCTTACACCACCGTTTCACCCTTACCGACGTCGCCGCCGGCGGTCTGCTTTCTGTGGCACTG
Source organism: Curtobacterium sp. MCBD17_023 (assembly GCF_003224415.1). Classification (NCBI taxonomy): domain Bacteria; kingdom Bacillati; phylum Actinomycetota; class Actinomycetes; order Micrococcales; family Microbacteriaceae; genus Curtobacterium; species Curtobacterium sp. MCBD17_023. Next base: position 209,890 of record NZ_QKLJ01000002.1, read on the forward strand.
TCTCGCGGATTGCTCCGGGTGGGTGTTACCCACCGCCCTGCTCTGTGGAGCCCGGACGTTCCTCGGCACTCCCGGGGGAGTGACGCGACCGTCTCACCGACCCGTTCGCTGATCCCATCCTACGGGCAGACGCGACCGTGCAGTGCAGGACGATCGGCGACCCGTTCGCTGATCGCGTCCGACGGGCAGACGCGACCGTGCAGTGCAGGACGATCGGCGACCCGTCCGCTCCGACGAGTTCAGCCGTTGCTGCGCGCGGCCAGGGTCGCGGCACCGATGATGCCGGCGTTGTTCCGGAGCGTCGCCGGGATGATCTCGGCCTGCAGGTCGAGCAACGGCAGGAACTCCTCGTGCTGCTTCGACACCCCGCCGCCGACGACGAACAGCTCGGGGGAGAGCAGGGCCTCGAGGCGCGAGTAGTACTTCTGCAGCCGCTTCGCCCAGTGCTTCCACGACAGGTCGTCGCGCTCCTTGGCGGCGAACGACGCCTTCGTCTCGTAGTCGACGCCGTCGATCTCGAGGTGCCCGAGTTCGGCGTTGACGATGAGCACGCCGTCGTTGATGAGGGCGGTGCCGATGCCGGTGCCGAGGGTGGTCACGATGACGAGGCCGTCACGGCCCTTCGCGGCACCGAACTGCTGCTCGGCGAACCCGGCGGCGTCGGCGTCGTTGACGAAGTGGATCGAGCGACCGAGTTCCTTCTCGAAGAGCGCCTCGGCCTCGAAGCCGATCCACTTCTTCGACACGTTCGCCGCCGACATGGTCTTGCCGCCGCGCACGATCGCGGGGAAGCAGACACCGACGGCCACGTCGGACGCCGGCGACAGGTCGTCGAGGATCGACTTGGCCACGTCGACGATGTCCTGCGGTTTCCCGCCCTCGGGCGTCGCCTTCTTGATGCGGTCGGTCGTGAGCTGACCGGACTCGGTGTCGACGATCGCGCCCTTGATGCCTGTACCGCCGATGTCGACGCCGACTGCGAGTGAGGTCATGAGGAACGGTGCCTTCCGGTAGACGTGCTGAGGGGTGGTGCGGTCAGGAGACGGTGAGGAGTTCGGCGCCGCGTTCGGTGACGACGAGCGTGTGCTCGAACTGCGCGGTCCACGACCGGTCCCGCGTGGTCACGGTCCAGTCGTCGTCCCAGATGTCGGCGTCGATCGCGCCCAGCGTCAGCATGGGTTCGATCGTGAAGACCATGCCGGGCTCGATGACGGTGTCGTACCGGACGTCGTCGACGTGCGGGATGATCAGCCCGGAGTGGAACGCCCGGCCGACGCCGTGACCGGTGTAGTCGCGGACGACGCCGTAGCCGAAGCGCTTGGCGTACGACTCGATGGCGCGGCCGATGACGTTCACCTGCCGGCCGGGGGCGACGGCGCGGATGCCGCGGCGCAGGGCCTCCTCGGTCCGGGTGACGAGGTCCTGGACCTCCTGCGACGCCGAGCCGACCACGAAGGTGCGGTTCGTGTCGCCGTGCATGCCGTCCTTGTACGCCGTGATGTCGATGTTCACGATGTCGCCGTCCTGCAGCACCGTGTCGTCCGGGATGCCGTGGCAGATGACCTCGTTGAGGGACGAGCAGAGCGACTTCGGGAAGCCGCGGTAGCCGAGCGTGGAGGGGTAGGCACCGTGGCCGACGACGAACTCGTGCCCGATCCGGTCGAGCTCGTCCGTCGTCACACCCGGGCGGATGGCGGCACCCACCGCATCGATGGCCTGCGAGGCGATGCGCCCGGCGGTGCGGATGCGGTCGACCTCGTCGGGCGTGTAGATGTCACCGAGGCCGTGCTCGTGCGGTTCCACCTTGCCGACGTACTCGGGACGCTCGATGTCCTTCGGGACCGGCCGCTGCGGGGAGATCCGGCCGGCGGTCAGGTGTCCGTGTTCGTCCCGGGGCATGCGCTCCACTCTAGCGGCGGGCCGGAGCGGCCTGCCCGCGCCGTGCGGTCGGCGGGTACGGTCGGGCTCATGAGCGACGAACGCATCGAGTCCCAGTGGTGGTACAACGACAAGACCGGCGAGGTCGAACAGGGCCTCAAGTCGACGAACCGACACCACATCGGTCCGTTCGCCACCCGCGACGAGGCCGCGCACGCCCTCGACCGCATCCGCGCGAACAACGAGCGCGCGGACGCGGCCGACGCCGAGGGCTGACCCGCTACTCGGCGGAGCGGTCGCTGCCGTCCGCCGGGAGCTCGGGTTCGGTGCGGAAGCCGATGAGCTTGTGCGTGCCGTCGCAGTACGGCTTCAGCACCGACTTGCCGCACCGGCAGAGCGCCACGGTGCGGCGGCGCCGGGGCAGTTCCTGCCCGTCCGGCCCGAGCACGGCGACGTCCCCGCGGAGCAGGAACGGCCCGTCCGGGTAGGCGACGATCGACGGCTCGTCGGCCTGCTCACGCGACAACCGTGACACCGCCCGACGTGACGGCGGCGTCGTCGAGCGGACGGCGGAGCGAGCTGCGCCCGGCCTCCCAGCTCGAGAGCAGCTGGGCGCCGGCCATCCCCTCGACCGTCAGGCACGCCGCCGCGCCGAACATGACGTCGTCCAGGAGGGTCGGGTCGGCCTCCACGAGCCCGCCGGCGAGGTCGCGACCGGCGATCTGCTCGTGCACGGCGTCGGCCTCGACGTGCTCGTCGAAGTACCAGGTCGCGTCCTCGTCGAACCCGTTCCGGCGGAACCCGTCCCCGTAGAGCTTGCTCGGGATCGAGGACGTCATCTCGAACGCGGCGAGGTGTCCGACGATCGCGCCGCGCAGGCGCCGGTGCAGCCCGAACATGGTCATCATGTTGAGCGCGCCGAGCGTGATCGCCGGCAGGTGGTCGACGTAGGCACCGTACGAGTCGTCGAGCCCGGCGGCCCGGAGCGTCCGGGCGAAGATCGCCGAGTGCATGCGCTTGGGCCGTCCACCGCCGTACTCGTCCGACTGGATCTCGACGAGCGCGGCCTTCGCGCGGCCGGACAGGCGGGGGATCGCCCAGCTGTGCGGGTCGGCCTCCTTCAGCGTGTAGGCGGTCTTCTGCACGAGGAACTCGCGGATCTGCTCACGGTCGGCCTTGCGTGCCACCCATCGGGAGACACTCGGTCCGCTGTCGGCGGCGGTGAGGGCGAAGAGGGCTGCCGACACCGCCTCGGCCGTGGCCTCCGGCCGTTCCGGTACCGGGACGACGGCGCGCACGGCGGACTCGAGCGCCGTCTCGAGCACGGCGCGCGTCGCGAGCAGCGTCGTGTCCCACTCCAACCTGTCGTCGACCCCGTGGACCCCGCCGTGGTGGAGTTCGTACAGGACGAAGAGCGCGAGCTGGACGTCGTCGTCGTGCAGGACGTCGGACGCGGCGGCGACGGCGGCGGCCGCGGTGGTCGGCAGCGATTCCCCGGGCGCACCGGAGAGCAGGGCGTCGAGGACGGCCGCGCTCAACGGGCCGCGCGGCTCCGGCGCAGGCATGGGGGTCTGGGTGAGGACTTCGGTGGCGTCGAGGACGGCCATGACGGTGCTCCTTCGCGGATCGGTACCACTCCGATACTGGTCGGTACCCCTGACAACAGGCCGCGCGGGCCGTCGACCGCGCGCGTCCCGCCCACGACCAGCGGCCTGGGCACTAGCCTGTGAGCACGGTCGCGATGCGGCCTCCGGCGAGCCGCGACGCGGCCCGGCGAACACGGAAAGGTCGTGCATGGACAAGCAGACGGACTTCGTGCTCCGCACCATCGAGGAGCGCGGGATCAAGTTCATCCGACTCTGGTTCACCGACGTGATCGGCACGCTCAAGTCGGTCGCCATCGCACCGGCCGAGGTCGAGGGTGCGTTCGCCGAGGGCATCGGGTTCGACGGTTCGGCGATCGAGGGGCTCACCCGGTCGTACGAGGCCGACGTGCTCGCGCACCCGGACCCCTCGACCTTCCAGATCCTGCCGTGGCGCGGTGAGGTCGACCCCACCGCGCGGATGTTCTGCGACATCACGACGCCGGACGGGCAGCCCGCCGTGGCCGACCCGCGCAACGTCCTGAAGCGGACCCTCGCGAAGGCGAGCGACCGCGGCTTCACCTTCTACACGCACCCCGAGATCGAGTTCTACCTGCTGAAGAGCCGTGACTGGAAGGACGGCGGCCCGCAGCCCGTCGACCAGGCCGGTTACTTCGACAACGTCCCCGGCGGCAGCGCACACGACTTCCGTCGGCGCTCGGTCCGCATGCTCGAAGACCTCGGCATCTCGGTGGAGTTCAGCCACCACGAGGCCGGTCCGGGTCAGAACGAGATCGACCTCCGCTACGCCGACGCGCTGACCATGGCGGACAACATCATGACCTTCCGCACCGTGGTCAAGGAGGTGGCGATCGAGCAGGGCGTGTACGCGACCTTCATGCCGAAGCCCCTGTCCGGTCAGCCCGGGTCCGGCATGCACACGCACGTCTCGCTCTTCGAGGGCGACCAGAACGCGTTCTACGAGCCCGGCGGCGAGTACCAGCTCTCGCCGACGGCCAAGCAGTTCATCGCCGGTGTGCTCCGGCACGCGCCGGAGATCACCGCGGTGACGAACCAGTTCGTGAACTCGTACAAGCGGCTCTGGGGCGGTGACGAGGCCCCGTCCTTCGTCACCTGGGGCCACAACAACCGCTCGGCGCTCGTCCGGGTGCCGCTGTACAAGCCGAACAAGGGTCAGTCCGCCCGTGTCGAGTACCGCGGCATCGACTCCGCCGCGAACCCCTACCTGGCGTACTCGCTGCTGCTCGCCGCCGGCCTGAAGGGCATCGAGGAGGGCTACGAGCTCCCCGCCGAGGCCGAGGACAACGTCTGGAGCCTGTCCGACTCCGAGCGGAAGGCCCTCGGCTACAGCCAGCTGCCGGCGAGCCTCGACCACGCACTGTCGCTCATGGAGGACTCCGAGCTCGTCGCCGAGACCCTCGGTGAGCAGGTCTTCAACTTCGTCCTGCTGAACAAGCGCCAGGAGTGGAAGCGGTACCGCGACCAGGTGACGCCGTTCGAGCTGGACACGAACCTCGGCATGCTCTGATCCACCGGCAGCGCACCACGGGAGCACTCGCGAGATGACGGGCAGGACGGCGACGTCGCGGTCACAGCTGGCGCGGCTCGGCTTCGCCGACCTGTCCGGCACGCTCGAGCGGATCGCCGCCCTGGAGGCCCGCCCCGCGTCGGACCCCCGTGTCCCGATCGCGGATGCCGAGTCCGTCTGGGCCGCCACCGCGGACCCGGACGGTGCCCTGCTCGCGATCGAGCGTCTGGTCGAGGCGGTTCCGGACCGGCTGCGTCCCGTCCTCGCCGACCCGGCCGCCACCGAGCGTCTGGTCCGGCTGCTCGGCTCCTCGATCGGCCTCGCCGAGTTCCTGCAGCGACGCCCGGAGGAACTGACGCTGCTGCTCGACCCGGTCACCCCGCCGCAGTCCCAGGAGCGCTACACGGCCTCCCTGACCGAGGCCGTCGACGGCAGCTCGGGCGAGACCGCGCGCCGCCGCCTCCGGGTCCGCTACCGCCGGCACCTCGCCCAGATCGCCCTGTTCGACGTCCTGCACCCGGTGCCGACCGAGGCGTTCCCGGCCGTGGCAGCCGGGCTCGCCGACCTGGCCGGCGCCGCGCTCGACGTCGCGGTCGCCGTGGCCCGTCGCGAGGTCCCGTTCCCCGCCGCCGAGGTCGCCGCGACCCCCCTCGCGGTCATCGCGATGGGCAAGGCGGGCGCCCGCGAGCTGAACTACGTCAGCGACGTGGACGTCATCTACGTCACCGAACCGACCGAGCCGGCGGAGGGCGACGACGCGCCGTCGATCGGGACCGACCGCGCGGTCCTCATCGCGACCCGCCTCGCGATCGCGGCCACGCACGTCATCACCGACCTCGCCGCGGAGCCCGCGCTGTGGGAGGTCGACGCGAACCTCCGCCCGGAGGGCAAGGACGGCGCGCTCGTCCGGACGCTGGAGTCCCACGTGGCCTACTACGAGCGGTGGGCGAAGGGGTGGGAGTTCCAGGCGCTGCTCAAGGCGCGGGCGATCGCCGGGTCGATCGACCTGGGGGAGCGGTACGTCGCCGCGGTGGCGCCCTTCGTGTGGGAGTCGTCGAAGCGCCCCGGGTTCGTCGAGTCCGTTCAGCGGATGCGGGAGCGGGTCACCGCGCACATCCCGGACGGTCAGGTGGACCGCCAGCTGAAGCTCGGCCCGGGTGGCCTGCGCGACGTCGAGTTCACGGTGCAGCTGCTCCAGCTCGTGCACGGCCGGGACGACGAGTCCGTGCGGGTCCGGTCGACGCTCGAGGCCATGGACGCCCTGGCGGCCGCGGGCTACGTCGGACGTCCCGAAGCGGCCCGGTTCGGGCCGGACTACGCCCTGCTCCGGGTGCTCGAGCACCACATCCAGCTCCGACGGCTGCAGCGGACGCACCTCATGCCGAGCGACGAGGACGAACTCCGCGTGCTCGCCCGGTCGACGCGACTGGCGTCCTCGGCGTCGGCGCTGCAGGACCGCTGGCGATCGGTGAAGCTCGAGGTGCGGGGGCTGCACGAGCGGCTCTTCTACCGGCCGATGCTCTCGGCGGTGGCGGCGACCGACGGTGAGATCGTCCTGACGAGCGGACAGGTCCGCGACCGCCTGACCGCGATCGGGTTCCTCGACCCAGACGGCGCCGTCGCACACATCCGTGCCCTGACGCAGGGGACCTCGCGCCGTGCGGCCATCCAACGGAACCTGCTGCCGGTGCTCCTGCGGTGGATGGCGGAGGGACCGGCACCGGACCGCGCCCTCCTGGCCTTCCGGCGACTGAGCGACACCCTGGGGGAGTCGAGCTGGTTCCTCCGGATGCTCCGCGACTCCTCGGGCGCCGCGCACAGCCTCACGACGGTGCTGTCGGAGTCGGCGTTCCTGTCGGGACTGCTCGAGCGCTTCCCGGAGGCCGTCGCCTGGCTCGACGAACCGGAGACCCTGCTGCGCCCCCGACCGCTGCCGGCCCTGCTCGCGGAGACCGGAGCGACGACCGCCCGTCACGGCGACGCCGTGGACACGGCGGCGGCCCTCCTGCGCAGCGTCCGTCGGCGGGAGACGCTGCGACTGGGCATGGCGGCGGTGCTCGGGCACCTCGACGTCGACGGGCTCGGTCCTGCGCTGAGCGACGTGACGGAGGCGACGCTGAGCGGCGCACTCGACCTGGCCCGTCGGGACGCCCCGGAGGGCCTGGAGTTCGGCGTCATCGCGATGGGGCGGTACGGCGGCCGCGAGCTCGGGTTCGGGTCCGACGCGGACGTCCTGTTCGTGTACCGGTCCGAGACGGTGCCGAACGAGGTCGCGTCGCGGGCGGCGCAGGTGGTCGTGCGCGAACTGAACCGGTTGACCGAGGACGCCCTGCACCCCTTCGAGCTCGACATCGGGCTGCGGCCGGAGGGCGGGAACGGCCCGGTCGTGCGCTCGTTCGACTCCTACGCCGCGTACTACGCCCGCTGGTCGCTCACATGGGAGGCCCAGGCCCTGCTACGGGCACGCGGTGCCGTGGGGGACCCGCAGCTCCTCCGGGACTTCGAGCACCTCGCCGACCGCACGCGGTACCCGGAGTCGATCGAGGAGCGCGAGGTCCGTGAGGTCCGGCGCATCAAGGCCCGCGTCGAGTCGGAGCGGCTGCCGCGCGGAGCCGACCCCGCACGGCACCTCAAGCTCGGACGTGGTTCCCTCAGCGACGTCGAGTGGTTCGTGCAGCTCCTGCAGCTGCAGCACGGGCGCGCGCAGCCGTCGCTCCGGACCACCTCGACGCTCGAGGCCCTCGACGCTGCGACGGACGCCGGCTGGGTCACCGCGGAGGACGCTGAGAAGCTCGCGGCCGCCTGGCGGTTCGCCTCACGCACCCGGAGCGCGCTCGTGCTCTGGTCCGGTCGCACGACCGACGTCCTGCCGGTCGAACGCACGCAGCTCGAGGGGATCGCGCGTCTGCTGGAGTACCCGCCGGGCTCGGCGTCGCAGCTCGAGGAGGACTACCTCGCCGTGACGCGTCGCGCGCGACAGGTGTTCGAACGCGAGTTCTACGGCACCTGATCGCTCGGCGGGCCGCGCGACACGCCCGGGACGCTCCGTTCGGGCGGAGGATCGCGAGTTGTCTTCCGCAATTTCCACGACGACGCCGTCGTACCCCGAGTGATGGAATACCGTACCCCGTTCGGTTCAGACACGGTACCGCTGTCAGCGCGTGACCAGGGTTTCGGAACACGCGCGGCCCACGCCGCAACGGCGGCTGGCGGATGCCGCTGAAGTGCCTGCTGACCGGGGGTTCCTCGTCTGCCGGCGCCGGGCCTCCCGGCCGGACCCGCCGTCGGTCGCCCGGCTGCGAGCCGTGGGACCGGTCCACGGAACTGCTGTCAGCACCAGTGCGGACACGGCCCTGTCCGGCGTGCAGTGGACGCCGGTGTACCCCGGGGCACAACGCCGTCACCCCCGGCCGAGGGGCACGTTGCGCGGCGCGTCTGCGTTCTGTCTGAATGAGGACACCCGAACCGACCCCCGATTTCCCGATGGCGCGGAATCTCCCCTTCGAACGTTGCAGCAGGGATCGATGTTCACCTTCATCCTCCAGATCCGGCAGATGGTCGACGGCCACCCCGAGTTCTACCTCTTCACCGTGTACTCACTGGTGATCTGGTTGCTCTGGTTGCTCAAGGTCGTCCTCTCCGCCCGGTACCGCCCCTTCACCGGCACGTACACCGGGACGACCAGCGTGGTCGTCCCCGTCGTGGACGAGCCGCTCGACCTGTTCCGTGACGTCATCGGCCGCATGGTCGAGCAGCGTCCCGGCGAGATCATCGTCGTCATCAACGGCGCCCGGAACGAGGCACTCGAAGCGGTCTGCGACGAGTTCGCGCCGCTGGTCCGCTGGACCCACACGCCGATCCCCGGCAAGCGCAACGCCGTCAAGGTCGGCACCGAGATGTCCACCGGCGACATCACGGTGCTCGTCGACTCCGACACCGTCTGGACGCCCGGCACCCTCGTCGAACTCCTCCGGCCGTTCGCGGACGAGTCGGTCGGCGGCGTCACCACCCGCCAGCGCATCCTCGAGCCGACCCGCTCGTGGATCACCCGCTGGGCGGACTGGCTCGAGAACTCCCGCGCGCTGTACTCGATGCCCGCGCAGAGCGTGCTCGGTCAGATCGGCTGCCTGCCCGGTCGCACGATCGCGTTCCGCCGCAGCATCCTCGTCCGTGTGATGGACAAGTTCATGCACGAGGAGTTCATGGGCGTCTTCCTCGAGGTGTCCGACGACCGGACGCTCACGAACCTGACGCTCAAGGAGGGCTACCGGACCGTCTACCAGTACACGTCGCTCGTGTACACGGACGCCCCGCTGCAGGTCAAGAAGCTGTTCAAGCAGCAGCTCCGCTGGGCCCGCGGGTCGCAGTACAACACGCTTCGGATGCTGCCCTGGATGCTCGGCCACGCGCCGGTCCTCGCCCTGTTCTTCCTGACGGACATCATCCTGCCGTTCATGCTCTTCGGCGTGATCGCCGGGTGGGTCTACCGGGCGCTCACCGGGCAGGGTCAGAACCTGTACGAGGGGATCCTGCACCAGTACGGCTTCTCGACGGGGTTCGTCTACGTGGCGGGGCTCATGGTCGTCTCGAGCGTGCTGAGCATGGCGATCCGGCAGATGCGGCACCTGGCCGAGAAGCCCTCCGACTTCTTCCGCCTGCCGATGTTCATCATCGTCTCGACGTTCTTCCTCATGCCGATCCGCCTCATCGGGTTCTTCCGTCTCGCCCACGCGAGCGGTTGGGGGACCCGTGCCGGTGCCTACGCCGGCGGTCCGGTCGAGGAGGACCCGGCGCAGCCGCAGCCCCGCGCCGCGGCCGTCCCGGTGAGTCCGGTCGACCACGACCCGTCCGCCCCCGTCGGCGGCACGGACGAGCAGGCCGCCGTCGACCGCGCGTTCGACGAGATCTTCGGTCCGGACGCCACCACGGCCTCCACCACGACCGTCCTCGCCACCCGCCGCGACGTCGCGACCGCGACCGAGCGACAGGCACAGCGCGCCCCGAAGCCCTCCCGTCCCCGTCGTCTCAACCCCTACGCGTCGATCCCCTACGTGATCGGGATCGCGGTCTTCGCTCTGGAGGCGTTCCTCATTGTCTGATCTCCCTCGCTCCACCGGCACCTGGTGGGCACCCTCGACCCGACACGCCAAGCGCACCGCCGTCGGCATGGCGGCCATCGTCGCCGTCCTCTCGCTCATCACCTGGTCGGTGTGGATCTCGCCCTCCGGGCCGGTCTCCTCGGCCGTCAGCCGAGCGCTCGGCGTCCCGACCAAGCAGGAGCAACCGGCGGACGCCGAGGCGCTCGAAGCGAAGCTCACCGCAGCCCAGGAGCGGATCTGGAAGCTCGAGGGCAAGTTGCAGAGCACCACGGCGCAGGCCGGCTCCCGCGGCGACCAGCTCACCCAGCTCAAGGGCCAGATCGCCGACCTGCGGTCGCAGCTCGCGCACGCCCGGTCGGCGTCCGGAGCGGACCACTCCTCGGGAGGCTCGTCCTCCTCCGGCACGTCGTCCTCCGGCGGCCACGCCGGCAGCTCCGGGTCCGGGTCCGGATCGGGGTCCGGATCGGGAGCGTCCGGGCAGGGCGGCGGTCCGACCGTCGTGCCCGGCAAGGACGGCCCGTCGACGGACCCGGACCCCGCGGTCCCCGTCGACGTCCCGACCAAGGCCGAGGTGCTCGCACAGCAGTCCCGCTGGTACGGCCTGTACACGGCGCAGTCGCCCTTCAACTGGGCGGAGTACGACCAGGTGTCCCAGCAGGTCGGTACCGCCACGAACATGGTCGGCTACTTCCAGGGCTTCGACCAGGACTTCAACGCCGACGCCGTCCAGCGCTCCTGGACGAACGGGCGTGTCCCGATGCTCACCTGGGAGAGCCGTCCGTTGAAGACCGGCAACGACCAGAAGTACGTGCCCGGCTACACGAACGCCGACGTCACCGGCGGGGCGTTCGACCGGTACCTGACGCAGTACGCCGAGGCCCTCGTGGCGAACGGCCAGCCCGTCGTCATCCGGCTCGACCACGAGATGAACGGCAGCTGGTACAACTGGGCCGACGGCACCGTCCAGCAGAACGCACCGGGCTCGTTCGTCGCGATGTGGCAGCACGTGCACGACGTCTTCGACCGTGCCGGCGCGAACGACTACGTCATCTGGAACTGGTCGCCGACGCGCATCGACGCCCTGGGCAACCCGAAGTACCAGACGCTCGACTACCTGAAGGCGTACTACCCGGGTGACGACTACGTCGACTGGGTCGGCATGAGCGGCTACTACCGGAAGGCGGCCGAGGCTCCGACGTTCGACACCACCTTCGCGAAGACCATCGAGCAGCTCCGGCAGATCGCGCCCGAGAAGCGGATCCTGCTCAGCGAGATCGGCGCGACCGAGACCGGTGCCGCGGTCACGGACGGCCAGAAGGCGCGCTGGATCACCTCGCTCTTCGACGCCCTCGCCGACCCGGCGAACGCCGATGTCATCGGCTTCGCGTACTTCAGCGAGACCGCCACCACCATCGTCGACGGTGCCCGCACGACGAACGACTGGCGACTCAACTCCCGGGCCGACAGCATGGCGGCCTTCGCGGCCGGCATCGCCCGGAACGACATCGACTACGACCTGCAGGAGGTCAAGAAGTGACCACATCGCCATCCCGGGACGACGCCCGCCCCGCTCCCGTCATCAGCGTCATCGGCACCGGCTACCTCGGTGCCACGCACGCCGCCGCCATGGCCGAGATGGGCTTCGAGACCATCGGCGTGGACGTCGACCCGGCGAAGCTCGCGGCCCTGTCGGCCGGGCAGGTGCCGTTCTACGAGCCCGGACTGCCCGAACTCATCACGAAGCACGTCGCCACCGGGCGGCTCCGCTTCACCTCGTCCATCTCGGAAGCGGTCGCTGCGGCCGACGTGCACTTCGTCTGCGTCGGGACACCGCAGAAGGCCGGGTCGCACGCCGCGAACCTGTCGTACGTGGAGGCCGCCACCCGCGGTGTCGCCGAGCACCTCACCCACCCGGGTCTCATCGTCGGCAAGTCCACGGTCCCGGTCGGGACGGCAGCGCGCCTCCGCGGCATCGTCAGCGAGTTCACGCCCGCCGGCATCGACGCCGAACTCGTCTGGAACCCCGAGTTCCTGCGCGAGGGCAAAGCCGTCGAGGACACGCTCCACCCGGACCGCTTGGTCTGGGGCGGTGCGTCGGAGGCGGCGGACGCGGTGATCCGCGAGGTGTACGCCGCCCCGATCAGCGAGGGGACCCCGGTCATCACGACCGACCTCGCCACCGCCGAGCTCGTGAAGGTGAGCGCGAACGCGTTCCTCGCGACGAAGATCTCGTTCATCAACGCGATCTCCGAGATGTGCGCGATCACGGGCGCGGACGTCTCGACGCTCGCGGACGCCCTCGGGCACGACGCCCGCATCGGCCGGAAGTTCCTCAACGCCGGTCTCGGATTCGGGGGCGGGTGCCTGCCGAAGGACATCCGGGCGCTCATGCACCGCGCGGCCGAACTCGGCGCCGGGCGGGTCGTCGGGCTCATGCAGCAGGTCGACGAGATCAACATGGGCCAGCGCCAGCGGGTCATCGACATGGCGATCGAGTCCGCCGGGGGATCGGTGCTCAACCGCCGGATCGCCGTCGTCGGAGCGGCCTTCAAGCCCATGACCGACGACGTCCGGGACTCGCCGGCGCTCAACGTCGCGGCGGCGCTGCACCTCCGCGGCGCCCAGGTGACGCTGTGGGACCCCGAGGCGATGGAGACGGCGCGGCGCTCGTTCCCGACCCTCACGTACGCCGGATCGATGACGGAGGCGATCGAGGGCGCCGACCTCGTGCTCGTCCTCACCGAGTGGGACGAAGTCGTCGAGGCCGACCCGGTCGCCCTCGCCGCCCTCGTCGGTCAGCGGGTCGTGATCGACGCGCGCAACTGCCTCCCGGCCGCACGGTGGGTCGGGGCGGGCTGGACCGTCCGCTCCCTCGGCCGACCGAGCCCGGCCGCTGCGCCGGCCACGAGCGTCGCGGCCGGTGCGACGGACGCGCTGGTGACCGCGCGCTGAACAGACCGCGGTCGAGCGGGGCCCGTGCCGGCGACGGCGCGGGCCCCGCTCTCGTCTGCCGTGGTGCGGTGCGGTGCGGTGCGGTGCGCGGCCCGGTGCCGGTCCGCCGGGCCGCCACCGCGCCTCCAGGCGGACGCACACGGCGGTCCCGCCGCGGAAGCGACAGATCGGCGGGGAAGTTCGGCCGCCATCTGTCGCTTCCGCGCAGGGGACGGCTCCCCGCTCTGCGGACGCGCACACGAGGAAGGGCCCCACACCTGACGGTGCGGGGCCCTTCCTCGTGTGCGGAACTCAGACGCCGAAGTACAGTTCGTACTCGAACGGGTGGGGACGCTGCGCGAGGGGGAGGATCTCCTTCTCACGCTTGTAGTCGATCCAGGTCTGGATGAGGTCCTCGGTGAAGACGTTGCCCTTCGTGAGGAACTCGTGGTCCACCTCGAGCGCGTCGAGCGCCTGCGACAGGCCGGCCGGGACCTGGGGGATGTTCTTGGCTTCCTCGGGCGGCAGCTCGTAGAGGTCCTTGTCGACCGGCTCGTGCGGCTCGATGCGGTTCTGGATGCCGTCGAGGCCGGCCATGAGCTGCGCGGCGAAGGCGAGGTACGGGTTGCCGGACGCGTCGGGCGCGCGGAACTCGATGCGCTTGGCCTTCGGGTTCGTACCCGTGATCGGGATGCGGATCGCAGCCGAACGGTTGCCCGCCGAGTAGACGAGGTTGACGGGGGCCTCGAAGCCCGGGACCAGGCGGTGGTACGAGTTCACCGTCGGGTTCGTGAAGGCGAGCAGGGCCGGGGCGTGCCGCAGGATGCCGCCGATGTACCAGCGCGCGACGTCGGACAGGCCGCCGTAACCGTTCTCGTCGTAGAACAGCGGGGTGCCGTCCGACCAGAGCGACTGGTGCGTGTGCATGCCCGAACCGTTGTCACCGAACAGGGGCTTCGGCATGAACGTGGCGACCTTGCCCCACTGCTCGGCCGTGTTCTTGACGATGTATTTGAACTTGAGGATGTCGTCCGCGGCGTGGACCAGCGTGTCGAACTTGTAGTTGATCTCCTGCTGGCCGCCGGTGCCCACCTCGTGGTGCGCGCGCTCGAGCTCGAGGCCGGCGTCGATCAGCTTGAGCGAGATGTCGTCGCGCAGATCCGCCGTCTTGTCGACCGGCGAGACGGGGAAGTAGCCGCCCTTGTACGGGGTCTTGTTGGCGAGGTTGCCGCCCTCTTCCTCGCGGCCGGTGTTCCACGCGCCCTCTTCCGAGTCGACCGAGAAGAACGACTCGTTCTGCGTGACCGAGTAGCGGACGTCGTCGAAGATGTAGAACTCGGCCTCGGGGGCGAAGAACGCCGTGTCCGCGATGCCGGTCGAGGCGAGGTACTTCTCGGCCTTCTTGGCGACCTGGCGCGGGTCACGGCCGTAGATCTCGCCGTTGCGCGGGTTGTAGATGTCGAACACCATGATCAGCGTGCGCTCCGCGCGGAACGGGTCCACGTAGGCGGTCGTCACGTCGGGGATGAGCTGCATGTCCGACTCGTGGATCGACGCGAAGCCGCGGATCGAGGAGCCGTCGAAGAGCTGACCGACGGCGAAGAAGTCCTCGTCGACCGTTGATGCGGGGATGTTGAAGTGCTGCTGGACCCCGGGGAGGTCCGTGAACCGGATGTCGAGGAACTTGACGTCCGTGTCCTTGATGAACGCGAGCACCTCGGAGGAATCACTGAACATGCGAGTCGGTCTCCTGTGGCGTTGGGTGGTGTCGAGGGAACCAGGAGGCACCCTCCGACGAGGCTAGAGACACCGGGTTTCCCGGACGTGACTGCGTTGTTTCCAGCGTGTTACGCACCCGCCGACCGCCTACGCTGGGGACATGGCCCGCTCCACTCCGTCCACCCCGCCCGCAGCCGGCTCCGGTCGGACCGAGTGGCCGGGCAAGGTCCTGGGGCTGCCGGAGTCGGGTCCGCGGAGCATGGGCAGCTTCGGCCGGCGGTTCCTCGGGCTGGTGATCGACTGGGCGCTGGCCTCGCTCGTCTCCCTCGTCATCGGCACGTACGGCGCGGCGGGCAACTTCATCACGCTGGGCATCTTCGCCGTGCTGCAGGTCCTGTTCATCGCGCTCGCGTCGGGGTCGTTCGGGCACCTCTGTGTCGGGCTGCGCGTGGTGCCGATCCGCGGGGGCTACGTCGGTGTCTGGCGCCCGGCGGTCCGCACCGTGCTGCTGTGCATCGTCGTCCCGGCGCTCATCCACGCGAAGGACGGCCGTCCGCTCCACGACGGCGCTGCCGGTACGGTGCTCGTCCGCCGCTGACGGCGCGGGTCCTCGTCCGCCGGTGCCGTCCGAGCCGGCCGGTGCTGACCGAGCCGGCCGATGCCGTCCGAGCCGGCCGATGCCGTCCGATGCCGGAGGACGACGATGCCCCCGACCAGGACGGCCGGGGGCATCGGGACGCGGCGGTGACGGTCAGCGCGGGCGACCCGCTCGGACACGCGTGGGGTCGATGCCCTTCGGGATGGACGCGGCAGGACCGTGCGTCAGCGAGTCGAGTCGGTTCGACACCGCCAGCACCTCGTTCCGGTTCAGGGCCTTCTTGTGCTTGTTCATGGCCTTCGGCAGCTTGTGCAGCGTGACCTGGCCGTCACCATCGCCGACGTTGACGACGTGGATCGGCACGTTCGGGACGATGCGGGCCACCTTGCGGCGCTCCTCCTCGACCTGGCGCGTGAGGTTGCCGACCTGACCCTCGGTGATGAGGATGACGCCCGGCGTCCCGACCGCGCGGTAGACCGCAGCCTGCGAGCGACCGTGGACGGCGACCGGCATCTCGCTCGACCGCCACTGACGCCGCAGCGAGTTCGTCAGCACGGCGCCGACGGCACCGGGCTGCCCCTCGATCTGCGAGTACGCGGCCCGCTCGGCCAGACGCCCGAGCACGATGAGGAACAGCAGCACGCCGAGCAGGACGCCGGCGAGGATCCAGAGGACGATCGCGAGCCAGTTCTGACCCGGCAGGAGCAGCGCCAACAGGACGCCCGCCACGACCGGACCGAGGAACGCGAGGGCGAACCACCAGACGGACGACGGGTCGGCCCGGCGCGTCATGGTGAAGACCTGGTACATCTGCTTGAGACGACCGGGCTCCTTCGCCGGGGTGCTTGAGGAACTGCTGCGTGCCATGCCGTCAAGGATACGGCCTGGCACGCGGATCGGAGACCGCCCGCCCTCAGGCTGTGGGCGAACGGGACGTCTCCACCGGTCCTGGTCGCGGACGGGAGGCCCGCCCCACCGCCGGCACGCTGGTCACCGTGGACCTGGAGCAACCGACCGACCGCTGTTGGCGGACCGCGACGCCCTCGGACGCCTTCTGGGAGTGGGTCGCGGACCGCAGTTGCCTGGCGCACGACCACCTCGTCGCCGTCGCGCAGGTGGGTCGTGACGAGACCGGGGCGCTCGTCGTGCGGACGGCCGGACCGTCCGGGCTGGCGCTGCCGACGGCACTGGACCGCATCGGGACGCCGACACCGGGCGTCGCCGTGACGCTCACGCTCCCGCTGCTCGAGGTCGCGCTGCTGGCGGACGCCGGCGCGCTGCTGCTCGGCTCCGCCCGCGTGGAGGACGTCGTCGTCGACGACGTGGGCGCGGTCGTGCTCGTCGACCGCCCTCCGGGCGCGGACGGGCAGCAGCCCGCGGGGTCACTCCCCGGGGTCGAGGCGCTCGTGCTCGCGGTCCGTGCCGTCTGGGACCGTGTCGACGCCCGGGACGCCGGGATCGCGGGCCCGAGCGTGGACGGGATCGACGAACGGTGCTCCCTGGCGCGGACGCACGGCGGCGTGGCCCTCGTGGAGCTCGACCGCGCGGTCCGAGCGGCCGCACCACCGCGTCCCGTGCGGTGGGACCCGCCGCCGCTGCCCTACGCCTTCGAGACCGCAGACCGCCACGGCACGGCGACGGGCGGGCGTCCGGGAACGCCGGGAACGCTGCCGGTCGGCCGCCTGCTCGTGGCGTGTCGGGACGTCCTGACCTCGGGCGTCCCGCTCGCCGGCCGACGGGTCGGTGTCCGTGCGGTCGTGACCGTGCTGGTGGTCGTGGCGGGTCTCGTCGTCGCCGTCACGCAGGGTCGGGGCCGATGAGCGGGACGTGAACGCGGAACGGCCCCGCCTCCCGGGTGGGAGACGGGGCCGTCAGCGTGGTGTCGGTCCGACCTGGGTGGTCAGTACCCGAGGTTCGGAGCGAAGTTGCCCTCTTCGAGGCGGTTCTTCACGGCCACCAGGTACCGGGACGCGTCCGCGCCGTCGATGATCCGGTGGTCGTAGGAGAGCGCCAGGTAGACGAACGAACGGATCGCGATGGCCTCCTGGCCGTCGACCTTCACGACGGCCGGACGCTTCGTCACGATGCCCGTGCCGAGGATCGCCGACTGCGGCAGGAAGACGACCGGGGTGTCGAACAGCGCGCCGCGCGAACCGGTGTTGGTCAGCGTGAACGTGCCGCCGGCGAGCTCATCCGGCTTGAGCTGGTTGTTGCGCGTGCGCTCCGCGAGGTCCGCGATCGCCGTCGAGAACTGCGCGAGGTCGAGCGACGCCGCGTCCTTGATGACCGGGGTGAGCAGTCCGCGCTCGGTGTCGACCGCGATCGAGACGTTCTCGGTCTCCGGGTAGACGATCTCCTCGCCGTCGACGGTCGAGTTGATCTTCGGGTGCGCCTTGAGCGCCTCCGAGGCCGCGAGGGCGAAGAACGGCATGAAGGAGAGCTTCGAGCCGGTCTTCTCGAGGAACTCGGCCTTGTGCGCGTCACGGAACTGCGCGACCTTCGTCACGTCGACCTCGACGACACTGGTGAGCTGCGCGGTCGAGGTCATCGACTGCACGGCCCGCTCGGCCACGACCTTGCGCAGGCGGGTCATCTTCTCCCGCGTCCCACGCAGCGGCGAGACCTCGGCGACGAAGGGACCGGACTGGGCCGGAGCGCTGGTCGACGCCGACGCTGCCGGGGCGGCCGCCGCTGCCGAGGCCGCGGCGAGCACGTCCTCCTTGCGGATGCGGCCACCGACACCGGTGCCGGCGACGGTCGACAGGTCGACGCCCTGCTCGTTCGCGAGCTTGCGGACGAGCGGGGTGACGTACCCGGATGCCGCACCGTTGGTGGTGGGGTTCGGGACCTCGGCCGAGGGCGTCGACGCCGGGGCGGCCGCGGCGGGGACGGCCGCGGGAGCCGGGGCTGCCTTCGCCGGAGCGGGGACCGCGGCCGGCGGGGCGGCGGCGGGCGGCGGGACCGGAGCGGCCTGCGGCACGGGCGAGGCCGCCGGCGGCGCGGACGGAGCCTGCGGGGCCGCGGGCTGCGTCTGACCGGCCGGTGCGGGCTCGGGCTCGGTGGGCTCCGGGGCCTTGGCCTCGGTGTCCTGCTCCGTGCTCGGCGCGGTCTCCGGCTCGGACTCCTGTGCGACCGCCTCGGTCGCGTCGTCGGTGGACTCGGAACCGCCCTGGTCGGAGGAGTCGCCACCACCGGAACCGTCACCGATCTTCACGAGCGGGGTGCCGACCTCGACGGTCTCGTCCTCCTGGACGAGGATCTCCTCGATGACGCCGGCGACCGGCGACGGGATCTCGGTGTCGACCTTGTCGGTGGAGACCTCGAGCAGCGGCTCGTCGACCTCGATCCGGTCACCGACGTTCTTCAGCCATCGGGTGACCGTACCCTCGGTGACGCTCTCCCCGAGCGCCGGGAGGTTGACGGATTCGCTCATCGGGTGGACTCCTCTTCGCAGGCGTGGTTCGTGGTTGTGGTGTTCGTCGTGCGCACGTGCGTGTCGATCACAGCGCGTGCAGCGGCTTGCCCGCGAGGTGCAGGAAGGCCTCGCCGAGGGCTTCGTTCTGCGTGGGGTGGGCGTGCACGAGGGGAGCGACGTCCTCCGGGTGCGCTTCCCAGTTCACGGCGAGCTGGGCTTCACCGATGAGCTCGCCGACGCGCGCGCCGATCATGCTGACGCCGACGACCGGGCCGTCGATGACGCGGACGACCTTCACCGCACCGGCCGTGCCGATGATGTGGCTGCGGCCGTTGCCGGCGAGGTTGTACTCGTAGGTGTCGACCTTGTCGGCGCCGTACTGCTCCTCGGCCTTCGCCTGGGAGAGCCCGACCGAGGCGACCTCGGGGTCGGAGTAGGTGACCTTCGGGATGTTCGTGTCGGAGATGACGACCGGGTTGAGACCGGCGATCTCCTCGGCGACGAAGATGCCCTGCTGGAAGCCGCGGTGGGCGAGCTGCAGGCCCGGGACGATGTCGCCGACGGCGTAGACGTTCGGCAGGTTGGTGAGGAGGCGCTCGTTCGTCGTGACGAACCCGCGCTCCATGGCCACGCCGACCTCGTCGTAGCCGACGTTCTGCGTGACCGGGCCACGGCCGACGGCGACCAGGAGGACGTCGCCCTCGTAGGTCGCGCCGTTCTCGAGCGTGACGACGACGCCGTTCTCGTGCTGGTCGACGTGGTCGAACCGGACGCCGAGCGAGAACTCGATGCCGCGCTTGCGGAACGCGCGTTCGAGCTGCTTGGACATCGACTCGTCCTCGGCGGGGATGAGGTGCGGCAGGCCCTCGACGATCGTGACCTCGGCGCCGAACGACTTCCACACGCTGGCGAACTCGACACCGATCACGCCGCCACCCAGGATGACGACCTTGTTCGGGACGTAGTCCATGCGGAGCGCGGTCTCGGAGGTGATGACCCGGCCGCCGATCTCGAGGCCCGGCAGCGACTTCGAGTAGGAGCCGGTGGCGAGGACGACGTTGCGACCGGTGACCGTCTGGTCGCCGACCTGCACCGTGTTCTGCGAGGTCAGCCGGCCCCACCCCTCGACGACGGTGATGCCGCGGGCCTTGATGAGCCCCTGCAGGCCCTTGTACTTCGAGTTGATGACGCCCTGCTGGTACTCGATGACCTTCGGCACGTCGACGCCGGTGAACTCGGCGATGACACCGTACTTCTCCGCGTCACGGGTACCGTCGGCGATCTCGGCCGAGTGCAGCAGTGCCTTCGTCGGGATGCAGCCGCGGTGCAGACACGTCCCTCCGAGCTTGTCTCCCTCGATGAGCGCGACGCTCATGCCGAGCTCGGCGGCCCGGAGCGCTGCGGCGTAGCCGCCGCTGCCGCCACCGAGGACCACGACGTCGTAAGTCTGTTCCGTCACCTGGTGCAACTCCCTCGTGCGTGTCAGGGGCGGCTTGGTGTCTCTTGGACGCCGTCCCGGTGGACACCGCGCGGCGGCGTCCGGCGGTCGGACCGTCTGTACCGGTCCCGTCCCGTCAGTTCCGGCGGGGAGCACACTGACGCGGCGGCCCCGCCGGAACCAAACCTACTACTTGCCCTGCAGGTCTTCTGCGAGTGCGACCAGGGTCCGGACCATCACGCCGGTCGCGCCCTTGCCGAGCCAGCCGTACCCGGCACCGCGGTTCTCGGACGGGCCGGCGATGTCGAGGTGCGCCCACGGGATGGTCGCGCCGTCGGCGGTCGTGCCGACGAAGCGCTCGAGGAACTTGGCGGCGAGGAGCATGCCGCCCGCGGTCTGGCCGACGGTGGCGTTGACCATGTCGGCGACGTCGCTCGCGAGCCGGCCGTCGAGCTCCTCCGGCATCGGCATCGGCCAGACCGGTTCGGCGACGGCGTCGGCGACCGCGCGGACCTGCGCGACGAACGCGTCGCTGCCCATGAGACCGGTCGTCCGGTCGCCGAGGGCGACCATCTGCGCGCCGGTGAGCGTCGCGACGTCGACGATCGCGTCGGGCTGCTCGAGCGAGGCCGCCGCGATCCCGTCACCGAGGACGAGGCGTCCTTCGGCGTCGGTGTTGGTGACCTCCACGGTCTTCCCGTTCTTGAGGGTGAGGACGTCGCCGGGGCGGATCGCCGACCCGGACGGCATGTTCTCGGCGAGGCAGAGCCAGGCCGTGATCTTCGTGTGGACACCCAGGCGTGCCGCGGCGACCGTCGCGGCGAGCACGGTCGCCGCGCCGGTCATGTCGGTCTTCATGCCGAGCATCGACGCGGCGGGCTTCAGCGAGAGGCCGCCGGTGTCGAACGTGATGCCCTTGCCCACGAGCGCGAGGTGCTTCGCCGCACCGGCCGGCTCGTACCGGACGACGACGAGTCGCGGCGGCCGCACCGAGCCCTGACCGACCCCGGCGATGCCGCCGAAGCCCTGCTGCTCGAGCTCCGTCTCGTCGAGGACCTCGACCGTGAGGGGCAGCCCCTCGGCGACCGCGGCCGCGACGTCGGCGACGTCCGACGGACCGAGGTCGCCGGCGGCGGTGTTCACGAGGTCGCGTACGAGCGATGCCGCCTCGGCCACGACGGCCGGACGCACGGTCGCGTCGGCGTCCACCGATGCGGGGGCGAGGACCGTGATGCGCTGGTCACCGCGGACCGGACCGGTGGTGCCGGTGCCCTTGTGCCGGGTGAAGGCGTACGAGCCGAGGGCCGCGCCCTCGAGCGCGGCGGCAACGGCGTCGTCGTCCTCGGTGGGCAGCGCGAGGGCGATCGAGCCGACGTGCGGGAGCTGACGGACGGCGCTGCCCGCGGCGGAGCGGACGGCGGCGGTCCCGGTCGCACTCCCGAGCCCGACGAGGGCGACGCCGGCGGCGACGACCCCGGCGGCGGCACCACCGGGGATGCGGACGAGCTGGTCCTTCGCGCCGGTGGCGCCCACGGCCTCCAGGTCGAGCTGTTCGAGGCCGGGGACGGGGCCGACGGCGGTCGGTGCGAGGGTGGCGGGGCCGCCGTCAGTGCCGGGGCGGACACCCACGACGAGGACGTCGGCGTCGACGGAGGCGGGGGAGGAGGAAGTGGTGGAGAGCGTCGGTCGGACCATCGCACCAGCCTACTGACGGTGCTCTGACGGCCTGTTCGCTGTCGGCGTGGGCGGCGGTCCGGGCCGCGTCGGCGGGCCCGCCTAGCATTGGCCGGGTGAACCACCCCGAGGACCTCTACACGCTCGACGAGTCCGCCCCGACGGTGCCCGCCGGGCTGCACCTCGTCGCCGCCCTCACGGGCTTCGCGGACGCGGGCTCGGCGGTGGCACAGATCACGACGTCGATCACCGGCTCCCTCGAGTCGCAGCTCGTGGCCGAGTTCGACCCGGACGTCCTGCTCGACTGGCGCGCCCGCCGCCCGGTGATCACGTTCGAGCACGACCACATCACCGCCGTGGAGCCGCCCCGGCTGACCCTGCACCTCGTGCGCGACGAGCTGGGCCAGCAGTTCCTCTTCCTGTCGGGCTACGAACCCGACTTCCAGTGGAACCGCTTCGTCCGCGCCGTCGTCGACCTCGCGGAGGACCTGCAGGTCGCCGACACCACCTGGGTCCAGGCGATCCCGATGCCGGTGCCGCACACCCGGGCGATCGGCACCACCGTGTCCGGCACGCGCGCGGACCTGGTCGAGTCGATGAGCGTCTGGAAGCCCGAGACGCAGGCGCCGGCGAACGTCCTGCACCTGGTCGAACACCGCCTCGCCGAGCTCGGGCAGCAGGTGACCGGGCTCGTCCTGCTCGTCCCGCACTACCTGGCGGACACCGAGTACCCCGACGCGGCCGTCGCCGCCCTGTCCGGGATCTCGACCGCGACCGGGCTCATCTTCCCGACCGACGCCCTCCGCGAGGAGGGTCGGGAGTTCCTGTCCCGGGTCGACGAGCAGGTCGCCGGCAACGCCGAACTCCAGCGCCTGGTCGGCGCGCTCGAGCAGCGCCACGACACGTACATGGAGGGCAACCCGGTGGCCTCCCCGCTGACCGGCGCCGACGGTGAGGTGCCGACGGCGGACGCGATCGCCGCGGAACTCGAACGGTTCCTCGCGGACCGTCGCACCGCCGACGACGACTGACGTCGGCCCGGTGTCACGGTCCGCACGCGCGGGGTCACGGTCCGCCCGCGCGGACGGTGCCCGCGTGGTGGCTAGCCTGGTCGGGTGAACTCCCGCCGCGCCTTCGTCGTCTGGGGCGTCGCCGTCCTTGCATACGTCCTCGCGGTCGTGCAGCGGTCGTCCCTCGGGGTCTCCGGGGTCGACGCGCAGGACCGCTTCGCCGTGTCGGCCGCCGTGCTGTCGACGCTCGCGGTCGTGCAGATCGCCGTCTACGCCGGACTGCAGATCCCCGTCGGGATCGCGCTCGACCGCGTCGGTCCGCGCCGCCTGGTGCTCCTCGGGGCGGTGCTGCTCACGGTCGGGCAGGCCGTGGTCGCGGTGTCACCGACCATCGGCCCGGCCGTCATCGGGCGCGTGCTCGTCGGCGCGGGCGACGCGATGACGTTCATCTCGGTGATGCGACTGCTGCCGATGTGGTTCAGCGGGACGCTGCTGCCGCAGATCTCGCAGTGGACGGGCAACCTCGGCCAGATCGGCCAGATCGTCTCCGCGTTCCCGTTCGCCTTGCTCCTGCACTCGGTCGGGTGGGACGCGGCGTTCGGCGTCGCAGCCGTCGCCAGTGCCGTCGGCCTGGTCCTGGCGGTGGTCTTCGTCCGCGCGGGGCCGGTCGCCGTGCGCACGGACACGATCCCGATCCCGCACTCGTGGGGTGCCGCGTTCAGCACCTTCGGGCACGCCCTCCGTCGGCCGGGCACGCAACTCGGGTTCTGGTCGCACTACGTGACGCAGTCCTCCGGCACCGTGTTCAGCCTGCTGTGGGGCGTCCCGATGCTGCGGGGGCTCGGGTACTCACCGACCGAGGCGGCGAGCTTCCTGACGGTCATCGTGGTGGTCGGCTTCGTCGCGGGACCCGTCCTGGGACTCCTGTGCGCGCGCTTCCCGATGCGCCGGTCGAACCTGGTGCTCGGGATCGTCACCGCCCTGGGCGTCGTCTGGACCGCGGTGCTGCTCTGGCCGGGGCAGCCGCCGACGTGGTTGCTCGTCCTGCTCGTCGTGGCGATGGGCGTCGGGGGACCGGGTTCGTTGATCGGGTTCGACTTCGCGCGGTCGTTCAACCCCGTGGGGTCGCTCGGATCGGCGAACGGCGTCGTGAACGTCGGCGGGTTCCTGGCGGCCTTCGTGATGATGTTCGCCATCGGGACGCTGCTCGACGTCCTCGCCTCGGCCTCCGGTACCGACACGTTCGCGTGGCAGAACTTCCGCGTCGCGATGACGGTGCAGTACGTCGTCGTCGGGTTCGGCGTCGTGATGCTCCTGTCCGCCCGTCGCCGGACCCGCGCCCGTCTGCACGCCGAGGACGGAATACGGGTGGGACCGCTGTGGGTTGCACTGGTTGCACGCCTGCGGAAACAGCGCGTGCAATAATGACCACGGACCCTTTCGGGTTCCCCGCGTCCGACGTCGGGGGACTTGACATGGGTCCTAGTGCTGCCCGGAACGGTAGGACCAGACGACGTGGGGGACCGCGGCGGTGGCCCTGGGCGGCGAGGGAAGGCCACGACCCCAGGAACGTGGCACGACGAGGAAGGTGATCGCATGGCTGCCCGGAGCACGACGGTCGATCCCACGAAGGACACCACGCCCGACGGCGCCGTGGCGGAAGACGCCACGGAGACGGAGGGCACGGTCGCGCCGAAGAAGCGCGCCACCAGGACCACCACCGCCGCCAAGAAGGCCGCGCCGAAGAAGGCGGCCCCGAAGAAGGCCGCGGGCAAGAAGGCGACCGCCGCCGCCGACGACGAGGACGGCGACGGCGAGGACGACGCCCCGGTCGAGGTCGTGGAGGACACGGCCGAGACCACCGACGAGGTCGCCGAGGACGCCGAGGACGAGTCGGGTGCGAAGCCCTCGACCGAAGCCGCCGCGGTCGCCGCGGGTGCGCTCGTCATCTCGCAGACCGACGACGACGAGGCTCCGGTCTACTCGACGACCATCACGGGTGCCACCGCGGACCCGGTGAAGGACTACCTCAAGCAGATCGGCAAGGTCGCGCTGCTGAACGCCGAGCAGGAGGTCGAGCTCGCGATGCGCATCGAGGCCGGCCTGTTCGCCGAGGACAAGCTGCAGCACTCGACCGGGCTCTCGAAGCCTGAGGAGCGCGAGCTCCGCTGGGTCGCGCGTGACGGTCAGCGTGCCAAGTCGCACCTGCTCGGGGCGAACCTCCGTCTCGTCGTCTCGCTCGCGAAGCGCTACACGGGCCGCGGCATGCAGTTCCTCGACCTCATCCAGGAGGGCAACCTGGGCCTGATCCGTGCGGTCGAGAAGTTCGACTACACGAAGGGCTTCAAGTTCTCGACCTACGCGACGTGGTGGATCCGTCAGGCCATCACCCGTGCCATGGCCGACCAGGCCCGCACCATCCGCATCCCGGTGCACATGGTCGAGGTCATCAACAAGCTCGCCCGGGTGCAGCGGCAGATGCTGCAGGACCTCGGCCGCGAGCCCACGCCGGAAGAGCTCGCCCGCGAGCTCGACATGACGCCCGAGAAGGTCGTCGAGGTGCAGAAGTACGGCCGCGAGCCGATCTCGCTGCACACGCCGCTCGGCGAGGACGGCGACTCGGAGTTCGGTGACCTCATCGAGGACACCGAGGCGGTCGTCCCGGCCGACGCGGTGGGCTTCACCATGCTGCAGAAGCAGCTCGAGAGCCTGCTCGACTCCCTGTCCGAGCGCGAGGCCGGCGTGATCCGGATGCGCTTCGGCCTCGGTGACGGCCAGCCGAAGACCCTCGACCAGATCGGCGACACGTTCGGGGTCACGCGCGAGCGGATCCGTCAGATCGAGTCGAAGACGATGGCGAAGCTCCGCCACCCGTCCCGGTCGCAGTCGCTCCGCGACTACCTCGAGTAGGCCGCCCGTGCGTTTCGCGATCCCGATCCTGGTCGGGCGGATCCTCCGTGCCCTCGCTCGTGCGCGGGGCGGCGGATCCGCCTACCCGGGCTACGTCGTCCTCAAGCTCGTGCCGGACTTCCTGCAGCACGTCACCCGGCAGTTCCCGAACGGCGTCGTGTTCGTCCTCGGGTCGAACGGCAAGTCGACGACGACGCACATGATCTCGGAGATCGTGCGTGCGCACGGGCTCCGGGTCTTCACGAACCCGTCCGGGGCGAACCTGCCGCAGGGGATCGCGTCCGCGCTCCTGTCCGAGGTGTCGCTGACCGGCAAGCTCAAGGCGGACATCGGCATCCTCGAGGTGGACGAGGCCTTCGCCGTCGAACTGGCGGGCATCCTGTCGCCGTCGACGGTGACGATGCTCAACGTCCAGGTCGACCAGCTCTACCGGTTCTTCGAGACCGAGCGCGTCGCCACGATGATGCTCGACACCGCGGCGCTGTCGTCCGCGAACGTCATCACGAACCACGACGACCAGTTCCTGGACGCCTACACGCCCGTCGACGGTCAGCGCGTGCTCCGCTTCGGTGCGAGCTCCGAGGTCGTGGCCGCTGCGCCGAACGGCCTGCAGAACGCCGACGACTTCGTCGCCGGGACGGACCGTGCCCAGACGACGGCCGACGCCGAGGTCGTCGTGTTCACCGGCGACGGCGCGACCATCGCCTTCGACGGCGACGAGGTGCCGGTGCGCCTGCCGGCTCGCGGCCTGCACTACGCCGTCGACGCCGCGGCGGCGACCGCGACCGCGAGTGCCGCGCTCGGCGCCCAGTTCCGTGCGGATGCCGTGACCAAGGCGTTCCAGCGGATGAAGCCGGCGTACGGGCGTGGTGAGCGTCTGCCGATCGCGGGCGAGTCCGCCGAGTTCACGATGTTCAAGAACGCCGCGAGTCTGCAGCTGAACCTGGACGCGCTGCCCGCGCACCCGGAACAGGTGCTCATGGCGATCGACGAGGGCACCCCGGACATCTCGTGGATCTACGACATCGACTTCTCGAAGCTCGACCACGTGGACGTCGTGTCGGGTGACAAGGCGTGGCAGATCGCGATCGCCCTCGAGCACGCCGGCGTCCGCATCGGCCGCGTCGAACCCGACGTCGAGTCAGCGATCCGGCACATGCAGGGCCTCGGGGCGACGACGACCGGCACGAAGAACTTCATCGTCAACTACGAGATCATGATGATCGCCCGGAAGGCCCTCGGCCACCCGGACCTGGAGAAGACCGCATGACGGCCGATCGCCTGACCATCCTGCACGTGTACCCGCGCCAGATGGGGGTCTCCGGGGACCGCGGCAACGTCGCGGCCCTGGTCCGTCGCGCCGCTGCGGCCGACATCGACACCGAGGTCGTCGAGTACGCCCCGGGCGACACGCTCCCCGCGTCCGCGGACGTCGTGCTGGTCGGCAACGGACCGCTCAGCGCGATGCGGTCGCTCGGTACCGACGTCACCCGCGTCGGTGCGCCGCTGCGCGACTTCGCCGCCGCCGGTGTGCCGGTCGTCGCGGTCGGCGGCGGGTTCGACCTCGCGACGAACCAGGTCGTGCCGACCGAGGGCGCCCCGGTCGACGGGTTCGGGGTGTTCGACGCCCGCGCCGTCCGCGGTGCCGAGCGCCGGGTCAACTACTTCGTGCTCGAGACACGGTACCCGCTGCTCCCCGGCGCCTCCACGCGCCTCGCGGGCTTCGAGGACCACGCCGCGCGCATCGAGCTGGCCGACGGCGTCGAACCGTTCGCGGACGTCGTGTCCGGTGGCGGCAACCAGGCCGGTGCACCGGTCGAGGGCGCGATCGCCGGCACGTCGTTCGGCACCCACACCCAGGGGCCGATCCTGCCGCTCAACCCGCAGCTCACGGACGCGGTCCTCGCCGCGGCGACCGCTCGCCTCGGACGGACGTACGCACCGGACGCCGAGCGCACCGCGACGATCGACCGGTACGCCCGCGAAGCCCGCGCCACGGTCGACCGCTACGTCGACAAGGCGTTCAAGCGCATCACCTGATCCCGCCGACGGGCAGCGCCCGACGACAGGACGACGCACCGGAGGCCCGGTGCCGGTCTCGTGGACCGGCACCGGGCCTCCGGTGCGTCGCGGCGGTGCCGCCTACTTGGACTCGTGGAGTCGCGAGGACTCGTCGTGCCACTCGAGGGCGGTGGCTGCCAGCTTGTCCTTGAACTCGGCGCCGTGGTGGGCGCAGAACAGGAGTTCACCACTGGCCATGGTGGCGCGGATGTACGCCTGCGCACCGCAGCTGTCGCAGCGGTCGGCCGCGGTGAGCTGGTGGTTGTCGTTGAGTTCGTCGACGGAGAGGTCCTGCACGGTCTGGGTCATTGCTGTGCTCCTCACGGATCGCAGTACGGTGCGGTGAATGCACCCATTCCAACACGTCCCGCCTGGATGCCGTGCATCCTGACCGGCTCGTTCGCTGAGCGCGGAGCGCTTGTCCCCTCGCCGAGGCACACCGCTCGTGCGGCCCGCTGGTGTCGGTGCGGCTCGGTACCCTGATCACGTGAGCTCCGACTACTCCGCACGGCATCTCTCCGTCCTCGAAGGACTCGAGGCGGTCCGGAAGCGTCCCGGCATGTACATCGGCTCCACGGACTCCCGTGGGCTCATGCACTGCCTGTGGGAGGTCATCGACAACTCCGTGGACGAGGCCCTGGCCGGACACGGGGACGAGATCGGGGTGACCCTGCACGCCGACGGGTCGGTCGAGGTGTCCGACGTCGCGCGCGGCATCCCGGTGGACGTCGAGCCGAAGACGGGGCTGACCGGGGTCGAGGTCGTGTTCACGAAGCTGCACGCCGGCGGCAAGTTCGGCTCCGGGTCGTACGCGGCCTCGGGCGGCCTCCACGGCGTCGGCGCCTCGGTCGTCAACGCGCTGTCCGAACGACTCGACGTGCAGGTGGACCGCGGCGGCAAGACGTACGCCATGTCGTTCCACCGGGGCGAGCCGGGCGTGTTCGACGACTCCCGGGGCATCGGGCCGGACGCCCCGTTCGCACCCTTCACCTCGGGGAGCGAACTGCGGGTGGTCGGCAAGGTGAAGAAGGGCGTGACCGGGACGCGGGTGCGCTACTGGGCGGATCGACAGATCTTCACGAAGGACGCGGCCTTCAGCACCGGGGACCTCGTCAACCGCGCGCGGCAGACCGCGTTCCTCGTGCCGGGACTCGGGCTCACCATCACCGACGCTCGCCCGGCGTCGATCGCGGCGGCCGCCCAGCGTGCGGCCCTGGCGGTGTCGACTGCCGGCGCCGGGGCGTCCGGGACGACGGACGACGGGACCGGGACGGACGGGCCCGCGACCGACACCGCGCCGGTCCTGGCGGTCGAGCAGGGGCCGGTCGTCGAGCGCTTCCGCTACGAGGGCGGGATCGGCGAGTTCGTCGAGCACCTCGCCGTCGACGGGGCGAAGACCGACGTCTGGCGCATCCAGGGCTCCGGCACGTTCAAGGAGACCGTGCCGATGCTCGACGACAAGGGCCACATGGTGTCCACCGAGGTCGAGCGCACGTGCGAGGTCGACGTCGCCCTGCGGTGGGGCGACGGGTACGAGACGGTGTTCCGGAGCTTCGTGAACATCATCGCCACCCCGAAGGGCGGCACGCACCAGGCCGGGTTCGAGTCCGGTCTGGTCAAGGCCGTCCGTGCCCAGGTCGAGGCGAACGCGCGCAAGCTCAAGGTCGGGCAGGACAAGCTCGAGAAGGACGACGTGCTCGCGGGCCTCACCGCGGTGCTGACCGTCCGGCTGCCCGAGCCGCAGTTCGAGGGCCAGACGAAGGAGATCCTCGGTACGCCGGCCGTCCGCCGGATCGTCGACTCCGTGGTGGCCAAGCGGATGACGGAGATCCTCACCTCGACGCAGCGCACCGAGAAGGCGCAGGCCGCGGTCGTGCTCGAGAAGGTCGTCGCCGAGATGAAGACGCGCATCTCCGCCCGGGCGCATAAGGAGACGCAGCGCCGCAAGAACGCGCTCGAGAACTCGTCGCTCCCGACGAAGCTCGCCGACTGCCGCTCGAACGACGTCGACGGGACCGAGCTGTTCATCGTCGAGGGCGACTCGGCACTCGGCACCGCGAAGCTCGCCCGCAACAGCGAGTACCAGGCGCTCCTGCCCATCCGCGGGAAGATCCTCAACGTGCAGAAGGCGTCCGTTTCGGACATGCTCTCCAACGCCGAGTGCGCGTCGATCATCCAGGTCATCGGTGCGGGGTCCGGGCGCACGTTCGAGCTCGACCAGGCCCGCTACGGCAAGGTCATCATCATGTCTGACGCCGACGTCGACGGTGCCCACATCCGGACGCTGCTGCTGACGCTCTTCTTCCGGTACATGCGCCCGATGATCGAGCAGGGCCGGGTGTTCGCCGCCGTGCCGCCGTTGCACCGGGTCGTCGTGGTCAACCGCGGCAAGCCGAACGACACGCTGTACACCTACTCCGAGCAGGAGCTGACGACGCTCCTCAAGAAGCTCGAGCGCTCGAACAAGAAGTACCTCGAGCCGATCCAGCGCTACAAGGGCCTGGGCGAGATGGACGCCGACCAGCTGGCCGAGACCACGATGGACCGTGCGCACCGCACCCTGCGACGTGTCAACGTGTCGGACGCCGAGTCGGCGGCCAAGGTGTTCGAGCTGCTCATGGGGAACGACGTGGCCCCGCGCAAGGAGTTCATCCTCGCCGGCGAGGGTCTGGACCGCGAGCGCATCGACGCCTGACGGCGCCCTGCCGGACAGGAGGCGCGGGGCGGCCCGCCCCGCGCCTCCTGTCCGTCCCGGCGCGGCCACGCCGGCATGCGCCCTGCGGCCACGCTGGCGTGCGCCCTGCTGCGACGCTCGTGTGCGCTCAGCGCGCGTGAGGCTCAGGCCTCGCCGCGAGTCCCGTCGACGGCCGCCGCGCTCCCACCGATGGTCACGACCTCGGCGTCGAGCGGACTGCCGGAGCCGTCACGCTTCGACAGCCAGTCCGGCAGCGTCCGGGCAGCACCGTCCGCCCCGACCGCGTGCGGCGGAGCGACGCCCGCCCACGCCACGGTCAGACCGTCCTCGCCCTTCAGGAACGCGTGCGCCCGGACCCCCTGGGTCCCGCGGCCCTTCGCCGGGAACTCGGTCAGCGCGGACACCTTCGCCCGTCCGGCGTCCGTCCCGGGCAGGGCGGTCGACGTCGTGGACACGGTGGCGACCACCGAGTCCTCGGTCAGCGCGACCGATCCGAACCAGATGACGGACGCGCCGGCGGCCAGGGACACCCCGGCGACACCGCCGGCCGGCAACCCCTGCGGGCGGACGGCGGCGGACGGGAAACGCAGCAGCTGCGCGTTCGAGGTGATGAACACCAGGTCGTCCGACTCGGGTGCCTGGGTCGCACCGACGACGCGGTCGCCCGGCTTGAGCCCGATCGCGACGACCTCGGGCTTGTCCGGCCACGCGCCGGGCACCACGCGCTTCACGACGCCCTGCGCGGTCCCGATCGCGAGCGACTCCGTCACGGCGGCGTCGAGCGACACGAGTGCGACGACGGTCTCGGACTTCGGGATGCCCAGGTAGTCGGTGACGCGGACGCCGGCGTCGAGCCGCACGGACGCGGGCGGCACGGCGGGGACGTCGACGGGGGAGAAGCGCAGCACACGGCCGGTCGAGGTGAGGGCGCCGACCTGCCCGCGCACGGTGCTCACCACCGTGGAGCGGACCGCGTCGTGCTTCGACCGCTTCGGGACGTGCACGATGCCGGACTCGGCCGCGGGGATGTCGACGCGGACGAGCCGCCCGGTCGTGGAGAGCAGCACGCGACAGGGAGCGTCGGCGACCTGGAGCGACTCGGGGTCGACCGCGGCCTTCCGGCCACCGCGGACGGGGGCGTCGGCCTCGGTCAGGAGGGTGCGCCGGGGCGTCGCGAACCGGTCGGACACCTCGCTCAGCTCGGTCGCGACCTGGCTGCGCAGGCGGTCGTCGGACGCGAGGAGTTCTTCGAGCGCGGCGATGTCGGCGAGCAGCTGGTCACGCTCGCCCTCGAGCTCCATGCGCGAGAACTTCGTGAGTCGTCGCAGGCGCAGTTCGAGGATGTACTCGGCCTGCACCTCCGACAGGTCGAACACGTCCCGCAGGCGACTGCGCGCGGACTCGGAGTCGTCGGACGTCCGGATCACCTGGATGACCTCGTCGATGTCCAGGATCGCGATGAGCAACCCCTCGACCAGGTGCAGCCGTTCGCGACGACGGGCCAACCGGTACTCGGAGCGCCGCGTCACCACGGAGAGGCGGTGTCGCACGTAGACGTCGAGCAGGTCGCGGAGGCCGAGCGTGCGCGGCGACCCGTCGACCAGGGCGACGTTGTTGATGCCGAAGTTCTCCTCGAGCGGGGTGTGCTTGTACAGCTGCTCGAGGACGGCCGTGGGGTTGAAGCCGGACTTGATGCCGATCACGAGCCGCAGACCGTGGTTGCGGTCGGTCAGGTCGTTGACGTCGGAGATGCCGACGAGCTTCTTCGCCTGGACCCCGTCCTTGATCTTCTCGATGACCCGTTCCGGACCCACCAGGTACGGCAGCTCGGTGACGACGAGCCCGGACTTGCGCGGCGTGAGGTTCTCGACCGAGACCTTGGCCCGCGTCCGGAAGCTGCCGCGGCCCGTGGCGTACGCGTCCCGCACACCCGAGAGCCCGACGATCGTGCCGCCGGAGGGCAGATCGGGGCCCGGGACGAACTCCATGAGCTCGTCGAGGGTGGCCTGCGGGTGCATGAGGAGGTGCTTCGCGGCCTCGACGACCTCGCCGAGGTTGTGCGGCGCCATGTTCGTCGCCATGCCCACCGCGATGCCCGAGGCGCCGTTGACGAGCAGGTTCGGGAACGCCGCCGGCAGCACGCTCGGCTGCATGATCTGGTTGTCGTAGTTCGGCACGAAGTCGACGACGTCCTCGCCGAGCCCCTCGGTCATCGCCATCGACGGCTCGGCGAGCCGGGCCTCGGTGTACCGCGCCGCGGCGGGGCCGTCGTCGAGGGACCCGAAGTTGCCGTGTCCGTCGACGAGCGGGACGCGCATCGTGAACGGCTGCGCGAGGCGCACGAGCGCGTCGTAGATGGCACCGTCGCCGTGCGGGTGCAGCTTGCCCATCACCTCGCCGGTGACGCGGGCACTCTTCACGTGGCCGCGGTCCGGCCGGAGACCCATCTCGGCCATCTGGTACAGGATCCGCCGCTGCACCGGCTTCAGGCCGTCGCGGGCGTCCGGGAGAGCGCGTGAGTAGATGACGGAGTACGCGTACTCCAGGAAGGAGCCCTGCATCTCCTCGGAGACGTCGACCTCCTCGATGCGCTCACCGTCGGGCAGTCCGACGACGTCCGTGCGTGCCATGGCACCTTTCTGGG
Organism: Curtobacterium sp. MCBD17_023; assembly: GCF_003224415.1. Taxonomy (NCBI): domain Bacteria; kingdom Bacillati; phylum Actinomycetota; class Actinomycetes; order Micrococcales; family Microbacteriaceae; genus Curtobacterium; species Curtobacterium sp. MCBD17_023. The sequence goes on from NZ_QKLJ01000002.1 coordinate 243,094, forward strand.
AGAGTGGTGGGGTGGCAACCAGCGTACCGACGGCCCCCGACGACACCGCGAACCTCGCCGACGTGCTGCCGAGTTGCCTGGTCGCACTCGGCGCGGCCGACGACGACTGGCTCCGGGCGCGCGGCCTGGAGGCCCGGATCCCCCTCCGCCCCGCCCGTTCCGCGGTCGTCGTGCTCGTCGACGGCCTCGGCGCGAACGCCCTCGCCGCACGGGCCGGCCACGCACGCTTCCTGACGGCCACGAAGAAGCGGCTGCGGAGCGGGTTCCCGACGACGACCGCCGCGGCCCTGACGACCCTGACCACGGGCCGCCCGCCCGGGACCCACGGCGTCGTCGGCTACAGCGGCTGGGACCCCGGCCGGCAGCGCGTGATGAACCTGCTCAGCGGGTGGGACGACGAGGTCCCCGCCGGGTGGCTCCGTTCCGAGACGCTGTTCACCGCGGCGGGCGGACTCGGCGTCGAGCCCGTCGTCGTCGCCCCGGGGCGCTACCGGTCCTCCGGGATGACCGCCAACGTGCTCGGCGGCGCGCGCTTCGTGTCGGCGGACACCGTCCCCGCCCGGGTCGACGCTGCGATCGAGGCCACCGCCTCCGGTCGGCAGCTCGTCTACCTCTACGTGCCCGAACTCGACTCGATCGGCCACAAGCACGGCTGGCAGTCCGACCGGTGGACGGCGGCGCTCGAGCTGGTCGACGCCGAGCTCTCCCGGCTGGCGGCTCGCGTCGGACCCGACGTGGGTGTCCTGGTGACGGCGGACCACGGCGTGCTCGACGTGCCGCCGGAGGCGAACGTGTCGCTCGACCCGGACCTGCTGACGGACGTCGTCGGCGTCGCCGGGGACCCGCGCTGCCGACAGCTGACGGTCGCCCCCGGGACGGACGTGCCGGACCTGGTCGAGGCCTTCCGGGCCTCCCTCGGCAAGCGCGCGATCGTGGCGAGCCGGGACGAGGCGGTGGCAGCCGGGTGGTTCGGTGCGGTCGCGTCCGAGGTGCTCCCGCGCATCGGCGACGTCCTGCTCGTCGCCCGTGGCTCGTGGGCCTTCAACGACGACCGCGACGTCCGCGCCGGGACCGAACCGGGGCGGATGGTCGGCCAGCACGGCGCCATGAGCGACGACGAGTTGCTCGTACCGCTCCGGCTGGCCGGGGCGTTCGCCCAGCGGTAGCACCAGAGCGGACCCGGACCCTGACTCGATCACGGGACGACGGGAGGCCCGCCCCACCGAGGTGGGACGGGCCTCCCGTCGGTCGGCGGCGCGGGCTCAGACGGTGTCGTCGTCCGGACGGGTGCCGAAGACGATCTCGTCCCAGCTCGGCATCGCGCGGCGGTTGCGCTTGCGCCGGTCCTGGCGCGCGTCGCCGTCGCTCGTGGCGGCGGGACGGGCCTCGGGCTGCGGGGCGGTGTCGGAGTCGTCCGCGCCGTGCAGGGGGATGTCGACCACGCCGACGGCCGGACCGCGCGGTGCGTCCTGCTGCTCAGGGAACGAGGCGGCTTCGCGCTCACCGCGGCGACGACGGAGCGCCTCGAGCAGGTCGGCGGTCTCGTTGCCGGGCGCGCGTTCCTCGACGTAGGCGGTACCGATCCGGGGGAGCGGCGGGCGGAGCGGAGCGCGCTCGGCGGGTTCCGCGGCCGTGGTCTCGTCCGCGGCGGCCGGCTCCTCGACGTGGAAGGCCCCGGAGTCGAAGCGGGTGCCGTCCTCGTCCTGGCGCTCGTACTCGACGGCGCGGAGTCGGGGAGCGATGCCCTCGTCCTCGGTGTGGGACAGCCGGTGGGCGTCCCCGTTGTCCGGCACGAGCGTCGCGGTCTTCGGGTCGAAGCGCCACTGCGCGTCGTGCTCGACCTCGGCCGCGGTGTACCGGACCTGGACCTGCCAGCCGTTCTCCACGTGCTTCCAGCTGGACCACGCGATGTCCGTGGCGTCGCCTGCTTCGAGCCGGGCGGTGATGGCCGGGCCGAAGGTGTCCGGCGACGCGTCGTCGACCGGGGTGACGCCGACGCGTCGGGCGGCGTCGAGGATGAACGCGCGCTCGGCGAGGACAGGGCCCTCGAAGCGCCGGACGTAGTCGACCTCGACCCCGAGCGCGGCGGCCACGTCCGCGGCGTCGGCGCCACTGCGGATGCGCGCCTGCACGTCCTTCGGGGACACGCGCTTCTGCGGACCGGACTCGGGGTTCGCCTGCCGGACCTGACCCGCGAGGGACGCCGTGACCGGCAGCCGGAACTCGGTTCCGCCGTCGGTCGCGAGGAGGAGCGACCCGGATTCGACTCCGATGACTCTCACGTCTTGCATGGTTCCGCCTTCCGCTGCCTGCGTACGGTCGTGCGTCGTACCCGAGGAGTATGCAGGCCGTCCGGGCAGTTTCCGGGGAGGCGCACGGCGTGCCGCGCGCAGGTCGTCGACTCCGGGAATGGCGCAGACGTGCGCCGGGTTGCACGGCCAGAACGCACCGCCCCTCGCTCCGGTTTGCACTCGGACGGGCCGTGGTGCAAACTGTCGCCGCCGATTCCGGCGACGACCCTCTCGATACGAGAAATGGATGGGCATGGCCACCGATTACGACGCCCCTCGGAAGACCGACGACAACTCTGACTCGGAGTCGATCGAGGCCCTCAAGGAGCGCGTTCCCGACAAGATGTCGGGGGTCGTCGACGACGATTCCGACAACCCCGGCAGTTTCGAACTCGCCGGGCAGGACCTCAGCGACGTCGACCTCGACGTCGTGGTCCTCCCCCCGCAGGTCGACGAGTTCACGTGTGTGGAGTGCTTCCTCGTGAAGCACCGCTCGCAGCTCGACCACGAGACGAAGCTCGGCCCCGTGTGCATGGAGTGCGCCGCTCTGTAGGGCGACGAGCGCCGGCGCACGCTGCCGAGTGCAGGACGGCCCGCATCCAGTCGGATGCGGGCCGTCCTGCATGTCAGGAGGTCCTGCGCGTCGGCAGGTCCTGCGTCGGGCTGCTGGCGCCGCCCCGGCGAGGCGTCAGCGCCGGTCGCTGCCGGGGGTGGCGGCGGAGCCGGTGAGTGCGCGGGTGACGGCATCCGGGTGCCGCACGCTCACGAGCCAGTAGGGCGTGGGGTCGGCGTCGTCGCGGACCTCGACCTTCACCACGCCGTGCACGTAGCCGCGGAAGAGCGTCCAGGCCCGCGCGTCGAGCTGCGGGCCGCGCTGACTCGTGGCGGCTGCGCCCGTGAAGCCCTCGACGGCACCCACCGCGGTGCGGGGCAGGTGTGCCCGGCCCGCACGGAACTCGGTCTCGGTCACCTCGATGACGGGGGCCAGGACCCACAGCAGCACGAGCACGGCGAGCTCCATCCCGATCGCGACGACGACTCCGGCCGTCACGCTGATGGGGAGGAACACGAGGAGGCTCGCGGGGACGACGAGCGCCGTCGCCAGGTACAGGGCGGGCGGCGCCCACAGTCGTTCGCGGTACACGGTCACCCCTCCATTCGACCATGCATCGCTGCGTGCTCCGAGCCAGGTCACGGATCGGTCACGGTCTGCACTACCCTCGACTCGTGACCGATGCAGTCGACGTGCTCTGGACCGGGGATGCCGCTCCCGTCTTCGCGAAACCCGGTGACGCCGGGGCCGACCTCGTCTCGGCCGAGGCGTTCGTCCTCGCGCCCGGACAGCGGCGCCTGGTGGGGACCGGTGTGGCGATCGCCCTCCCCGAGGGACACGTCGGGTTCGTGGTGCCCCGGAGCGGGCTCGCGGCGAAGCACGGCATCACGATCGTCAACGCCCCCGGCACGATCGACTCCGGCTACCGCGGCGAGGTCAAGGTGGCGCTGCTCAACACGGACGCCACCGAGCCCTACGCCGTCCAGGTCGGAGACCGCATCGCGCAGCTCGTGGTCCTCCCCGTCCCGCGGGTGACGTTCACACGGGTCGCCGACCTGCCGGAGAGTGTCCGCGGCCAGGACGGCTTCGGCTCGTCGGGCTACCGTGACGACGAGGGCGGGCACCCGGGCGTCTACGGCGTGGGGGACGCCCGACGGGACGCGGGCACCGACGGACACGACGGCGCGGCGACGCCCGTCGACATGCACGAACAGGGTCGAGAAGGGACGCGGTCATGAGGATCGGACGACGCAAGCGCGACGAGGTCGAGGTCGAGGTCGCCGAGGCCGTGGTGGACGACGTCGAGGTGGCCGGGCCGACGCCCGAGATCGAACTCGCCGACGACGCCGACGCCGGGCTGGACGAGGTGCTCGCCACCGAGTCGACCGACAAGTCCGCCCCCGCCGACCGCAGCGAGAACGGCCCGCTCGACGAGACCGAGGCGAACCTCGTGCGACCCTACGTGGACCTCGGCGGCGTGAAGATCCTGCCGCGCGAGGGCCTGCACCTCCGGCTCGAGGTGGAGGAGGACTCGAAGCGCGTCGTCGCGGTCGGGCTCGACTTCGACGAGTCCACCCTGCAGGTGCAGCCGTTCGCCGCCCCGCGGACCACCGGTCTCTGGCACGAGATCCGCGCGCAGATCGCCGAGCAGATCGAGCAGCAGGGCGGTGTCGTGACCGAGGTCGACGGCCCCTTCGGCCCCGAGCTCCGCGCACAGGTCCCCGTCGTCGGCGGCGCCGGCGTCACGGACGGCGTCCGCGCGGCCCGGTTCGTCGGCGTCGACGGCCCGCGCTGGTTCCTCCGCGGTGTGATCGCCGGCAAGGCCGCCGACCGACCCGAGGACTCCGCGGACATCGAGGAGCTGTTCCGCAGCGTCGTCGTCGTGCGGGGCACGACGCCGATGCCGCCGCGCGACCTCATCCCGCTGCACATGCCGAAGTCGACGCAGTCGACCATCTGACCCGGCCGCCGGCCGAACGCTCGACCCAGCCTGGAGGCCCGGTGACGGACCACGACGACCGCCCACGTCCGGACGGGGTCGCGCCCGAGCGCGACCCGTACGCCGAGGAGCGGGCGGAGCCGCTCTCGCTCCAGGCCCAGCTCCGGGATGCCGTGCGGAGCGCCGGCATCGGGCAGGTCGCCCCGGGGGAGGCTCCGTCGGGCAGGGCCCTGCTGACCGCGGTCGGCGGGGTGCGCGGGCTCGCCGAGTCGGTGCTGCCCGGCTTCGCGTTCCTCATCGTCTACGCGGTGACGAAGGAGGTCGTGCCGAGCGTCGTCGTCCCGGTCGCGATCGGGCTCGTCTTCGTGGTGCTCCGCCTGGTGCAGCGGCAGTCGATCATGATGTCCTTCGCGGGCATCTTCGGTGTCGCGATCTCGGCGGGCCTCGCGCTGCTGACCGGCCGGGCGGAGAGCAACTTCATCCCGGGCATCGTCATCAACGCGGTGTTCCTCGCGGTGATCCTCGTGACCCTGGCGATCCGGCGACCGCTCATCGGCCTGGTCGTCGGTCTCCTCGTCCCGGGCGACGAGGACGGGCACGACTGGCGGGACGACCCGGCGAAGCGTCGGGTGCTCACCGTCGCGACGTGGATGTGGGCCGGACTGTTCGCCTTCCGCCTCGCCTTCGAGATCCCGCTCTGGCTGACCGCGCAGGTCGAGCTGCTCGCGGGCATCAAGCTCATCACCGGCGTGCCCCTGTACGCCGCGCTGCTCTGGGTGACGTGGCTGCTCGTCCGGACCGTCTTCGTCCGGGACGAACCGGCCGCGGTGTAGAGTTGTCTCGACGTCAAGACACTTCCGCCCGGGCACGACGGCGTCCTCGGGTTTAGGTTCACCTTGCTGGTGGGACGTCCCGCGGCCCGCGAGGATGAGGGCACACCGATCAACTCAGGAGGCGGCACAGTGGCTGCAGTCAACAGCTTCGGATCGAAGGACACGCTCTCGGTTGGGGGTGTCGACTACGCGATCCACCGGATCGACCGGGTGCCCGGGCACGAGAAGCTGCCCTACAGCCTGAAGGTGCTGCTCGAGAACCTGCTCCGCACCGAGGACGGCGCGAACGTCACCGAGGGCCAGATCCGCGCGCTGGGCTCCTGGCGCCCCGAGGCCGAGCCGGACACCGAGATCCAGTTCTCCCCGGCCCGCGTGGTCATGCAGGACTTCACCGGCGTACCGTGCATCGTCGACCTCGCCACCATGCGCGAGGCGATGGCCGAGATCGGCGGCGACCCGAACAAGATCAATCCGCTCTCGCCGGCCGAGATGGTCATCGACCACTCCGTCATCGCGGACCTGTTCGGCAGCACCGACGCCCTTCAGCGCAACACCGACCTGGAGTACGAGCGCAACGGGGAGCGCTACCAGTTCCTCCGCTGGGGTCAGACGGCGTTCGAGGACTTCAAGGTCGTCCCGCCGGGCACCGGCATCGTCCACCAGGTGAACATCGAGTACCTGGCGAAGGTCACCTACACGCGCGACTTCGACGGCGAGACCTACGCCTACCCGGACACCCTCGTCGGCACCGACTCGCACACCACGATGGTGAACGGGCTCGGCGTGCTCGGCTGGGGCGTCGGCGGCATCGAGGCCGAGGCGGCGATGCTCGGCCAGCCCGTGTCGATGCTCATCCCGAAGGTCGTCGGCTTCAAGCTGTCCGGCGAGATCCCCGCCGGTGTGACCGCGACGGACGTGGTGCTCACGATCACCGAGCAGCTCCGGAAGCACGGCGTGGTCGGCAAGTTCGTCGAGTTCTACGGCGAGGGCGTCGGTGCGGTCCCGCTCGCGAACCGCGCGACCATCGGCAACATGAGCCCCGAGTTCGGTTCCACGGCGGCGATCTTCCCGGTCGACGACGTCACGCTCGACTACCTGCGCCTGACCGGTCGTGACGAGGCGCAGATCGCCCTCGTCGAGGCGTACTCGAAGACGCAGGGCCTCTGGCACGACCCCTCGGTCGAGCCCGTCTACTCCGAGTACATGGAACTGGACCTCTCCACGGTCGTCCCGTCGATCTCCGGGCCGAAGCGCCCGCAGGACCGGATCGTCCTCACCGAGGCGAAGGACCAGTTCGAGGTCGACCTCGCCAACTACGCGAGCATCGACCACACCGAAGAGGACAAGGCCGTGGCGGACACGTTCCCGGCGTCCGACCCGGTCGCCGCGGCCCCGGGTGACGAGCACGCCGTCGACGACCTGCAGGACGCCCCGGCGTCCGAGGTGCCGGTGCACGCCTCCAGCGCTCCCGGCTCGGTCTCGAAGCCGACGTCCGTCGCGATCGCCGACGGCGACCCGTTCACGATCGACCACGGCGCCGTCGCCATCGCCGCGATCACGTCCTGCACGAACACGTCGAACCCGTCGGTGATGATGGCCGCGGGCATCCTCGCGCGCAACGCATCTCGGAAGGGCCTCAAGGCCAAGCCGTGGGTCAAGACGACCCTCGCGCCCGGCTCCAAGGTCGTCACCGACTACTACGAGAAGGCCGGCCTCACGACCTACCTCGAGGACCTCGGCTTCTACACGGTCGGCTACGGCTGCACCACCTGCATCGGCAACTCGGGCCCGCTGCCCGAGGAGATCTCGCAGGCCGTGCAGGACAACGACCTGGCCGTCACCGCGGTGCTCTCGGGCAACCGCAACTTCGAGGGGCGCATCAACCCCGACGTGAAGATGAACTACCTGGCGTCCCCGCCGCTGGTCATCGCGTACGCCCTCGCCGGGTCGATGCACTTCGACTTCGACACCGACGCGCTCGGTACCGACACCGAGGGCAACGACGTCTTCCTCAAGGACATCTGGCCCGACACGGCCGAGGTCCAGCAGGTCATCGACGCGTCGATCGACACCGACATGTTCACGCACGAGTACGGCTCCGTGTTCGAGGGCGACGACCGGTGGAAGAACCTGCCCACCCCGACGGGCGACACCTTCGAGTGGGACAGCGAGTCGACCTACGTGCGGAAGCCCCCGTACTTCGACGGCATGACGATGCAGCCGGACCCCGTCTCGGACATCTCGGGCGCCCGCGTGCTCGCGAAGCTCGGCGATTCGGTCACGACGGACCACATCTCGCCGGCCGGCTCCATCAAGGCGGACAGCCCAGCGGGGCGGTACCTCGCCGAGCACGACGTCGACCGCAAGGACTTCAACTCCTACGGCTCGCGTCGCGGCAACCACGAGGTGATGATCCGCGGCACGTTCGCGAACATCCGCCTCCGCAACCAGCTCCTCGACGGCGTGGAGGGCGGCTACACCCGCGACTTCACCACGCCCGACGGCGCGCAGTCGTTCATCTACGACGCGTCCGAGCACTACCAGGCGCAGGGCATCTCGCTCGTCGTCCTCGGTGGCAAGGAGTACGGCTCCGGGTCGTCCCGCGACTGGGCGGCGAAGGGGACGAGCCTCCTCGGCGTCAAGGCGGTCATCACCGAGAGCTTCGAGCGCATCCACCGCTCGAACCTCATCGGCATGGGCGTCGTCCCGCTGCAGTTCCCCGCTGGTGAGTCGATCGAGTCCCTCGGGCTCGACGGCACCGAGGTCATCTCGATCTCGGGGCTCACCGCGCTGAACGAGGGCACCACGCCGAAGACGGTGCATGTCACCGCCGAGCCGAGCGAGCACTCGCCCGCCGGCAAGCAGACGGTCGAGTTCGACGCGGTCGTCCGCATCGACACCCCGGGCGAGGCCGACTACTACCGCAACGGCGGCATCCTGCAGTACGTCCTCCGGTCGCTCGTCTGACATCCCGGCGCGGTCGTCGACGCGAGCACGACACCTCCGGGAGGCCCGTCACCAGCTGGTGGCGGGCCTCCCGTCTGCTGTCGGGTCACGCGCATAGAGTGGGCCGACACCGCACGAAAGGATCGCCCGTGAGCCTGCTCGCCAGCATCACGTCGCCGCGCGACCTGAAGCGTCTCTCCGACGCGCAGACGACCGACCTCGCAGCGGAGATCCGCAGCTTCCTGGTCGCCGAGGTCGCGAAGACCGGCGGGCACCTCGGGCCGAACCTCGGCGTCGTCGAGCTGACGCTCGCGATGCACCGCGTGTTCGACTCGCCGCACGACCCGTTCGTGTTCGACACCGGGCACCAGTCCTACGTGCACAAGCTCGTCACCGGACGGCAGGACTTCTCGCACCTCCGCGAACGTGGCGGGATCGCCGGGTACCCGCAGCGGAGCGAGTCGGAGCACGACATCGTCGAGTCCTCACACGCGTCGTCGTCGCTGTCCTGGGCGGACGGGATCTCCCGCGCGTTCCAGCAGACGGGGCAGAGCGACCGCACGGTCGTCGCCGTCGTCGGCGACGGTGCCCTCACCGGCGGGATGACCTGGGAGGCGCTCAACAACATCTCCGACCAGAACGACCGTCGACTGGTCATCGTCGTCAACGACAACGGCCGGTCCTACGCGCCGACGATCGGCGGCATGGCCCGCTTCCTCAGCTCGGTGCGGACCCGTCGCGAGTACCGCACGCTGTACGAGAAGAGCCGTGCGGCGGCCGACCTCTTCGGGGCGCCCGGCCGAGCGGTGTACCGGGGACTCCGGGGTGGCCTGCACGGATTCCTGTCCCGGTTCACGAACAACGAGGCGCTGTACTCGAACCTCGACATCAAGTACGTCGGCCCCGTCGACGGGCACGACCAGCAGGCGATGGAGGCGGCGCTCCGGCAGGCGAAGGGCTACGGGTCCCCGGTCATCGTGCACGCCATCACGGAGAAGGGCCACGGCTTCGCGCCGGCGCTCCGCGACCAGGCGGACCAGTTCCACGCCGTCGGGCACATCGACCCCGAGACCGGGGAGTCGCTCGACGTGTCGTCGGGTCCGTCGTGGACCTCGGTCTTCGCGACCACCCTCGCCGAGGTCGGGCACGAGGACCCCCGCATCGTCGCGATCACGGCCGCGATGCTCCGGCCGACCGGCCTGCACCTCTTCGAGCAGGCGCACCCCGACCGTGTCTACGACGTCGGCATCGCCGAGCAGCACGCCGTGACGACCGCTGCAGGGCTCGCCTACGGCGGTCTGCACCCCGTCGTCGCCCTCTACGCGACGTTCCTCAACCGCGCGTTCGACCAGGTGCTCATGGACGTCGCCCTGCACCGGGCCGGCGTCACGTTCGTGCTCGACCGCGCGGGCATCACCGGCCCCGACGGTCCGTCGCACCACGGCATGTGGGACCTCGCGCTCCTGCAGGTCGTGCCCGGCATCCGGATCGCCGCCCCGCGCGACGCTGCGACCCTCCGCGAGGAGTTCCGGGAGGCCGTGGCCGTCGACGACGCCCCGACCGTGCTCCGGTGGTCGAAGGGCCAGGTCGGACCGGACATCCCCGCGGTCGAACGGCTGGTGGACGGGGTGGACGTGCTCCGGAGGCCCGCCGACGACCAGGAACCGGACGTCCTCGTCGTGGCCGTCGGGTCGATGGTGCCGACCGCGCTCGAGGCGGCGGCGCTCCTCGAGGCGCAGGGCATCGGCGTGACCGTCGTCGACCCGCGTTGGGTCGTCCCGATCCCGGTGTCGCTCATCGACCTGTCCCGCGACCACCGACTCGTCATCACCATCGAGGACGGCGTCCGGGTCGGCGGTGTGGGCACCCGGCTGCGGCAGGACCTCCGCGCTGCCGGGGTCGACACCGGTGTGAACGAGCTCGGGCTCCCGGACGAGTTCATCGACCACGCCAGCCGGACCCAGATCCTCGCTGACGCCGGGCTGACGGCGCAGGCCATCGCCCGCGACGTCATCGACCAGGTCGTCGGCACGAAGGTGCCCCAGGCGAAGCCGGCCCGCTCGCGGGAGTCCGCCGAGCGCTGAACGCCCGGCGCTGCCCGGCGCTGCCCGGGCGGACCCCGCCGACCCGCGCCCGCAGCCGTGGCGCACTTCGGCACGGCACAACGGGAACCGCCTCGAACCACGGACGTCCGTGGTTCGAGGCGGTTCCTGTTGTGCGGGTCCGGCCGGTGCCGGGGCCGGGGCCGGGCCGGGGCCGGGGCCCCGGCCGGCCGGGCTAGCGGCTGGCGGGGCCGACGATCCGCGGCTCGTGGAACGTGCCGCCGAAGACGCGCTCCGAGGCTCCGCTGCGGTCGAGGTACGGGCTGATGCCGCCGGCCTGGAACGGGTAGCCCGCGCCGAGGATGAGCCCGAGGTCGATCTCCTCGACGTGCTCGACCACGTGGTCCTCGAGCATGCGGTGCACCTCGTCGGCCAGGGCGTCCTCGAACCGGCGCTGCATCTCGGCAGCGTCGACCGGCTTCGCGTCCTTCTTCGACGGCGCGACGAGCTTCACGGCGGCGGGGTCGTACCCGGTCGCGTTGCCCTTCTTGTCGCGGGTCAGGATCGTGCCGTGCTCGGCGATCCGCTTCAGTCCGTCGCCGGGGTAGAAGCGCTCCGGCCACGCAGCGTGGTGCGAGTCGAGCACGTGCGCGCCCACCGGCAGACCGACGAGCTCGAGCAGCTCGAACGGCGACATCGGCAGGCCCAGGGGAGTGGCCCCCTCGGCGACGGTCTCGAAGGAGGTGCCCTCCTCGACGCCGCGCATGGCCTCGCCGAGCACCCGGGCGAGCACCCGGTTGACGACGAAGCCCGGCTGGTCGGCGGTGACGATCGCCGTCTTCTTCAGGGTCTTCGCGACCGCGAGCGCGGTGGCGAGTGCCTCGTCCGAGGTCTTCGCCGCCCGCACCACCTCGAGCAGCGGCATCACCGCGACCGGGTTGAAGAAGTGGAAGCCGACCAGACGCTCGGGGTTCGTCAGGACCGAGGCCATCTCGTCGACGGACAGCGACGACGTGTTCGTCGCGAGGATCGCGTCCGGCGCGATGACCTGCTCGATCTTGCGGAACACCTCCTGCTTGACGCTCATCTCCTCGAAGACGGCCTCGATGACCCAGTCGGCGTCGGCGAACGCGTCGTAGGACACCGACCCGGAGACGAGTCCGGTGATGCGGTTCGCGTCGTCGGGGGAGATGCGGCCCTTCTCGAGGAGCTTCGCGACCTCACCGGCGATCCGCGCCACCCCCGCGTCGACCCGCTCCTGCGACACGTCGGTGATGACGACGGGCACACCGAGACGGCGGGCGAAGAGCAGGGCGAACTGCGACGCCATGAGCCCGGCGCCGAGGACGCCGACCTTCGTGATCTTCTTCGCGTCGACGCCCTCGGGGGCACCGACGGGACGCTTGGCACGCTTCTGCACGAGGTCGAACGCGTACATCGACGCGGCGAACTGGTCGCCGGCCAGGAGGTCGGCGAGGGCGTCGTCCTCCCCCGCGAACCGCTCGTCGAGCGATCCCGACTTCGCCGCGGCGACCAGGTCGAGCGCACGGAACGGGGACTTCGGGACCGTGCCGATCTTCGACGCGACCTGGCTGCGTGCGACCTTGACGACCGTGCCCCAGGCTGCCTTCTCGAGCATCCCGGGTTCGTTCTTCCGCGTGACCTTGGTCCGGCCCGCCACGACGCCGTCGGCCCAGGCGACCGCGGACGGCAGGAACGTCACCGACGGGATGAGCGCGTCGCCGATGCCGAGCTCGACCGCGGCCTTGCCGTCCATCAGGCGGTTGTTCTTCAGCGGGTTCTCCACGATGACCCGGAGGGCCTTCTCGGGACCGATGAGCCGGGGGAGCAGCGTCGCGCCGCCCCAGCCGGGGATGATGCCGAGGAAGACCTCGGGCAGCCCGATGCCCTGCGCGGCGGACGAGAACACGCGGTACGTGCAGTGCAGCGCGACCTCGAGCCCGCCGCCGAGCGCGATGCCGTTGACGAACGCGAACGACGGGACCCCGAGCTCGCTGAACTTGCGGAGGGTGGCGTGCCCGAGGACGCCGAGCTCGTGCGCGACCTCGCGCGAGGGCAGTGCGGCAGCCTGCGAGAGGTCGGCGCCCGCGGCGAAGCAGTACTCCTTGCCGGTGACGGCGACGGCCTGGATGTCGCCCGCCGCCGCCGAAGCGCGGAGCCCGTCGAGCACGTCGGACAGCTCACGCATCGTGCGCGGCCCGAGCGTCGAGGGTCGCTTGTAGTCCTTGCCGTTGTCGAGCGTGATGAGCGCGAGGGTGCCGCCGGAGGGCAGCGCGACGTGCTTGACGTACGAGTGGGTGACGACCTCGTCCTCGCTCAGGGCCGTCAACTGGTCGGTCGGTGCGATGGTCATGGTCAGGCCGCCTTCCGTGCCGCGCTCTTGCTGAAGTTCGGGTTCTCCCAGATGACCGTGCCGCCCTGGCCGAGCCCGATGCACATCGTCGTGATGCCGTACTTGACGTCCGGGCGCTCGGCGAACTGCGCTGCGAGCTGGGTCATCAGGCGGACGCCACTCGACGCGAGGGGGTGCCCGACGGCGATGGCGCCGCCCCAGGCGTTCACGTTCGGGGAGTCCTGCGCGATGCCGTAGTTGTCGAGGAACGCGAGCACCTGCACGGCGAACGCCTCGTTGATCTCGAACAGACCGATGTCGTCGATCGACAGCCCGGCCTTCCGCAGCGCCTTGTCGGTCGCGGGCACCGGACCGACGCCCATGACCTCGGGCTCGACGCCGGCGAAGGCGAAGGACACCATGCGCATCTTGGTCGGCAGGCCGTGCTGCTTCGCGCCGTCCTCGGACGCGAGCAGGCTCATCGTCGCGCCGTCGTTCAGGCCCGCGGCGTTGCCGGCGGTGACCCGTCCATGCGGCCGGAACGGCGTCTTCAACGCAGCCAGGGCCTCCAGGGTGGTGCCCGGTCGGGGCGGCTCGTCCTTCGAGACGATGTCCCAGCCCTGGCCGGTGTTCACCTCGACGGGGACGACGTCGGGCTGCAGCTTGCCGGCGCCCCAGGCGGCGGCGTAGCGCTGCTGGGACTGCACGGCGAAGGCGTCGGTGCGGTCCTTCGTGATCGCGGGGAAGCGGTCGTGCAGGCGCTCGGCGGTGTTGCCCATCACGAGCGCGTCCGGGGCGACCATGCGCTCCGCGACGAAGCGGGGGTTGGGGTCGGCGTTGAAGCCCATCGGGTGGCGGCCCATGTGCTCGACGCCGCCCGCGATGGCGACGTCGGCGGCGCCGAACGCGATCGCGCCGGCCAGGGTCGTGACGCTCGTCATCGCGCCGGCGCACATCCGGTCGATCGCGTAGCCGGGGACGGACTTCGGCAGACCGGCCAGCATGCCGACGGTGCGCCCGAGGGTCAGACCCTGGTCGCCCTGCTGGGTCGTCGCGGCGACCGCGACGTCGTCCACGGCGGCACCGTCCAGCGAGCTGTTCCGGTCGAGCAGGCCACGCATCGCGTGCACCGCCAGGTCGTCGGCACGGGTGCGCCAGAAGACGCCCTTCTCACCGGCGCGGCCGAACGGTGTGCGGACACCGTCCACGAACACGACGTCTGATGTCTTCGGCAATGCGAGCCTCCAGATCCACAACGATCGGGCCGGGGGTCCTGTCGCCCCGACCTGGCCGGGCCTCGCCCGGCGACGCTCCGACGCTAGTACCCCCGGCTGAGCGGCGGCACGTCGGTTGGGCGGTTCCTACGAGCCGGTCGTCCCGGTGGCGGCGTCGGGCTGTCCGTCTGCGACAAGAGCGGCGTCACCCTGCTGAGCGGCGTCGAGCGCCGCGTCGTCCGGCTCGCCGTCCGGCCGGGAGGCCGTGGTCGCGGTGACCACTGCCGCCGGGTCCGCGACGGACCGGTCCGCTGCCACCTCGAACGCGTGTGCGATGACCGACGCGGTCTCCTCGACCTGCCACGGCCGGGCGTCGTGCGACGCGAGCGTGGCACCGACGGTCTCCGTCGCGACGGTCGCCGGCGGGTTCCACGACACGAGACGGAGCGTCTCCGGGGTGAGCAGGTTCTCGACGGGCAGGTCGAGCTCGGCGGCCCGGGCCGTGACGGCGGCCCGCGCGGCGCGGTACCGACGGTCCGCGTCCGGGTTGCGGTCGGCCCAGGCGCGGGGCGGCGGGAGGCTCGGCTCACCCCCGCCACGCAGGCGCGGCAGGTCCTCGGTGGTCCGGCCTTCCTCGACGGCGGCCCACCAGCGGTCGAGCTCGGAGCGGCTGGCCCGCCCGGTGAACGTCTTGAGCGCGCTGAGTTCCGCCCGGGAGGCGGGAGCGGCGGCGGCAGCGGCGACGATCGCGGCGTCCGGGATGGTCCGGCCCGGCGCGATGTCGGTCTCCTGCGCGTAAACGTCGCGTGCCTGCCACAGCGACCGTGCGATCGCGAGGGCACGGGCACCGCGGAGCACGTTCATCCCGGAGAGACGCCGCCACGGCTCGGCACGCGGGGGCTTCGGGGCACGGGCGAGGACGGCGGCGAACTCCTCCTCGGCGATCCGGGTCTTGCCGGCGGCCTCGAGGACCTCGGCGAGGGAGTCGCGCAGGTCGGGGAGCAGCTCGACGTCGAGGGCGGCGTAGACGAGCCAGGCCTGCGGGAGCGGCCGGGTCGACCAGTCCGCGGCGGAGTGGGCCTTCGCGAGCGTGATGCCGAGGAGCTGCTCGACGACCGCGCCGAGCCCCACCCGCGGGAACCCGGCGATCCGGGCACCGAGCTCGGTGTCGAAGATGCGGGTCGGGACGAGGCCGACCTCGCGGAGGCACGGCAGGTCCTGCGACGCGGCGTGGAACACCCACTCCTCGTCGACGATCGCGGCCTGGAGGTCGCTGAAGTCGCCGATCGCGATGGGGTCGAACAAGAAGGAACCGGAGCCGCGGCGGAACACCTGGATCAGGTAGGCCCGCTGTGAGTAGCGGTAGCCGCTGGCGCGTTCGGCGTCGACGGCGACCGGACCGGTGCCGGCGGCGATGCGTGCCACGGCGTCGAGGTACTCCTCGCGGCTCTCGATCACGTGGACGGCGGCGTGCGCGGCCTCGTAGGCGGGATCGGGTTCAGTCACGGGCGAGCCTCCGAGGGGCCAGGAGCGAGACGCCGTCCGAGGCCGGGGGGAGACCGGCGAGCATCGCCACGATCTCCTCCCAGGCCTGCACGTGCGGCGTCAGGTCGTCGTCGAGGGGCGTCCACGACGCCCGGAGTTCCAGTTGGGCACCGTCGCCCTGGGTCGCGAGCTCGCCGTACCCGCGGGAGATGATCTTCGTCGCCGTGCCGGAGGCGTTGGCGTACCGGGCGCCGTGCGCGCCGAGGGCGTCGACCAGCCAGCTCCACGTCACGTCGGCGACGAACTCGTCGACCCCGATCTCCGGCTCGAGCGGGGCCTGCGCGAAGGTGACGATGCGGTACGCGCCGCCCCATCCCTCCGGCTCGTCGGGGTCGTGCAGGGCGATGAAGCGTCCGGTGCCGAGGTCCGAATCGACGCCGTGCACGACCCCGGACACGTCCGCCGCGAGGGCGATCGAGTACGGCGCGATGCGGCTCGGCGAGGGGATCTCGGTGACCGTGGTCTCGGTGCGGGTCCTGCCCGTCGACACGAACGCGCGGAGACGCGCGAACGCCTCCGGTTCGGCGTCGGGGACTCGGGGTTCAGGCACGGATGCAGACTAGGCTCCGGACCGAGCACCGGTGCGGGCGGCACGCCGTCCGTCGCGCAGTCGTGCTGCCCGCAGTCGTCCTCTTCCTGGAGGCCCGCATGCTCCGCCGCCCCGCAGCTGTCCGTCCCACACGTCGGTCGCGGCCGGGCCCCGCTGGACGCACGGCGCGCTCGGCCGGCGTCGTCGCGCTCGGCACCGGTGTGACCGCCGCCGCCGTCGGCGTCGCGGTCATCGCCGGCTCCGTCGTGGCCGTCGCCCGCGCCGTCGTCACCCCGGACCGCAAGCGCACCGAGCGGGTCCCGATCACCGCGGTCGACCTGGAGGCCCGGACCGTCACCCTGGGCCGCAGTCCCGACACAGAGCTCCAGGGCCGGTACAGCCTGTGGTTCGGCGCCGCCACCGGGCACATGCGGGTCGGCGAGGTCCTGGCCGTGACCGACACCACCGTCACCCGGCGGATCATCGCCGTGGACGCCGGCGACCCGACCGCAGCACGCCGCGGACGCTGGGGCGGCTGGTTCTACCTGACGCCGCAGGAGCTCGGCGTCCCCGTCGAGGACGTCGACGTGCTCACCCCGAACGGCCCCGCGCCCGCCTGGGTGGTCCGCGCCGAGGACCCGGCCGCGCCCTGGGCGGTCCTCGTCCACGGTCGCGGCGTCACCCGTGCCGAGACGATCCGCGCCGTCCCGGTGTTCCGCGCGGCCGGGTACTCGGTGCTGCTGGTGTCGTGGCGCAACGACGGCGTCGCGCCCCCGAGTGCGGACGGGCGCTACGGTCTCGGCTCGACCGAGTGGGAGGACGTCGACGCCGCGCTCGACTGGGTCGCGCAGCAGGGCGCCACGAGCGTCGTCCTCATGGGCTGGTCGATGGGCGGCGCCGTGGTCCTGCAGACCCTGGTCCGCTCCGGGCTCGCAGGACTGGTCACCGGCGTCGTCCTGGACTCGGCGGTCGTCGACTGGAACGCCGTCCTCAAGTCGCAGAGCCGCGCGCTCCGGCTGCCCCGGCCGGTCCGCAAGGTGGCGCAGTGGGTCCTCCGCACCGCGGTCGTGCACCGGATCGCCGGGCTCGAGCGGCCGATCGACGTGCGGGAACTCGACATGGTCGCCCGCGCCGACGAACTCCACGTCCCGATCCTGCTGCTGCACAGCGACGACGACGGCTTCGTCCCCTCGTCGGCGGCACGCGCCCTCGCCGCTGCACGACCGGACCTGGTGCAGCTCGAGGTCGCGCATGTCGCCCGGCACACGAAGCTCTGGAACCACGATGCCGACTGGTTCGACGCGCGGATCCTGGCGTGGCTCACCGACGTGGTCGAGCCGCGGCCGGCGGCCGACGTGCGGTGACCAGGGTCGGACGGAAGGCGCGGGACCAGCGGTGACGCGCCTCCCGTCCGACGGGTGGTCACCACCCCACCCGGGGTGGCCGCCCGCGCCCGCTTCAGCGCGCGGGGAAGAGGTCGACGGAGCGCGGGGTGGAGCGGTAGCGGAGATGCTCGAAGTCCGGGTGCCAGTCGACGAGGCCGACCACGGCGCGGACGGCGATGTCGATGAAGTACGGCGAGACGACCACGCGGCGGGGGACCGTCGTCGCCTCGATCTCGGTCGCGGGTCGGGAGCGGGACCCGTCGAAGTCCGTGACGTGCACGCCGTCGACGTCGGTGCCCCAGGTGTACGCGGGCAACAGACGGTCGGTGTCCGGGGCGACGTTGCCGACGACCTCCCACATGCCCGGCTGGAACCGTGCCGGCAGGGTGAGCCCGGCCACCACCGGCTGCGTGGCGAGCACGACGAGCGGGTCGGCGGGGCGCGGGAGGTCCTCGGGGCGCTGGAAGACCGCGACGTACACGGCATCGTGCAGCGTCGCGAGGACGTGCCCGAGCAGCACCCTGCCGCCACCGTCCGGGATGAGGAAGACGTCACCGGTCTCGGCCGTGAAGGGCTCGCGGCTGAGCGGGACCAGCTCGTCGGCGGAGGCATCGGCGCGTCCGGACGCGCGGTCTGCTGCTGCTTCCGTGGCCGGCGGACGTGACGCCGTCACACCGGAGCGTCGGAGTCGTTCGACCTGTTCGTCGAGGTCACGGCCGGGTCTGCCGCGGCCGACGATCTCGATGGTGAAGACCTTCTCCGGGTCAGCCCTGGTCTCGGCCAGGAGTTGCGCGAAGAGCTGCTGATCGCTGTCAGCATGGTGGAACTCGGAGCCCGATGGCTGGTCCCTCTTGCGCTTGCCGAACACGTCGTCCGTTCCCCTCGTCCGATGGCGCCCTCATCGTGGCACGGCTGGTCAGTCGGAGGTCGCTGGTGGTCCGAAGACCGCCAGGCCACCACCGGGCAGGGCGACGATCATCCGGCGCTCCGGCCCGCCGCCGTCGTACTGCCACGACTCGTACGAGTCGTCGGGCCAGGCCTCGAGGACCGTTCCGGATGCGAAGTGGAGCCGGAGGTCGGGGCCGTCGAGTGTCGCGTCCGTGACCGTGTCGCCGTGCAGGGCCAGGACGGGTGCGAGCGACGTCGGGTCCGTCGGGTCCACGATCCGGCGTTCCCCGTCCGGACCGGTGATCGCGAACTCGGCCTCGAACTGCATCGTCGTGCCGTTCGAGAACCCCAGGCTCGTCTCGAAGGTGAATCTGAGGACGTCCACCCGGGCGTCGGTGAACTCGAGTCGGTGGTCTTCGGTCACGGTGTCTCCTTCCTCGGCCGGTCGGGCGATCTGGTGATCGCCGATCGGTCGTACGCCGTGGCGGAGAGGAAGACCCGGTCAGCAGCACGGAGGAGGACGGTGACGATCTCCGACCCGGACTCGACCTGGCACACGAGGACGAGTGCGTCCCCGAGCGGCCCGAGTGGTTCGACCAGTGGCAGCAGGTTGGGTTCGTCCTGCGCGTAGCTGCGCCGGACGACCTCGGTGAAGGAGCGTGCCGGCACGTCGTAGGTGAGGACCTCGGCATCGTCGGCGACAGCGGACAACACCTCGTGCACCCGGCCCGGGACGAGCGGGTCGGACGCCGGTAGGCGTCGGCGCAGGTCGTCGACCGACAGGTCGTCCGTCATGACGCCGTTCCTCCCGGCAGCGTTCGAGCGACGACCTCGCCGCCGGTCAGGACGTCGATGTCCAGGCGCGCTCGTCCTGGTTCGGACCAGTGCCACGAGGGCCGGTCGCGGTGGGACCACCCCTCCAGCAACGCACCCGATGCGAAGCGGACGTCGATGCGGGCGCCGGTGACGGTACCGCGTTCCACCACCGTCGTGTGCAGGGCGAGGAGCGGCAGGAGCGAGGGTGGGTCGCCCGGTTCCATGAAGGTGTGCGTGCCGTCGGTCTCGGTCAGCGAGAAGGCGGTCTCGAACCGGAGGGTCGCCCCGCTCGAGAACCGGACGGTGACGGCGGTGTCGATCGTGACGGCGTCGACCGTGTCGCCGGCGACGTGCAACTGGATGGGAACCGGCGTGGTGTTCGTCACGGTGTCCTCTCGCCGTCGCCGGCGTCTCGCTCTGCGGGGAAGACGAGCTGATCGAGACGCGGTAGTTCGGTCGGCATCGCGTCGGTGCACCACGGGAGCTCGACCATCTGCATCCTGCCGTCGTGCACCCAGATGAGCAACTCGCGCCCGGCTGCCTCGGCGTCGGTCTGGTACCTGGCGGCTTGCGGCAGTGGTCCGTCGGGGGAGGTCGACGCGGGGCCGGGGGACCACGGACGGGAGGCGCGGCACCAGCTGGTACCGCGCCTCCCGTCTTCCAGAAGCCGCTACGCGGCCGCCGCCCGCACCTGCCGCTGCACCCGACCGAGCATGCCGACCATGCCGCGGATCCGCAGCGGGCTGACCGCCTCGTTCAGCCCGAGCGTCAGCGGGTAGTCCGCCGGCACGGCGAGCACCTGCTCGACGGTCAGGCCGGAGAGCCCCTGCGCCAGGATCGACGCGAAGCCGCGCGTGGTCGGCGCTTCACGCGGAGCCGTGGCGTGCATCCGGACGACGTCCGGGCCGTCGCCGTCCTCGCCCACAGTGACGGTGATGAAGACCGGCGACTGGCACTCCTCGACGCGTTCGAGTTCGTCCTCGTGGCCCTGCAGGCGCGGCGGGAGCGCAGGCAGGTCGTCGGAGAACTCGAGCAGGAGCTGCAGGCGGTCGTTCTGCGTCAGCGCGAGGAAGTCGTCGCGGATCTCGGCGAGGGGCTGGGGGAGCGCTGCGTCCGTCATCGAGCAGGCAGCGTACCCGGCTCGGAGCCCACCACGATCGGGACGCGGACGGCGCTGCCCCACTCGGTCCATGAGCCGTCGTAGTTCTTCACGTCCTCGATGCCGAGCAGGTGCTGCAGGACGAACCACGTGTGGCTCGACCGCTCGCCGATCCGGCAGTACGCGATGACCTCGTCCGCGTCGCCGATGCCGGCGCCCTCGCGGTACACGGCGTCGAGCTCCTCGCGCGACTTGAACGTGCCGTCGGCAGCGGCGGCGGACTTCCAGGGGATGTTGACGGCGGTCGGGATGTGCCCGGCGCGCAGCGCACCCTCCTCCGGGTAGTCCGGCGCGGTCGTGCGGTCGCCCGAGTACTCCGGGGCGCTGCGGACGTCCACGAGCGGCTTGCCCAGGTGTGCGAGGACGTCCTCCTTGAAGGCGCGGACGGTGGCGTCGTCGCGCTCGACCACGGGGTACTCCACCGCGTCGACCGACGTCCGGTCGGTGGTCATCGCCCGACCCTCGGCGATCCACTTCGCCCGGCCGCCGTCGAGCAGGCGGACGTCCTCGTGCCCGAAGAGCGTGAACACCCAGAGTGCGTACGCGGCCCACCAGTTGTCCTTGTCGCCGTGGATGACGACGGTGGTGTCGCGGCCGATGCCCTTGCCGCCGACGAGCCGGGCGAAGGCCTCGCCGTCGATGTAGTCGCGCTGCACCGGGTCGTTGAGGTCGGTGTGCCAGTCGATCTTCACCGAGCCCGGGATGTGCCCGGTCTCGTAGAGCAGGACGTCCTCGTCGGACTCGACCACGACGAGTTCGGGCGACCCCACGCCGGCGTCGAGTTGCTCCTGCAGCCACTCGGTGGACACCAGGCGCTCGGGGTGCGCGTAGGAGCGGAACTTCTCGGACGGGTCGACCGGTGCGGTCATCGGGGGTACCTCCTGGGGATCGATGGCGCGCGGACTAGGATCGGTCCTTGCGCGTCACCCTCAACGGTACGCGGAAGCACCGTGTCGCAGCCGTGACGTGACACCAGACGACAGGCCGACGGAAGGTCCCGCACCGTGCCAGAACCGCGCCCCGCGCCGGAACACCTCGTCGACCGCGACCCGCAGGTCACCCCGCAGCAGATGGCCGCCGCGCTCGTGCCGCCGCCGCAGTTCGCCGAAGCGTCGTTCGCCTCGTACCGGCCCGACCCGGAGTACGCCTCGCAGGCCGAGGTGCGGGACGCGGTCGAGACCTTCGTCACGACGGTCCCCGAGCCGGCCAGGCGCGGGCTGTTCGGTCGGAAGCGCAAGGAGCCCGAGGTGCCCGCGAAGTCCGGCGTGTACCTGGACGGCGGGTTCGGCGTCGGCAAGACCCACCTGCTCGCCGCGGCCTACCACGCGGCCAGCGGACGGAAGACGTTCGGCACGTTCATCGAGTACACCGCGCTCGTCGGGGCGCTCGGTTTCCAGGGCACGGTCGACCTGCTCCGCGGGACCGCGCTCGTCTGCATCGACGAGTTCGAGCTCGACGACCCGGGCGACACGATGGTGATGACCCGGCTCATCAAGGAGCTCACCGAGACCGGCACGCGCTTCGCCGCGACGTCGAACACCCCGCCCGGGGCACTCGGTGAGGGGCGCTTCGCCGCGCAGGACTTCCTCCGCGAGATCCAGGCGATGTCCGACCGGTTCGACACGATGCGCATCGACGGCCTGGACTTCCGTCGTCGTGCCGTCGACGAGTCGGCGTCGGTCGTCGAGGACGTCCCCGCCGCGCTGGCGGCCCTGACCTCGTCGACGCCGTCCGGGACGGGAGGCCCGGCCCGCGTCACGCAGGACGACTTCCGGTCCGTCGTGGCCCACCTGGCGTCCGTGCACCCGTCCAGGTACGTCGCGCTCGTCGACGGGCTCGACGCCGTCGGGCTGACCGACGTGCAGGCGTTCACGGACCAGACCGACGCGCTCCGGTGGGTGGCGCTCGTCGACCGCCTCTACGACTCGCAGGTCCGGATCGTCGCCTCGGGCATCCCGCTCGACACGGTGTACCCCGACGTGATGCTCGAAGGCGGGTACCGCAAGAAGTACCTGCGTGCCGCGAGCCGCGTCGTCGCGCTGACCCGCGCGGAGGAGTCGCCCCGGGCCTCCTGAGCGTCCCGGAACACCCCTGCCGGGCGCCGCTCGGGGCCGCGAAACACAGCGTTCACAGAACGCGCCGTGACGTTACCTCCGCGAAACAGAGCGCGCCTCCCGGTGAAACACGTCGTCGCCAGACTCGGTCGCACCCGAGGCGGACGGAGAGCCGCACAGCGACGAGAGGTGCACACATGCTTGATCAGGGCAACACGACGTTCGTGTTGGTCATGGCGGCGCTGGTGTTGTTCATGACACCCGGCCTGGCCTTCTTCTACGGCGGTCTGGTGAAGGCCAAGTCCGTCATCAGCATGATGATGATGTCCTTCGGGGCCATCGCGCTGGTGAGCGTCCTCTGGGTGCTCTACGGCTACGCGATCGCCTTCGCCAACCACGGGGACAACACGGCCGTGACGGGAATCGTCGGCTTCTTCAGCATCGACTGGAACCTGCTCGGCCTCGGCCAGGCGTTCGAGGAGGCGCAGTCGTCGGACATCCAGGCGGCCTACCCGTCGATGGCCTTCGTCGGCTTCCAGGCCACGTTCGCGATCATCACGGTCGCCCTCATCTCCGGTGCGATCGCCGACCGCGCGAAGTTCGGCGCGTGGATGGTCTTCGCCGGCATCTGGGTCACGGTCGTCTACTTCCCGGTCGCCTCGTGGGTGTTCAACCTGACGTCGGGATGGGCCGCCACGTGGGGCGTCATCGACTTCGCCGGTGGTACCGCGGTGCACATCAACGCCGGTGCCGCGGGCCTGGCCCTGGCGCTCGTGCTCGGCAAGCGCGTCGGCTTCGCCAAGGGTGCGCACAAGCCGCACAACCCGCCCTTCGTCCTGCTCGGTGCCGCGATCCTCTGGTTCGGCTGGTTCGGCTTCAACGCCGGGTCCGAGGGCGCTGCTGACGGCATCGCCGCGATCGCCTGGGTGAACACGCTCGCCGCCCCCGCCGCCGCGATCCTCGGGTGGCTGCTCATCGAGAAGCTCAAGGACGGCAAGGCCACCTCAGTCGGTGCCGCCTCGGGCGCCGTCACCGGCCTCGTCGCGATCACGCCGGCCTGCGCCAACCTGACGCCCGGCTGGGGCATCGTGCTCGGCTTCCTCGCCGGCATCGTCTGCTGCTTCGCGATCGACTGGAAGTACCGCCTGGGCTTCGACGACTCGCTCGACGTGGTCGGCGTGCACCTGGTCGGCGGTGTCTTCGGCACGCTGTTCCTCGGCTTCTTCGCCAACGACACCGGCCTGATCTACTCGGGCTCGTTCGAGCAGCTCGGCAAGCAGGCCGCCGCTGCCCTCGCCGTCGGGCTCTACTCCTTCGTCCTGGCCTTCGTGATCGGCTTCCTCATCGAGAAGACGATGGGCTTCCGCGTGAAGACCGAGGACGAGGTCGCCGGCATCGACACCGCGGTCCACGGCGAGGAGGGCTACGTCCTCTACGACCAGGAGGACAACAGCCCGGTCGGCGTGCGCTGACCGCTCCTGCCGCACACGACGACGGCCCCCGCTCACTCGGAGCGGGGGCCGTCGTCGTGCGGCCGGCGGTCAGTGCGTGTCGGCACCGTCCTCGCGCGAGCCGTCGGGGACCGCTTGGTCGTCGGTCTGGGTCCCGGTGGACGTGTCCCCGAGGTCGTCGCCGCCACCGACGAGGGCGTCACCTCCGCGGGCGTCGTTCCCGAGCGCGGCGAGCGCGGACTGTTCCTGGTCCCCACGGTCCTCCAGGTCGAGTCCGGAACGGTCGTCCTCGGCACGTGGTTGCTCCTCGCCCGACCCGGAGTCGCCGGTGGTGGCGGCTTCGTGCTGCAGCGCTTCGCCGAGCTCGGTGTTGCCGCCGTCCCCGCCGTGGTCGTTGGGCATGGAAGTGGTCATCGCGGTCGTCCTCTCGTCGGTGGTCCGGCTCCAGCGGGAGTCGTCGGTGCCCGGACCGGTGTGCGGTGCTACCAGGCGTAGTCCTCGGGTGCGGTCTGGTGGCCGGGGAACAGCTCGTCGAGGCGGTCGAGTGCGGCCTGGTCGAGGCGGATGTCGACCGCGCGGACGGCGGACTCCCACTGCTCCATGGTGCGCGGGCCGGTGATCGGGGCGGTGACGCCCGGCTGGTGCAGCAGCCACGCGAGGGCGAGTTCCCCCGGGGTGTGCCCGAGCTCCTGCGCGAACGACTCGTACGCGGTGAGCTGGTCGCGGTGGGCGTCGACGTACTCGGCGCTCCGCCCGGACAACCGGCGCGACCCGTTCTCGGTCTTCTCGATCACGCCGCCGAGCAGTCCGCCCTGCAGCGGCGACCACGGGATCACCCCGAGCCCGTAGTGCTGCGCGGCCGGCAGGACCTCGCGCTCGACGTCACGGACGACCAGGTTGTAGATCGACTGCTCGCTGACCAGACCGAGGAAGTTCCGGTGCCGCGCGGCCTCCTGCGCCTGCGTGATGTGCCACCCGGCGAAGTTCGACGACCCGACGTAGAGGACCTTGCCCTGGCCCACCGCGATCTCCATCGCCTGCCAGATCTCGTCCCACGGTGTCGCCCGGTCGACGTGGTGCATCTGGTAGAGGTCGATGTGGTCGGTCTGCAGCCGCTGGAGCGACGCGTCGATCGACCGGCGGATGTTCAGCGCGCTCAGCTTGCCGCCGTTCGGCCAGTCGGTCATCTCGCCGTACACCTTCGTGGCGAGCACCGTCTTGTCGCGTCGTCCGCCGCCCTTGGCGAACCACCGGCCGATGATCTCCTCGGTGGCGCCCTTGCCCACCGAGCCGCCGTACGCGTTGGCCGTGTCGAAGAAGTTGACGCCGAGCTCGTGCGCCCGGTCCATGATCGCGTGCGAGTCGTCCTCGCTGGTCTCCGGTCCGAAGTTCATCGTGCCGAGCACTGCCCGTGACACCGACAGCCCTGTCCGTCCGAGGTGTGTGTAGTCCATGCACCAGGTCTACGCCCCCGGCTCGACGCGCTGTCAGGGCCCGGGAGTACCCGTGGAGGCCTCGACGACCACGCGACGGAGGAACGACCATGCCCGACGACGACATCCCGAGCACGCTGCAGCGGTCCCCGGAGCACGCGCAGGACGTCTACCGCGCCACCCTGCGGTCCGCCGAGGCCGAGTACGGCGAGGGACAGCGCGCCGGCCGGACCGCGTGGGCCGCCGTGAAGCACGAGTACGAGAAGGTCGGCGACCACTGGGAGGAGAAGGACTCCGCCGGCCCGTCGGACTCGGGCGCCGCCGGCACACGCGGTTCCGGCACGACGCAGGAGGGCGTCGACGCGAACGCCTCGAAGGCGCACCTACTCGACGTCGCGAAGCGCCTCGAGGTGAGCGGCCGTTCGAGGATGACGAAGGACGAGCTCGTCGACGCGATCAAGAAGGCGAACCGCCGAGCGACGGCGAAGGCGCGCGACTGATCTGCGCCCACCCCATGCCGTGCCCGGCATGCGACGTTGGACGACAGGCGTAGCGTTCTGCGGGTGAACATCCCAGCACTCCGAGGCAGCCGGATCACCGGGTTCGGCCACCACCAGCCCGACCGGATCCTCACCAACGACGAACTGTCGACGATGGTCGACACGAACGACGAGTGGATCACGACACGCACCGGGATCAGGACCCGGCGCATCGCCGGCCCGGACGACAGCGTGACGTCCATGGCGACCGAGGCGGCGCGCAACGCCCTGGCGGACGCGGGCGTCGCGCCGACCGACGTCGACCTGGTCGTGGTCGCGTCGACCACCCACCGGGACCGCTCGCCCTACACGGCCGGACGGGTGGCGGCAGCGCTCGGCATGTCGAACGGCCCGGCCCCCATCGACATCAACACCGCGTGCAGCGGCTTCGAGTACGCCATGGCGATCGCCGACCAGGCCATCCGCTCCGGGTCCGCCGACACCGCGCTCGTCATCGGCTCCGAGACGCTCTCGCGCATCGCCGACTGGACCGACCGCTCGACATGCGTGCTCGTGGGCGACGGCGCCGGCGCAGCGGTCCTGCAGGTCTCCGACGAGCCGCAGATCGGACCGGTGTCGTGGGGGAGCGTGCCGCACCTGCAGGACGCCGTCCGCGTCACGCACGACCCGGAGGTGTTCCAGCAGGAGGGCCGCTCCATCTACCGGTGGGCGATCACCGAGGCCGAGGGACACGCGCGCGCGGTCGTCGACCGGGCCGGCCTGACCCTCGACGACATCGGGGTCTTCGCCTTCCACCAGGCGAACCTGCGCATCATCGAGCCACTCGTCACGGCGCTCGGCGGCGAGGGCAAGTACGTCGTGCGCGACGTCGTCGAGTCCGGCAACACCTCCGCAGCGAGCGTGCCGCTCGGTCTGTCGAAGGCGTGGCACCGCGGGGAACTGCCGGAGGGTGTCCCGGCGCTGCTCTTCGGGTTCGGGGGCGGGTTCGCGCACGCCGGACAGGTGGTCACCACGCCGGTCCGTCGCCGCTGACCGCGAGCGCCGGCCCGCCCGG
Source organism: Curtobacterium sp. MCBD17_023 (assembly GCF_003224415.1). NCBI lineage: Bacteria > Bacillati > Actinomycetota > Actinomycetes > Micrococcales > Microbacteriaceae > Curtobacterium > Curtobacterium sp. MCBD17_023. The sequence goes on from NZ_QKLJ01000002.1 coordinate 270,079, forward strand.
GCGACGGACGGGAGGCTCCCCACCGGGTGGTGCCGGGCCTCCCGTCCGTCGGGCGTGTCAGCGGTCGAGCTTGCGCTGCTGCCGCTTGCTGAGGGGCTTCGCGGAGTCCGAGCCGACCGGCTCGGCGTCGACCACGACCGCGAAGTGCGCGGGCGGCGGACCGAACGCGCTGCGGGAGGACTGGACGACCTTGCGCCCGAGCGCGTGGTTGCCGAGGCCGCCGACGACGGCACCGATCCCGAACGGGATGGCGCGGCCGAGGACGGACGTGCCCTGGCGGGTCAGGAACCGCTTGACGAAGGTGTTGCGCAGCTTCCCGCCGATGCCGCTCACGGCCTGCTTCGGCAGCGACGACGTGACGAGCTCGCCCCAGAACGCGGTGCGACCCTTGCCGCCGCGGGCCTGGCCCGCGAGCTGCTGGACGAGCTGCGTCCCGGGCGCGCCGAGCATCATCGCCATCACGAGGGCGCGGGCGCGCTCCGGGTCCTCGACGGTGATGCCGTGCACCTCGGTGACGGACTGGGCGAAGAGCGCGCTGGCCTCGAGGAACCCGACCGTCTCGGCTCCGCTCAGGCCGAGGCTCGCGACCATCCCGACGCCGGGGATGACGGCGCTCGCGCCGACGGCGGCGCCGCCGGAGGTCACGGCGGTCAGGTACTGGCGCTCGAGGATCTCGATGACCTCGGCCGGGGAGGCGTCGGGGTGACGACGACGGACACGGGCGACGTGGGCGACGACGACGGGCCGCTGCACCGAGATCGCCCGGTCCAGCCATGCGGTCCAGCCCGAGGTGTCGTCGGACTGGACGCGCTGACCGTCGGCGGACGGGGCGGTCTGGACGGGTGCGGGGGGCATCGGCACGATCGCGTCGTGGCCCTTGGGGGTGCGGGACATGACGTCGACGCTACGCGGGGGGTGCTCGGAGCGGCCGAGCGCGGTCGCTCTCCGGAGGGTCAGCTGTGGGCGAGCTCGGCCCGGATCGGCAGGTCCTGGTCCTCGAGGATGAACTGCGCGCCGACGGCGGTGCGGGCGTTGACGACGACCGGGGCGAGCAGGTTCACGGTGGTGCCGGCCGCGTCCGGGTTCGCGACGACGAGGAGCATGGCCTCCTCCGCGCGCTCGAGCCCGATGCGGTCGGCCTGCTCGTCAGCGAGCACCGGCGCGTAGTCGGGCAGGTGCACGGCGGCGTCGAGCAGGTACAGCCGCGGGTCGGTCACGCCGGAGTCCGTCGTGCCGGTGCCCACCAGGGCGAACAGGCCGTCGGCGCCGTCGACGGGGTCGAGGGTGAACGACCGCAGCGGCTCGAGGCCGAACGGTGCGACGGTGAAGGTCAGGTCGATGCTCATCGGAGGTAGTCCATCAGGGTCGGCTGCAGGACCTTCGCGGTCACGGCGAGGGCTGCCTGGTAGTTGGTGCTCTGGACCTGCAGGTCGAGGACGGCCTGGGCGAGCGCCTTGTCCTCCACGCCGGAGCGGCGACCCTCGAGTGTGGTCGAGAGCGTCTTCAGCGCGTCCTGTGCGGACAGCGCCGCGGAGTGCCGCACACCGACGTCGGCCTGCGCACCGCGGACGGCGGCCTGCGCCGCGTCGATCTCGTTCAGTCGGGGGTTCACGTTCGTCCCTGCCTGCAGGTCGGCGACGATGTCGTCGAGGAGTGCGAAGACCGACGCGTCGCCGGTCCCGAACACGGCGCTGCCGTCGGTGTCGACGCGGACCTCGTCGCCGGTGCCGACCGTACGGGTGACGCTGGCGGACGGGGAGCCGGCCCACGTCGTGTCCGGCGCGTACGCGGCCGCGGCGGGGGAGGACCCGGCGAAGACCGATCGCGTGCCGTACTTCGTGTTCGCCGAGCTGAGCAGGTCGGCCTTGAGGCCCTGGAGCTCGCTGATGAACGCCTGCCGGTCGGTGGTGCCCATCGTCCCGTCGCTCGCGGCCTGCACGGTGAGGTCCCGGACCTTGCCGAGCACCTTCGACACCCCGGCGAGGGCGCTGTCGGTCGTGGCGAGCCACCCGACGGCGTCGTCCGCGTTCCGGGCGTGCTGGGCGGCCTGCGCCTGCTCCTTCCGCACCTGCATGGCGGTCGCGGTGCCGGTCGGGTCGTCGGACGGCTTCCGGATCGCCTTGAGGCTCGTGGCCTGGTCGGTCAGGTCGGCGACCTTCGCGGCACCGGCCTGCAGACGCGACTGCGCGGCGGCCATGGTCATCTGGGTGGTCACACGGGTGATCACGGTCAGCTCCTCCCGACGAGGCCGAGGCGGTTGATGATGGTGTCGAGCATCTCGTCGACGGCGGTCAGGACGCGTGCCGCGCCCTGGTAGGCGTGCTGGTACGCGAGCAGGGACACGTTCTCCTCGTCCATGTCGACGCCGGCGCTCGACTGCTGCTGGGTGCGCGCGTTGGTGAGGGCGAGCCCGGTGAGCGTCGCCTCCGACGTCGCCGTCCGGGAGGCACTGCCCACGCCCGTCACGAAGGTCGCCCAGGTCGCGTCGGGACCTCCGGCACGGTCGCCGACCGCCGCGATGGCCGTCAGCACCGAGGCGTCGAACTGCCCGGTGGCGCTCCGGGTGGCGAGTCCACTCGCGTCCGTCGGGACGACGGACAGCCCCTGGGCCGCGGGGACACCGGCGGCGAGGGCGAAGAACGGGCTGCCGGTGGCCCCGGACGGCGTGGTGCCGGTGGCGTGCAGGGCGTTCAACGACGTCGCGAGGTCCGTGGCGACGGCGTCGTACGCGGCGGCGGCCTCGGCGAGGGCACCACCCGTCCGTGCGCCGTTCGCGGGCGCGAGCAGGGACAGCCCACCCGCGATCGACCCGCCGTCGAGGGCGACCGGACCCGCGGAGCCGCCGACCCAGGACAGAGCCGGTGCGCCGGAACCGCTGCGGGTGTCGGCCAACGAGCCGGCACCGGCGAGGGCGACGGCGCGGGCGGAGGTGCCCTGCACCAGCGCGTTCCCGCCGATGACGACGTCGACCGTGCCGTCGCCGTTGTCGCGGACGGTGGCTCCGGTCAGCGTCGCGATCGACTCGGTGAGCTGGTCGCGTCGGTCGAGGAGTTCGTTCGCGTTCCCGCCCGACGCCACCGTCGACCGGATCTGCCCGTTGAGGTCGGCGATCTGCGCGGCGGCGTCGTTGAGCCGGGTGACCTGCGTGGCGACGGTGGACCGGGTCGCGGTCCACTGCGCGTCGACGCTCTTCGACCCGGCGGAGAGGGCCGTGGCGACGGTCTTCGCGGCGCCGAGCAGCGCGCTCGCGGCACCCGGGTCGTCGATGTGGGTCGCGAGGTCGCTCCAGGCGGACCAGAGCCCGTCGAGCTTCGCGGAGAGCCCGTCGGCGCCCGGCTCGTGCAGCCCGGTCTCGAGCTGGTCGAGGGCGGTCGCGCGGGTGTCGGCGGAGGCGGCGGCGCCGGCGGAGAGCCGGACGCGGGTGTCGAGGGTGGCGGTCGCCAGACGGGCGATGGCGTCGACCGACACGCCCTGGCCGGCGAGGGCCGCGGTGCCGCGGAGGAAGCCGGTCTGTGCCGGTGCGCCGACCTCGGTCTGCACGAGGCGCTGCCGGGTGTAGCCGGTCGTCCCGGCGTTGGCGATGTTCTGGCCGGTGACGTCGAGGCCGGCACGGGCCGCGGCGAGCCCGGAGTAGGCGGTCTGGAGCGATCCGAAGGTGCTCACCATGGTCAGAGGTTCCCGTCGAACAGGCGGGCGCCGTCCGGGTTGGCGCCCGAGGAGCCGGTCGCGTCGTACGTGTCCGCGTCGGCGACCGTGCCCGCGAGCGTCTCCTGCGTCGCCTGGGCGGCGACGCGGAGGAAGCGGTCGTTCTCGTCGCGCAGGGCGCCGATGCGCGTGGTCAGTTCGAGCATGGCGGCGAGGTGGGAGGCGAGGATCTCGCTCCAGGGTCCGGACGGCGCGGCGGCGACGACCTCGCGCAACGGTGCGTCCGAGGACACGCCCCACTCCTCGGCGACGGCGGCGCTCTGGGCGCTGCGTTCGAGACCGGTGCTGCGCAGGCGGTCGAGGACCTGCTCGACCTCGCGGCTGGCGTGCGACACCCAGCGGGAGCGCCCGGCGGCGAGGATGAGCTGTTCCTCCTCGAGCTTGAACGTGAGCAGCTCGAGCAGTTCGCGTTCACGCCACAGGACGGCGGACAGGTCGTTCACGCTCATCAGCCCCCTCCGGGATCGGATCGACCGCCGGGTGCGGTCTCCAGGGGTTATCGACGCCGTCGGTCCCGGCGTAAGCAGCGCGCGCCCGGTCCGCCGATCGGGGGACACGGGCGGACCGTGTCCGCAGAAGGGCGGACCGGCGTGTGCGGCGCCCACCCCCGCACTGGGTACGGACAGGCACTCGTTCAGCCCCTGCACAGCCGATAGGTTCGGAAGCAGCACCGGGGGACAACCCCCAGGTCGCGCCCAGGGCGCGGGTGCACCGCGAGGACGGATCCGCGCGGTTCTTCGACGTACTCCGGCGGTCCCGACGCCGGTGGTCGTCATGCCCACGGACGGGTCAGCCGAACCAGGACGACCAGGGGAACACCATGGACCGGAACGCACGCAACGCGATGATCGTCGAGCACCTGCCGCTCGTCGGCTACATCGTCGCCGAGACCTGCGCACGCGCCACCCACCTCAGCCGCGACGACCTCGCACAGGTCGGCTCCGTCGCCCTCGTGCAGGCGGCCGACGCGTTCGACCCGACCCTCGGCGTCCCCTTCGGCGCCTACGCCCGGACCCGCATCACCGGCGCGATCGCCGACGACCTGCGCGCCGGCGACTGGGCCAGCCGTGGCACCCGCAAGCGCATCCGCGAGACGCTCGCGACGCAGGAGGCCCTCTCCGCCGGTCTCGGTCGGAGCGTCACGCCGCAGGAGATCGCCGACGCGATGGGCGTCGACCGGCAGACCGCGGTCGACGCGCTCACCGACGCGGCGCGGACGATCACCCCGATCGACGAGACGGTGCACGACACGGTCGCCGCCGACCTCCCGCTGCCGGGCGAGGACCTGCTCGAGGCCGAGAAGCGCCGGTACCTGCGCGCCGCCGTCCTGGCGCTGCCCGACCGCATGCGCCTCATCGTCGAGGCCGTCTACTTCGGCGACCGCACCGTCACGGACGTCGCCACCGAGCTCGGCATCACGCACTCCGCCGTCTCCCAGCAGCGGTCCGAGGCGATGCGGCTGCTCCGCGACGGACTCGCCGCGCACTACGGCGACGACGGAGTCACGCCCGAGCCCGCCTCGCGCACCACGGCCGCCCGCCGGAGCGCGTACCTCGCCCGCGTCGCCACGAACGCCGCCGCCGGGGTCGCCCGCGCGGTGCACGACGCCGCCCCGCTCGGCCGGGTCGCGGCCAGTTGACCGTCCGGCGGTCCGCCGGGCGGGAAATCGTCCGACGGATCGCCTAACGCCTCCGGCCGATCGGTCGAGAGGAGCACATGTCAGCCCACGGACGGGCTGACGATCGGCCCAGTTTCACGGAGGAACACACCATGGGTATGTCCATCAACACCAACCTCTCGGCACTCAACACGTACCGGAACCTCAACGCGACGCAGAACGACCTGTCGAAGTCCCTCGAGAAGCTCTCGAGCGGCCTCCGCATCAACCGTGCTGCCGACGACGCTGCCGGTCTGTCGATCTCCGAGGGCCTGAAGTCGCAGGTCGGTGGCCTCACGGTCGCCGCCCGCAACGCGCAGGACGGCATCTCCGTCGTGCAGACCGCTGAAGGTGGCCTCACCGAGACCCACTCGATCCTCCAGCGCATGCGCGACCTGGCCGTCCAGGCCGGCAACGACTCGAACAACGAGACGTCGCGAACGGCCATCAGCACTGAGGTGGGGCAGCTCCAGCAGGAGCTCACCCGCATCGCGAAGGCCACCAACTTCAACGGTACGTCGCTGCTGAACAGCAACGACACCTTGAAGTTCCAGGTCGGAGCGAACGCCGGCACGGACAGCCAGATCTCGGTCGACCTGTCGGGCGCCAACGTCTCTGCGATCGCCGCGAAGCTCACGGTCGGTAGCACGGGCTCGACCGGGACCCAGTTCACCATCGCTGACCCGGCGGACCTCGGCGGACAGGCCCAGGAGTTCACCGTCACCAAGGGGAACGAGACCAAGACCGTCTCGGTCTCGGGTATGGCGGCGTCGTACGACAGTGTCGACAAGTACGCCGAGGACCTGCGCAAGAACGCTGACTTCTCGGCGAACTTCACTGTCGAGGTCGAGCACGACGCGAACGGTGCCGGCAGCGGCATCATCGTGTCGGCGATCAACGGCGGCACGGTGAAGAACTCGGTCGCGGACGGCAGCGCTCTGACCGGCGGCACCGAGGGCACGGCGGCTTCCGCCGGCGCGATCTCCTTCGCCGACGCGGATTCTGCTCAGAAGGCCATCAAGGTCATCGACGAGCAGATCGCTTCGGTCTCCTCGGCCCGCTCCAACCTCGGTGCGATCCAGAACCGCTTCGACCACGCCATCAACGTGACGAACGTGGCCAAGGAGAACCTCACCGCGGCGAAGTCCCGCATCACCGACGTCGACATGGCGGAGGAGATGGTCAAGTACACGCGCGACAACATCCTCAGCCAGGCCGGCACGTCGATGCTCGCGCAGGCGAACCAGAGCACGCAGGGCGTCCTGTCGCTGCTCCGCTAGTCGCACCGGTCGTCACCACCGAGGAGCCGTTCGGGTGCTCCTCGGTGGTGGCGCCCACCCCCTCGGACTGACCGCGGTCGGTCCGCCACCACCTCGATCCGACGACCGCCGGGGAGCCCGCGATGTCCACCACGTCCGCGACGAGCACCTCGCTCGCGATCGACGGCCTGGTCTCCGGCCTGAAGACGTCCGAGCTCATCAACTCGCTCATGTCGATCGAGCAGGTCCCGCAGACCCTGCTCAAGGCGAAGGTCACGACGACCAACTCGTTCATCTCGTCCCTGCAGACGATCAACGGGCTCGTGCAGTCGCTCGCGACCAAGGCCTCCGCCGCGGCGAAGGCCGGCTCGCTCGACCTGTACACGGCGACGTCGAGCGCGACGAACGCCACCGTGTCGACGAGTGCGGCGGCCACGCCCGGTTCCGTCTCGTTCACCGTCGGGCAGACCGCCGCCGCGCAGGTGGGCGTCACCGCCGCGATGTCGTCCTGGGGGGACACCGCGTCGCCGCTGACGTTCACGACGCCCGACGGCACGACCACGACGGTCACGCCGAAGACGGGCTCGCTCGACGACACCGTGACGGCGATCAACGCCTCCACCGCCGGGGTCACCGCGACGAAGGTCGCCGCCGGCACCGACGCCGCCGGCACGAAGCTCTACCGCCTGCAACTGACGAGCACCGCCACCGGCGCGGCGAACGGCTTCACCCTGCACCGGGGGACCGCCGCCGACGTCACGGCCGGGACCGCGACGGACGTGTTCGCCGAGACCGGCGCCGCCGTCGTGACCCGGGCCGCCGACGCCTCGGTCACGCTGTGGGCGGGCTCCGCCGCCGCCCAGACCGTGACGAGCGCGACGAACGCGTTCACCGACCTGCTGCCCGGCGTCAACGTCACCGTCTCGAAGGCGTCCGCGGACCCCGTGACGATCACGGTGGCCCGCGACACGACGAAGGCCCAGGGCGTGGCGTCCGGACTCGTCGACGCGCTGAACGCCGTCACGTCCTACTACGCCTCGAACACCGGCGTGACGAGCACCACCAGCCCGACGAACGGGACGACCAGCACCACCGCCGGTGTCCTGCTGGGGGACGCGACCACCCGCTCGGCCGTGCAACGGCTGACGAGCGCGATGTCGACACCGGTGAACGGGAAGTCCCCGTCCTCCATCGGCATCGTCATCTCGAAGGACGGCGACTTCGACTTCGACGCAGCCGCCTTCCAGAAGGCCCTCGCGGCCGACCCCGCCGGGACCCAGGCGATCCTGTCCGGCGTCGCGGAGGCCGTCGCGGACGCCGCCACCACCGCCAGCGACAAGTACTCCGGCTCCATCACCACCGCGATCACGGGCAAGCAGTCCGTGGTCAAGGACCTCACCACGCAGATCGACTCGTGGACCGACCGCCTGACCATGCGTCGGGCGACGCTGCAGACCCAGTACGCCGCGCTCGAGACGAGCCTCAGCAAGCTGCAGTCGCAGTCGAGCTGGCTCGCCGGGCAGCTCGCGTCGATGTCCGCGAACTGAGCCGCAGGAGAACCGACATGAACGCCTACGACCTCAGCGGCGCGGCCGCCTTCCGGCAGGCAGCGACGCCACGTTCGGTGACCGAGCAGCGCCGTGCCCAGTACACGAACGAGGCGGTCCTGTCGGCGACCCCGGCGCAGCTCGTCACGATGCTGTACGACCGACTGCTGCTCGACCTGCACCGGGCCGAGACCGCACAGGTGGCGTCCGACTGGGACGGCGCCCGCGACCAGCTCATGCACGCGCAGGCGATCGTGGGGGAGCTGTCGTCCACGCTGAAGATCGACGTGTGGGACGGCGGCGAGGGACTGCTCGCGGTGTACAACTACGCGTCGACGTCCCTCATCACCGCGAACGTGCACCGGGACGTGCAGGCCACGCGTGACTGCATCCGGATCCTCGAGCCGCTCCGCCAGGCCTGGCACGACGCGGCCGCCTCGCTGCCGGCGACCCCGGCCGCACCGCAGCAGACCGCCGGCGGGGCCCTCGGTGTCGCCTGAGTCGGAGACCGACGCCGCGGGTCCGTCCGACGCGCACGGCGACTCGCGCGCCCGCTGGGAAGCGGTGCTCGACGCCCTCGAGGCGACGCTCGACGGTGGCGCGACCGCCGACGAGCCGTGGACCGAACCGACCGGGCTGGGACCGGTCCCGCGCGACCTGGTGGGCCGCGCCTCCCGGCTGCTCGCCGCGCAGCGCGACCGCATCGTCGCCGTCGAGGACGCCCGCCGCACCGCCCTCGACCACCTCGGCGCACTGCGCGCCGTCGACGCCACGCGGCTGCCGTCCGGCTCCGTGTACCTCGACGCCAGCGCCTGACGCACCCGTCGGCCCCCCGTTCGGGGCGACGGCTTACACGGCTCGACGGACCCGCCGATAGGCCATCCCGAGCACGGATCGCTCGACGACAGGCCACGGATCGGCCACCACCGCTTCGGCGACGTCCTCGGTGACGACGCCCGACGAGGGGAACCCTCCGTGTTCGACTCCGTGACGTCGGCTGCGCTGCAGAGCGCGCTCGACGGTCTCTCGATGCGTCAGCGTGTGATCGCCGACAACATCGCGAACATCAACACGACCGGCTACCGGGCGCAGAAGGTCCGGTTCGAGGACGCGCTCGCGAAGAGCATCGTCGACGGGGACGGCCACACCGCGCCGTCCGTCGCGCGGAGCCTCGAGCCGACCAACACGAACGGGAACAACGTCAACCTCGACGAGGAGACGCTCTCGAACGTCGACACCGTGCTCCGCTACCAGTTCGCCACGCAGGCGGTCGGCGGTGAGGCCACGAGCCTCCGCACGGCGATGCGGACCAACTCGTGACGACCTTCGACGCGATCGGCATCGCGAGCACCGGCATGACCGTGCACCGGAAGTGGCTCGACGCGATCTCCGACAACATCGCGAACGTCAACACCGTCCGGTCGATGGACGACTCCGCGTTCCAGGCCCGGTACGTCGAGGTCCAGGAGGGCAACGGCGTGTCCGGCGCGTACGTGAAGGGCGCTGCGTTCGGCAGCGCCGCCGGCCGCGTGACCTACGAGCCGGACAACCCGCTCGCGGACGCCGAGGGGTACGTCCGCATGCCGGACATCGACCTCGGGACGCAGATGGCGGACCTCATCATGGCCCAGCGCGGCTACCAGGCGAACGCCGCCGTGGTCGACCGTGCCAAGACCGCCTACGAGGCGGCACTGCAGATCGGGAAGAACTGATGCCCATCGACGCCGTGAACGGTGTGACCACCAACGCGATGACGAACGCCGCGACCAGCGTGTCCGGCACCACGAGCGACGGCGGCGACGGGTTCGCCGCGAGCCTCGGGTCCGCCGTCGACGGCCTGCAGCAGCTGCAGAGCGACTCGAAGACGCTCGCGCTCAAGGCGGTCACCGGCAACCTCGACGACATCCACGACGCCACCATCGCGTCCACCCGCGCGCAGGTCACCCTCGAACTCGTCGCCGCCGTCCGCAACAAGGGCGTCGACGCGTTCAACGAGATCATGCGGATGCAGGCCTGATGCCCGCGGGGATGCAGGGCGTGCTCGGCCGGCTCGGCGCGTACGTCAAGGGGTTCACCGCCGCGCAGCGGACCATCGCCGTCATCGGCATCGCCGCCCTCGTGCTCGGGGGCATCGCGCTGGCGTCCTGGCTCGGCAAGCCGTCCTACGCGCCGCTCTTCACCGGGCTGGCCGCGGCCGACGCGAGCTCGATCACCGACCAGCTCACCACCGACGGCGTCCCGTACCAGCTCACCGACGGCGGGGCGACGATCCTCGTGCCGCAGGACAAGGTGTACGGGGAGCGACTCGCGGCGGCGTCGAACGGCCTGCCGTCCTCGAACGAGGGCGGCTACTCGCTGCTCGACACGATGGGCGTGACGAGCTCCGAGTTCCAGCAGGACGTCACGTACAAGCGGGCGATCGAGGGCGAGCTCGCCAAGACCATCTCCGCGATGGACGGCGTGCAGACCGCGAGCGTCCAACTCGCCATCCCGGAGAAGTCCGTGTTCGTCGACGAGGAGAAGGACCCGACCGCGTCGGTGTTCATCGCGACGAAGAACGGTGCCGAGCTCGGCTCGGACCAGGTCCAGGCGATCGTGCACCTGACGAGCGCCGCCGTCGAGGGCATGCAGCCGACCGACGTGTCCGTGGTCGACCAGAAGGGGCAGACCCTGTCCGCGGTGGGCACCGGCGCGACCGGCTCGGGCACCGACCAGGCCGCCGACTACGACGCCGCCACGAGCAAGAAGATCCAGGACCTGCTCGACACGACGCTCGGCGCCGGCAACGCGAGCGTCGTCGTCTCCGCGACGATGAGCGACAACTCCGGCACCCGGACGACCGAGTCCTACACGACGCCGACGACCGGCCCCGTCGCGCTCAACGAGTCCTCCACGAAGGAGGAGTACGGCGCGGGCTCCGGTGCCGGCGCGAACGCCACCGGTGTCCTCGGTCCGGACAACATCGCCGTGCCGAACGGCACCGCGGGCGCCGGGACGGACGGCGGCTACCAGAACGAGTCGGCGACGAAGAACAACGCGGTCGACAAGACGACCGAGACCACCCAGATCCCGGCCGGGGCGATGGACCGCCAGACGATCTCGGTCGCACTCAACTCCGGGGCGACGTCGGTGCAGGGCGTCAACCTGCAGAGCATCAACGACCTGGTCGCGAACGCCGCCGGCATCGACACGGCGCGGGGCGACCGGGTCGAGGTCGCGATGATGGACTTCGACACGAGCGCCGCGGACGACGCGGCGAAGGCGCTCGAGGCGCAGCAGAAGGCGGACGAGCAGGAAGCGCTCTGGTCGGCGATCCGCACGGCGGGCATCGTCATCGGCGTCGTGCTGGCACTCGTCGCGGTGATGGTGTTCCTCGCCCGCCGCAGCCGGCGTCAGCAGCGTGAGCAGGTCGACATCGGCGAGCTCGACGCGTTCGGCGATGCGTTCCAGCTGCCGCTCGCCGTCGAACCGGCCGACCACCGCACGGGTCTGGACGCCGGGGACGCGCCGACCGTCGCCCTGCAGGCCCTGCCCGTCGAGGACGCCCCGACCGAGGTGCTCACCACCGACGAGATCACGGCCGAGCGTCGGCGCCAGGACATCTCCGCCCTCGCCGAGCGGGACCCGAAGCGCACGGCCGAGCTCCTCCGCGGGCTGCTCGACGACCGGGCGTCGGTGTGAGCACCGTCGTCCCCGCGCCCGGCACCGACCGGCAGCTGACCGGCGCGCAGAAGGTGGCGCTCATCCTCATGCAGATGGAGACCGAGCGCGCCGCCGAGGTGATGAAGCAGTTCTCCGAACTCGAGGCCGAGGAGATCTCGGCCGAGATCGTGCGGATGCGTCGCGTCGACGACGAGACCGTCGACCGCACGCTCAGCGAGTTCCACCGCCTGACCCGCACCGGGCGCACCGGTCGCCGCGGCGGCAAGGACACCGCGCTCGGGCTGCTCGAGGCGTCCTTCGGGGCCGAGCGCGCCGCCGGCGTGATGGACCGTCTCGCCTCCAACCTGGCCGGTCAGTCGTTCGAGTTCCTCGACGACGCCGAGCCCGGGCAGGTCATCGCCCTGCTCGAGGGCGAGCTGCCGCAGACCATCGCCCTGGTCCTCGCACACCTCAAGCCGGGGCAGGCCAGCGCCGTGCTCGCCGGCGTGGACGAGCGGGTCCGGACGGACGTCGCGCAGTCGTTCGCCACCATGGGCACCGCCACCCCGGAGTCGGTGGGCATCGTCGCCGGCGTCCTCCGTGCGCGTGCCGGTGCCGTCGTCTCGCCCCGCGAGAGCGTCGAGGTCGTCGGCGGCATCGCGCCGCTCGTCGAGATCATCAACCGTTCCGACGTCGCGACCGAGAAGGCCGTGCTCGACGGCCTGGAGGCCCGTGACCCGGAGCTCGCCGAGGACATCCGTTCCCGCATGCTCACCTTCGAGGACATCGTCAAGCTCGAGTCGCGCGACATCCAACAGGTCCTGCGCGGCATCGACTCGAAGATCCTCGCCACCGCCATGAAGGGCGCCCCGGTCGCGGTCGTCGAGACGATCCGCGCCAACGTGTCCGAGCGCAACCGCGAGCTCCTGGACGACGAGGTGCAGTCGATGGGCCCGGTCCGGGTGTCGCAGGTCGAGGAGGCCCGCGCCGAGGTGGTCCGGTCCGTCCGCGAGCTCGAGGCCCAGGGCGTCATCACGGTGCACCGTGCCGAGGAGGACGAGCTCGTTGACTGACGCCTTCGCCCCGGTCGCGTTCCCGGTCATCACGGACGCCGCGGTCACCCGCCGCGCCGCGAGCGCTGACGTCCGTGGGCACGCTGCCGGCTACGCAGCCGGTCTCCGGGTCGCCCAGGTCGAGACGGAGGCGCTCCGTGCACGGCTCGTCGCCGAGCACGAGGCGCGCCTCGCGGCCCTCGACGCCGTCGTCGCCGAACGGGTCGCCGTCCTCGACCGCGCCGCGGCAGCGCTGCAGGCCCGGGTCGCACCGGTGCTGGCGGCCGCCGAGGAGTCCGTCGCCGCCGCGGCCGTCGACCTCGCCGAGGCCGTCGTCGGGTCCGCGATCCGGGCCTCCCGTCCGGACGGCGACGGCAGCGGTCCGACCGGCCGACGCGCCGCCTCGGCCGAGGAGACCGTCCGACGCGCCCTCGCGGCCGCGGACGCGCCGGTCGCGACGGCGGTGCGGCTGAGCCCGGCCGACGCGGCCGTGCTCGCCGACGTGACCCTGCCGGTCCCGGTGGTCGCCGACCCCGCGCTGCGGGACGGCGACGCCGTGGTCGACCTGCCGGACGGCGTCCTCGACGCCCGGATCGACGCAGCGCTCGCCCGCGCCCGCGTCGCGCTCGGGGTCCTCCGGTGACGGCGACCCTGCTCCGGCCACGCGGTCTGGACGTGGCCGTCGCCGCGGCCCGCCCGCAGCGCGTCGGGACCGTGACGAGCGCGGTCGGTCTCGGGCTGACGATCGCCGGGCTCGACGCCCGTGTCGGCGAGGTCATCACGGTCGGGGCGGAGGGCGGCGAGCAGACCGCCGTCGAGGTCGTCGCGACCGACGCGTCCGGCGTGCGCTGCATGCCCCTCGGGCGGCTCACCGGCATCACCGCGGGCACCCCGGCGCGGTCGACCGGGCGACCCGTCCTCGTCCCGACCGGGACCGGCCTGTTCGGGCGGGTGCTCGACGGGCTCGGACGGCCGATCGACGACCGGGGACCGCTGGACACCGACGCGTGGGTCCCGCTCGACCACGACACGCCGAACGCGATGGCGCGCACCCGGATCGACACCCCGCTGCAGCTCGGCGTCCGGGTGCTCGACACACTCACGACGGTCGGGCGGGGGCAGCGCATGGGGCTCTTCGCGGGCTCCGGCGTCGGCAAGTCCTCGTTGCTGTCGATGATCGCGCGGGGGAGCGACGCCGCCGTCAACGTGATCGCCCTCGTCGGTGAGCGCGGCCGCGAGGTGCGCGAGTTCCTCGAGGACGACCTCGGCGCGGAGGGGCTCGCGCGGTCGATCGTCGTCGTGTCGACGTCCGACGAACCGGCCCTCATGCGGCTGCGCGCGGCCTTCGTCGCCACCCGGATCGCGGAGTCGTTCCGCGACGCCGGCCAGGACGTCGTCCTCATGATGGACTCGCTCACCCGCGTCGCGATGGCCCAGCGCGAGATCGGGCTGTCGGTCGGGGAGCCCCCGGCCACCCGGGGCTACCCACCGTCGACCTTCTCCGTGCTCGCCGGGTTGCTCGAGCGTGCCGGCACCGACCGGGTCGGCAGCGTCACCGGGCTGTACACCGTGCTCGTGGACGGCGACGACCACAACGAGCCGATCGCCGACGCGGCGCGCAGCATCCTGGACGGACACGTCGTGCTCGACCGCAAGCTCGCGGTCACCGGGCACTTCCCGTCCGTCGACGCGCTCGGGTCGATCTCGCGCGTGGCCTCGAAGGTGACGACCCCCGAGCAGCGGGCGGTCGCGACCACCCTGCGGAAGGTCATGGCAGCGCGACGCAGCGCCCAGGACCTGCTCGACGTCGGTGCCTACCAGCGCGGGACGAACCCGCTCGTGGACGCCGCCGTGGACCACCAGGACGCCATCGACGGGTTCCTCCGGCAGGGCATGGCCGAGCAGGTCACCGCCGCGGGGTCCTGGGAGCGTCTGGCCGGTCTCGTCCGCACGCTCGGCGTGTCCGGGAGCGTGTCCTGATGGCGCGCCGGTTCCCGCTCGCCGGGCTCCTCCGCCTCCGCCACGCCGAACAGGACCGTGCCGCAGCGTCCCTCGCCGACGCGAACGGACGGGTCCGCGACGCCGCCGACGCCCGGATGGCCGCACGCCGCACCCTCGACGACGAGCCGCAGACGGTGACCGACGCAGCGACGCTCAGCGCCGTCGCGTCGGCCCGTGCCGCGACCCGGGGGATGCTCGAGGAACTCGACGCCGTCGTCCGGTCCCGCCGTGCCGACGCCGAGCGGGCGCAGGAGACCTACAACGCCGCACGCCGGTCCGCCCTCGGGCTGGAGAAGCTCGAGGGGCAGCACACCAGCCGTGTCGCCGCCGAGGACCTGCGTGCCGAACAGACCGCGCTCGACGAGATCGCCGCGCGCCGCCGCACCGAAGGAGGAAGCCGATGAGCATCGACGCCGTACTCTCGCGGATCAGTGAGATCCGCAGCCGGATCGAGACGCTGCAGGGCGGTACCACCGTGCCGACGGCCGCCGGGTCGGCCGCCGCGTCCTCGTCCGCCTTCGCCGACGCCCTGGCCACCGCGACGGGTACCGGCACCGGCTCCGCCACGGCGGCGCCCGCCGCTCCGGCGAGCACGGCCGCCGCGTCTGCCGCCCCCGCGACCTCCGTCGACGCCGGGCACGGCACCATCGCGACCGGCAGCGGCGCGACCGGGGACGACGTCGTCGCCGCCGCGAAGCAGTACCTCGGCGTCCCGTACGTGTTCGGCGGCGAGACCCGGGCCGGCATGGACTGCTCCGGTCTCGTGCAGACCGTCTTCAAGGACCTCGGCGTGAGCATGCCCCGCGTCGTGCCGGACCAGGCCGACATGGGCGTCGCGGTGCCGTCGCTCGCGCAGGCGCAACCCGGTGACCTCATCATCCCGAAGGGCGAGGGGCACATCGTCATCTACCTGGGCGACGGCAAGGTCCTCCACGCGCCGCGGCCCGGCAAGGACGTCCGGATCGTCGACAACTGGTACTCGGACGGCGACATCGCCACCATCCGGCGCATCGTCCCCTCCGGCCAGGAGGCAGCAGCCGCTGCCGCCGCGAAGTCCGTCCCGACGGTCGGTGCAGCGGGGACGCCGAGCACGACCGACCTGCAGACCGCGGCACTCAAGTCGCTCCTCGCCGGGAGCGCCGCATGAACGCCGTGACCGCTCCGCCGTCCGGAGTCGCCCCGGGGGCCGACGCGTCCCGTGGCCGGAGCACCAGCAGGCCGGACGCCGCTGCCGGCTTCGGACTGGCGTTGACGACCGCCGCCGCGCAGCTCGCCTCCGGGCGGTCCGACGACCGCGGTGTGGCCCCGGACGGCAGGACCTCGTCCGCGAGCCGGTCGTCGGCCGACACCGCCGCCCGACCGAGCGCCGACGCCGACGCCACAGCCCCCGCCGGCGACCCGTCGGTCGTCGACGCCGGTGTGGTCGCTCTCGGCGGGACCCTCCCGGTCGTGCCGACGAGTGGGACGGTGGCGTCGGGTACGCAGTCCGGTCCCGTATCCGCTGCGCCGGTCCCGGCGGCGAACGGTGGGACCCCGGGCGCCGCAGACCCGGGCGAGCCGACCACGGCAGGCCCGGAGACCGTCGCGGTGATGACCGGGGGTCCGTCCGCCGCCGTCGCTGCCGCTCCGACCGGCCTCGACACGGCGGGAGCACTCGCTCCCGCGTCCGGACCGTCCACTACCGCCGCCAACCGGTCCTCGACCGGCAGCGAGACCACTCGTGCCGCGGACGTCGTCACGGCCGACGGCGCCGGTGGGCACTCGGGCCCCTCCGCACCGATCGTCGCCGTGGGATCCCCGGACGCCGGCGCCGCGGTCGCGACGGGCGCGGTCCCGGCCATCGCGGTCCCGGCAGCCGCCGCCACCGGTTCCCCGAGCGGCTCGACAGCGGGCGCGACGGGCAGCGGGGTCGGTACGCCGACACCGGTCGCCACGGCATCGTCGGCCACCGGGCAGTCCGCTCCCGCTCAGGCAGACCCGGCACCGGCCACTCCCGCCCTCTCCACTCCGGCGCTGTCCACTCCGGCGCTGTCCACTCCGGCGCTGTCCACCCCGGCGCTGGCCACCCCGGTGCTGTCCACTCCGGCGCTGGCGGCCCCGGCCACGGCCGCTCCGACCACGGCCGGCGCGGCAGCCGGTGGCGCGCAGTCGGGCGCCGCTCGACCCGGCCACGCGGCGGGCGCAGCCGCTCCCGACCAGGGCGGGACGGGCCTCCCGGCCGTGACCGGAACAGACGCACCGGTCGTGCTCGCCGCCCCGGCGACCACCGGGTCGACCGCGTCGACCAGCGGCGCAACCGCACCCGCCGCCCCCACCGGCACCGCAGCGCCGAACCAGCCCCTCACCCAGCAGGTCGCGCGACCGCTGTTCTCGCTCGCGGCCGCCGGTCCCGGTCAGCACGTCGTGACCGTGCAGCTGACGCCCGACGCGCTCGGCCCGGTCACGGTCCGTGCCCACGTCACGGGGCACGGCATGCACGTCGAGCTGTTCGCCGCCTCCGACGCCGGGCGCGATGCCGTCCGCCAGATCCTGCCCGACCTGCGCCGCGAGGCCGCGGGCGGCACGACCCTCGACCTGTCCGCCCAGAACCGGCCGGGCGGTGACCCGGCCGACGCCGGAGCCCGCGACGGCCGCCGGGGAGCAGGTCCGGACACGGTCCGCACCGACCCCCGCCTGGCCGGCCGGGAGGCCCGCCTCACCGCTGCCTCCGACCGCCCCTCCGCCTCGACCACCGTCCGCACCGCGGGACTCGACGTCCTCGCCTGACCGGCCACCACGACAAGGAACACGACATGCCACTCGACGGGATCACCGGCTCCGTGGACACCGCCACGCAGGCCGCCGCCCTCGCGGCCGACACGGCGTCCTCGCGGTCGCAGACGATGGACTCCGAGGTCTTCATGAAGCTCCTCGTGACGCAGCTCCGCAACCAGGACCCGTCGTCGCCGATGGACACGAACCAGATGATCAGCCAGCAGACGCAGCTCGCGATGATGGAGCAGATCACCAACCAGACCACGACGGCCAACGAGGGCTTCTCGTTGCAGATGCGCATGGCCGCCGCGAACCTCGTCGGGAAGCAGGTCAGCTACACCGACGCCACCTCGGGCAAGGCCGTCACCGGGACCGCGACCGCGGTGTCCTACGCCGAGAGCGTGCCGACCGTGACCGTGAACGGGAAGGAGGTCGATCTCGACGTGATCTCCGGTATCTCCACCGCCTCCGGCTCCTGACCCTCCCTCTTCCTCCGCTTCCTCGTCCACGAAGGGACGCACCATGCTCCGCTCGCTCTACTCCGGCATCTCCGGCCTCCGCTCGCACCAGCAGATGCTCGACGTCACCGGCAACAACATCGCCAACGTGAACACCGTCGGGTTCAAGACCTCGACCACCGTGTTCCAGGACACCCTCTCCCAGATGACCCAGGGTGCCGGTGGCCCGCAGACCGGCATCGGCGGCACGAACCCCGCGCAGATCGGTCTCGGCGTGCAGGTCGCCGGTGTCTCGACCAACTTCGCCCAGGGCTCGGCGCAGGCCACCGGCAAGGCGACCGACCTGATGATCTCCGGTGATGGCTTCTTCGTCACCCGCCTCGGCAACGACACCGTCTACAGCCGCGCCGGCGCGTTCGACTTCGACGCCGACGGTCGCCTCGTCACCGCCGACGGCAAGATCGTGCAGGGCTACTCCGCCACCAACGGCGTCGTGAACGACGGCGGGCAGCTCACCGACATCACCCTGCCGCTGCAGGCCGCCGCGCCCGCCACCGCGACGAGTGCCGCCACCGTGTCCGGCAACCTGCCGTCCGACACCGCGGTGGGGGAGACCCTGAACCGCGACGCCACCGTCTTCGACCAGTACGGGACGAAGCACACCCTCTCGCTCGCCTACACGAAGACCGCGACCGGCTGGTCCGTCGCGGCCTCGAACGGGCAGGGCACCTCGGCCACCGGGACGATCGCCTTCGGCACCGACGGCAAGATCTCCCGCGGCGCCACCCTGCAGGTCGGTGGCATCGCGGTCGACATGACGCAGCTCACCGGCTTCGCGGCGCTGAACACCGCGTCGATCTCGTCGCAGAACGGCCACGAGGCGGGGTCGCTGCAGAGCTACTCCATCTCGAAGGACGGCACCGTGATGGGGACGTTCTCGAACGGTTCGTCGCTGGCCGTCGGACGGATCGCCCTCGCCACGTTCGCCAACCCGGCCGGCCTCGAGAAGACCGGGGCGTCGGGCTACCGCGCGACGGCGAACTCCGGCCAGGCGGCCGTCGGCGTCCCGGGGTCCGCGGGCGTGGGCTCCCTCGCGGCGGGCACGCTCGAGATGTCGAACGTCGACCTGTCGCAGGAGTTCACGAACCTCATCGTGGCGCAGCGCGGCTTCCAGGCGAACGCGCGCATCATCACCACCTCGGACGAGGTGCTGCAGGAGCTCACGAACCTGAAGCGCTGAGTCCACGGGGGACTCCGCCAGCTCCTGTCCAGGGGTGCTCCCGCAGTCCTGCGGGAGCACCCCTGTCCCTGTGGTGCGGCCTACGCGTCGTCGCTGGCGGGCCAGCGGGCGGGGAAGGCGGTGCGTCGGCCGACGAGCGTGAGCACGAACGCGACGACGCCGAGGACGGTCATCGTGGCGGGGAGCACGAGCCCGTCGAACGCCGTCAGGAGCAGGGCGCCGACGATGCCCGCGGCGAAGATCGCGACGTTGAAGGCGACGGGCAGGAACGCGCTGGCGACGTCCGCGTCGTCGCCGCCGGCGACGGTGAGGGCGGTCTGCAGTTGCGTCGACGCTCCTCCGAAACCGAGTCCCCAGAGCACCGCGGCGACGACGACCGCCGGGGCCGATGCGTGCACGGCGAGCAGGGTGACGGCGGCTGCGATGAAGACGAGGACGCTCGCGTGGAGGAGGGTCCGGGGGTGGCGGTCGATGACGGCTCCGGTGATCGCGACACCGACGACGGAGGCGATGCCGTAGAGCAGCAGCAGCACGTCGACCCCGATGCCGTTCCCCGCGACGCGCAGGTACGGCTCGATGTACGTGTAGATGGTGTTGTGGCCGAGCATCCAGGCGGCGATGACGGCGAGCACGACCGCGACGCCGGGCTTGCTGATGACGCGTCGGACGGGAAGGCGCGAGGCGGCTGATCGTCCCTCGACGTCGGGGACGACGACCACGATCAGCACCAGCACGATCACGCCGATGGCACTCAGGCCGCCGAATGACCACCGCCAGCCGAAGGCGGTGCCGAGTGCGGACCCGAGCGGTGTTCCGAGGGCGAACCCGAGCGGCGCACCCACGGACACGACGGCGAGCGAGAGGCCAGCACGGCTCGGTGGGCTGATCTTCCGGGCGTACGCGGCGAACATGCCCCAGACCACCCCGGAGGCGGCTCCTGCGAGCAGTCGGGATGCGAGCGAGAGCGCCACGACCCCGGACAGCGCGGTGAGGGTGTTCGCCAGCACCAGCACGGTGATCGCGGTGAGGAGCAGGGGCTTCCGGCGGAATCCGCGGGTGAGGGTGATCGCGGGGACCGTGACGACGATCGTGCCGAGGGCGTAGGCGCTGATCATCAGCCCGATGGTGCTCTCGCTGGTGCTGAGGCCGCTGGCGATCGCGGAGAGCAGCCCGGCCGGCATCGTCTCCATGGTGACGAGCACGAACCCCATGGCGGTGAGGAGGAACAGGCTGAGCCATGGCATGCGTTCCGGTGCGGCAGTCCCAGCAGGCGCCGCCGTCATCGCGTCGTTCGTCATGTCGTTCCTCTCGATCGGGGGAAGAGGCGGCCCGGTGGGAGTGGTCCCGCCGGGCCGCTGGGATCAGCGGTAGTAGCTCGGTCGGCGCAGGGCGTCGTGCCGCTCGAGGGCGTGCACCTCGTCGTCGGTGAGCTCGATGTGCACGGCCGCTGCGGCGTCGGAGAGGTGGTGCTCCTTCGTCGCGCCGACGATGCGCTGTGCGGCGTGGCCGCCGGCGATGAGCGCCGCCACGGTGACGAGCCTGCGGTCCCTGGCAGCGAGGCCGGGCCGGTTCCAGACGTCGTCGAACAGCACGTCATCGGTGAGGGCGGCGAGCTTCGGGGCGATGTCGCCGATGGCGCGGCGACCACCGCCGACCTGGCGGGGCTGGTTGCTCATCGGGTGGTACCTGCGGACGTGTGCGCGGCCTGGTACTGCTCGTCGGTGACGGGCTCGAGCCAACGCGTGGGGTCGGAGCCGTCCTCGTTCACGTCCAGCAGGGCGAGGTGCGCCATCAGGGTGTCGTCGGCAGCACCGTGCCAGTGTTCTTCCCCAGGCGGGGTCCACACGGTCTCGCCCGCGCGGATCCGGACCACTCGCCCGTCGCGGGTGCCGACGAAGCCGCTGCCCTCGACGCCGTGCAACGTCTGTCCGACGTCGTGGGAGTGCCAGTTGGAGCGAGCTCCGGGCGTGAAGCGCACCAGCGCGGCAGTGAGTCGGGAGGGTGCGGTCGGCCCGGTGATGGGGGTCACCCACACGTCACCGGTGAAGGTGGCGCCGGGGCCGTGCGCCGTGGGCGTCACTGATCTGTGTTCCATGATGATTCCTTCGGGATGCTGGTGGCCGGTCAGAGGGTGAGGAGCACCTTCGTGGCGCGACGCTCGTCCATGGCCTTGTAGCCCTCGGCGGCCTGGTCGAGCGGGAGGGTGAGGTCGAAGACCTTGCCCGGATCGATCTCCCGGTCCCAGATGAGCTGGATCAGCTCAGGCAGGAAGCGGCGCACCGGCGCGGGGCCACCGTGGATGTTCACACCGCACCCGAACAAGGTGTCGCCCGTGATGGTCAGGTCGTGGGAGACGCCGACGAAGCCGAGGTGCCCACCGGGGCGGGTGGCGCCGATGGCCTGGTCCATGGCGCCCTGCGTGCCGACGGCTTCGACCGTGCTGTGCGCGCCGAGTCCGTCGGTCAGTTCCTTCACCATGGCGATGAAGTCGTCGCCGCGCTCCTCGAGCACGTCGGTGGCGCCGAAGTCGCGGGCCAGCGCCTGCCGGTGCGCGTGGCGGCTGGAGACGATGATCCGGTCAGCGCCCAGCTGCTTCGCCGCGATCACCGCGCAGAGTCCGACCGCGCCGTCGCCGACGACCGCGACGGTCTTGCCGGGGCCGGCCCCCGCCGCGACGGCGGCGAACCAACCGGTGCCGAGCACGTCCGACGCAGCCATCAGCGACGGGATCAGGTCAGCGTCGGGCAGCCCGGGCGTCTTCACCAGGGTGCCGTCGGCGAGCGGGATGCGTGCCTTCGTGGACTGCGTGCCGATCGTACGCATCAGGACCCGGTGCGTGCAGAAGGACTGGTACCCGGCCTGACAGATCTCGCACGTGTTGTCGGAGGCCCAGAACGACCCGACGACGAAGTCGCCGGGCTGCACGGTCGTGACGTCGGCACCGATCTCCTCGACCACGCCGACGTATTCGTGGCCCATCGGCGCGTGGTCCACTGGCTCAGCGCCTCGGTACGGCCACAGGTCGGAACCACAGATGCACGTCGCTGCCAGCCGGATGACGGCGTCGGTGGGCTCGATGATCGTCGGGTCTTCACGCTCTTCGACGGTGACGTCGCCGGGCGCGTTCATGACCACTCCACGCATGGGACTGCTCCTTGTTCGGGGACACGGCACCGGGCGGGGTGCCATGTCCTCCACTCAAGCGGTGGCTGCGCGGAAGAGGGAGTTCCTGGTGTGGGGCGTACGGACAGAGGACCCCACACCGCCGAGGACGGATCGGGGACGGGAAGGATCAATCGGTGCGCGTCGCCGAGGCCGCGGTCCACGACGCGAGCAGCTCGAGGGCGTGCGCGGTCGGGGACCCGGGTTCGGCTGCGTAGATGGTCATCGACAGGCCGGGATCGGAGAGCATGTCGACGCTCTCGTACGCGAGGTCGAGGTCCCCGACGACGGTGTGGTGGAACAGCTTGCTGCCCGCGCCGTGGAGGCGTACGTCTTGGCGGCCCCACCGCTGCCGGAAATCGGCACTCCGCGTGGAGAGCTCCCCGACGAGGTCCTGCAACGCCTTGTCGTGCGGGTCGCGACCGGCCTCCGTCCGCAGGATCGCGACGGCGGTGTCCGCGGCGACGTCCCAGTTCGGATAGAAGCCATGGCTGTCGTCGTGCAGGAAGGTGTAGCGGACGAAGTTCGGCGTCTCCCCCGGGTAGGCGTCGTAGAGGGCGGCGTGCATGGCCTGACCCAAGTGGTTCGCTGCGAGCAAGTCCATGCGACCGTTCCGGATGATGGCCGGGGCCGTGATGCTGTCGAGCACCCACTGCAGCGCCGGGCGTGGCTTCCACTGCTTCGCGGGACGCCGCCGAGGCCGCATGGCGGCGGCGGTGCCGTCGGCGGCCTGAGCGAGGTGGAACAGGTGCGCACGCTCGGCGTCGTCCAACTGCAACGCACGAGCCAGGGCGTCGAGCACCGACGCGGAGACGCCGGCGAGTGCACCGCGCTCGAGTTTGGCGTAGTACTCAGGGCTGACCCCGGCGATGGTCGCGACCTCACCGCGTCGGAGACCCTGGACGCGACGCACACCGGACACCTGGATGCCGGCCTGCTCCGGGCTGATGCGGGCCCGGCGCGAGGAGAGGAACTGTGCAGCGTCAGCGTGGTCGTCCATGTCGAAGCACGATAGGCGATCGGCAACCGGGCAGGCACACCCTGCCGGTACACGTCGCGGCCCCTGTACGGGACCATGCCAGTGCCATCGCAGGGCACGCCGCCGTCCATCCGCCACCAGACCCGGCGCTCTGCGCTGCACTCGTCGCGGGCGGCAACGTGGATCATCTCCGGCTGGCGCTCCGACGTTCCGTCGGTGTACGGTCACGATCACTGAGGTAAAAGGCGCTGCTCTGTGTGGCGCACCAGCACGCGGCATCGAACGAGTCGCCACTTCTTCTCGCGAAGGAGTGTGCCCCGTGTCGCTCAGCCCCTCTCGTCTCTCCGATGCCTGGGTTGCCCTGGCGGGTCTCTCGTCGGTGTTCCTGTTCGAGATGCTCGACAACTCCGTGCTCAACGTCGCCCTGCCGAGCATCGGCCGCGACCTGGGGTCGTCGACGACGGGCTTGCAGTGGGTGTCGGGCGCCTACTCGGTGGCGTTCGGCGGGCTCATGCTGCTCTTCGGCGCCGTGGCCGACCGTGTCGGCCGTCGCCGGGTGATGCTGTCCGGCCTCGTCCTGCTCGCGGTGGCGAGCTTCGCCACCGCAGCGGTCACGACGACCGGGCAGCTCATCGCCGTGCGGGTCGTGATGGGCATCGCCGCGGCGATGACCACCCCCGGGTCGATGGCGTTGGCGTTCCGGCTCTTCGACGACGAGGGGCTCCGCGTGCGGGCGCTCACCGTCATCTCGACCGCGGGGCTCGTCGGACTGGCCGTCGGCCCGACGGTGGGCGGGTTCGTCCTCGCCGTCGCCCCGTGGCAGGTGCTGCTGCTGGCCGACGTGCCGATCGCGCTGCTCGCCCTCGTCGGCATCCGACTCGGGGTCGCCCGTGACGAAGCGTCAGCCCTCCGGCGCGACCCGGTCGACGTCATCGGCGGGCTGCTGGGTACCGCCACCGTGACGGCAGCGCTCGTGACGCCCACCCTCCTCGTCCACCCGGGGAGCACCTCCCCGTGGGGGTGGACCACCCTCGCCCTGGCCGCGGTGGCAGCGGCGGGCTTCGTCGTCCGCGAACGGACGGCGCCGCACCCGCTGATCGACCTGCACCTGCTCGCCCGACCGCTGGTGTCCAGCGGTCTCGCGTTCAAGGCCGCGTCAGGACTCGCCGTGGCCGGGTTGTCGTACCTCGTGACGCTGCAGCTGCAGTTCGCCTGGGGGTGGCCGCCGGCACTGGCTGCGCTGGGGACCCTGCCGCAGGTCGTCGTCCTGCTGGCCGGCGGCAGGTTCGTCGGGCCGATCGTCCACCGGGTCGGCCTCGGCCGGGCTGCGTGGACGAGCGCAGCCGCGGTCGTGTCGGGCCTCGCCGTCTTCGGCGCCCTGAGCCGCCTCGGCTACGTGTGGGTGCTCATCGCGCTCGTGCTCGTCGCCGCCGGTATGCGGGTCGTCGGCGTCGTCGCCGGCGCTTCGGTGCTCTCGGGTCTGCCTGCGGACCGCACCTCGGTCGGTGCCGCGTTCGTCGACACCTCGAGTGAACTCGCCGGGGGCGCCGCGGTCGCCGTGGCGGGGACCGTCGTCGCCGCCTTCGTCACCGGGAGCATCACCACGTCCGGGTGGACGGCCGTCCGCTCGGGCGCGTTCCAGGACGGCCTCGCCGTCGCAGGGCTCGGGCTCGCCGCCGTCGCCGCCCTGCTCGTCGTCGTCGGGATGCTCCGGACACGGATCGGCGACCGACCGGAGGACGCCGGCGGCGTGGACACTCCGGACGACGGCACCGCCCCGTCCGCCCAGACCGCCCCGTCCGCCCAGACCACCCCGTCCAGCCGGACCGCCCCGACCGCCCAGACCGCCCCGACCCGTTCGACCACCCACACCGAGGAGATCACCCGTGCCTGAGACCACCGCCCTGCCCCGCCCGCCGTTCGACCCCGAGTTCGTCCCGTTCCTGACGGGAATGGACGAACGCGGGCGGTTCCACCTCACCACCGCGATGCTCCCGCAGATGCGACAGCTCGACATGACGGAGGCGCAGCTCGACGAAGGACTGCGCGCCCGCGGCCTCGAACGGCGCAGCATCACGGTCCCCGGACACCTCGGCGACCCGATCGCCCTCGCCGTCGTCCAACGGATCGGCCGGACCGGACCAGCCGCGTGCGCCTACGCGATCCACGGCGGCGGCATGGTGTTCGGCCACCACCTCGGCAACCTCGACTCCTACGACGAATGGCTGCTCGTGCACGACGTCGTCCTCGTCAGCCCCGACTACCGTCTCGCTCCCGAGCACCCCGACCCCTACCCGGTCGAGGACTGCTACGCCGGCCTCGTCTGGACCGCCGAGCACGCCGACGACCTCGGCATCGACGCGGAGCGCATCGTCCTCGTCGGACAGAGCGCCGGCGCCGGGCTCGCCGCCGGCACCGCGATCCTCGCTCGTGACCGGCAGGGGCCGGGCGTGATCGGGCAGGTGCTCGTCAGTCCGATGCTCGACGACCGGGACGCCACCGTGTCGGCACGACAGTTCGACGGCGTGGGTGTCGCCGACCGGGAGATGACCGGGTTCGGCTGGGACGCGTACCTCGGCGACCGACGCGGTGGCGACGACGTGTCCGTCTCCGCCGCCCCCGGCCGCGCGACCGACCTCGCCGGGCTGCCGCCGGCGTACGTCGACTGCGGCAGCGCCGAGGTGTTCCGGGACGAGACCGTGGCCTACGCGAGCGCACTCTGGGCGGCGGGCGTACCGGCGGAGTTGCACGTGTGGCCGGGAGCGTTCCACGGGTCGACGAGCATGGTGCCGGAGGCGGTCCTGTCGCAGCGATCCGTCCGTGCCCTGCGGGAGTGGACCGGACGCCTCCTGGGGACCACCGCCTGACGGGACCCGGGCGGGCGCGCCCCCTCGTCGGGGGGAGGACGGTCCCGGGCCGTCTCCGCCCGGGACCCGTAGGCTCGGTGGTGGATCCGCCGGTGCACGGGGCGCACGGCGGGAGGCAAGGGGGAACCACATGTCCGTCACGTCCAGGATCACCACCGCAGCAGCGGCCGCCGTGCTCGTCGCCGTCGCACTGTCCGGCTGTGCCGGGAACGGGGGCACAGCGCCGCGTGCCGAGCGGTCCGCCCCGACGACTCCGGCGTCGACGACACCGACACCGGTGTCGCCGACGCGCACACCGACGGCGGAGGCGGCACCGCCCACCGACCTGACCTTCGAGGACGGCGCCGGCCTCTCCGCCAGCACCCTGCCCGCGTTCAGCCTCGAGGTCTCGGGACTCGACGGGTGGGAGCAGACCGGCGAGGACCCGACCGCCGGGTCGCGGGAGTACACGAACGCGGACGGTTCGGTCGCCACGATCACGCAGCAGCGCATCACCGACCTCGACCCGGCCATGGGCGACCGGGCGGCCACGGTGCAGATGTTCACCGCGGCGGGCCTGCCGGCCGAGCAGCTCGAGGAACAGCTCCTGCCGACGATGACCGGTGGCACGGCTCAGTTCCTGTCGATCGCGGGGCAGGGCAGCGACGGGTCGTGGTCCGCGACGGTGGCGCGCGCGTTCGCGAAGCCCGGAGCGGCGCTCATCGTGAAGGTGCGGACGTCCTCGCAGGAGGCGCTCCGCCCGGACCTGCACGACGTCCTCGTGCACGCGCAGGTCGACCTGACCTGACCTGATCGTCGTGCGCTCGACCGGGCCGGTCAGCACGACGTGGCCCGCCCGGACCTGCTCAGCTCGGACGCAGGGCCGCGAGCCGTGCGAGGGTCCCGGGCTCGGGCGCCCACCCGAGGAGTTCCTCCGTCCCGCCCACGTCGTAGGTGCGCTCGAGACCGAGCTGCCGGACCGAGTACGGGGAGATGCCCGACCGGCCCCGGGCGACCGCGGCGACGTGCCGAGCGGTGCGCATCGGCACGTGCACGACCCGCAGCGGCCGGCCGACGACGGCCCGGAACGCGTCCCCGATGGGGACCGGGTCGTCGTCCGTCACGTTCACCGCGTGCGTGCCGTCGACGTCGGCACGGAGTGCGGCGAGGACGGCGGCGGCGAGGTTGTCGACCCAGGTGAGCGCGTGGGGCGCGCGTCCGCCGAGCGGGAGCGGCAGCACCCCGTACCGCGACGCACGCAGCACGCGGGGGAGCAGCGTGGTGTCGCCGGAGCCGTAGACGGCGTGTGGGCGGAGGATGACCGCCGACGCGCGGCGGGCCGCCACGAGCTGCCCTTCGTTCGCGAACTTCGACTCACCGTAGGTGCCGAACCAGCGGTAGCGGCCCGTCGCCTCGGCCGGCTGGGCGCGGACGGACGGGCGAGCGAGGTCGTACACCGAGGACGAGCTGACGTGGACGACCCTGCCCGTCGTGAGGGCGAGCGCGGATTCCATGATCCGGGAGTTCCGGTCGAACATGCCCCGGTCGAACCCGTCCCGGACCTCCGCTGCGCAGTGGACGAGCGGCACGTCCCCGAGCCGCGGCACCCGGGCGCGACCGGCGGCGAGGTCGACGTGGGCGTGCTCGTCGGCGCCGCCCCGACCGGGACGGCGCCCGAGGTCGACGACGTGGTGCCCCTCCCGCTTCAGGGCCGAGATGACCCGGCCCCCGACGAACCCGCTCCCGCCGGTGACGGCGACGGTGCTCGTCACGTCGTGCGCTCCGCACGGACGACGAGCCGGCTGTAGGAGGCGGCCATCGTGCGCTGCTTCCGCACCCGCGACCGGACCCGGACCGGACCGGCCGCCGCGGCCGCACGGGCGAGCGCCGCCGCGAACACCTCCGCCTCGAGCGTGGCGAGCGGCATCCCGATGCAGAAGTGCGCTCCGGCGCCGAACCACAGCTGCCGCATCTCCTTCGGCACGGGGCGGGAGGGGTCGAAGTCGCCGGCCCGGGCACAGGCGAAGATGTTCGCGAGGATGATCCGCTCCCCGGCACGGACACGGACGCCGTCGACGCGGTGGTCGCGGAGCACGCTGCGGATCATGACGGGTGAGGGCACGGTGACGCGCATCGCCTCCGCGACGGCCGCGGGGACGTCCTCGGGGTGTCGGGCCAGGTGGTCGAGGTGGCCGGACTCGATGACCAGGTTCGTGAAGCGCGGGACGAAGCTGACGATCGTCTCGGTCCCGGCCACGATCATCGCGGTGACGACCGACACGGTGTCCTCCTCGGTGATCCCCTCGGCTCGCATGAGCGCGGGGACCGTCCCGGGAGCGGCCGCTCGGTAGGCGGCGCGGGTGCTCGCGTTGAGGACGGCGAGCTTCTCGTGGACCACCGCGAGTTGCGCGTCCGAGAACTCCTTCGTCGTCAGGGTGACGAAGCCGAGGATCTCCCGGGCCCGGGCGAGCTGCGCCGCGGCGTCGTCCTCCGGGTACCCGGTCAAGCGACAGATGATGAGCGCGGCCGCGCGTTCGATGACGGCCACGACGTCGACGTCCTCGCGTCGGCCCACCGCGTCCTCGAACCGGTCCATCTCCGGGGTGAGCACCTCGTCGACGATGCTGCGGAGGAACCGCTGGGAGAACAGGGGGGTGAGCTTCCGGCGCAGGTGCGCGTGCTCCTCCCCGTCCATGTTGAGCAGGCCCCTCGGACCGATGATGGGCGTCCAGAGCCGGTCCGAGCCTCCCGGCCCGACCTTCGAGTAAGTGACCGGGTCGAGGAGGATCTGTCGCATCCGCGCCGCGTCGCTCACGACGACCCCGAGACCGGGGACCCGCACGACCCGGCCGAGCCGGGTGATCCCGCGGAGCGCCAGGTAGCCGGCACGGTGGGCGTGCAGGACGACGCGGCGGTCCTCCCGCGTGGCTCGTCGCGCGGCACGCGCGTCGATGCCGGTCACGGTCGGACGTCCACCGTGCTCGTGGACCGCGGGCGGTACCGGTGGCCGGCGTACCAGGCGAGCGACCGGACGATGCCCCACACGGCGATCCGGCGGACGGACATCGTGACGACCATCTCGCGGTGCAGGCCGTACCGGTCCGTCACCCGCCGGACGGCGTTGGTGAGGTCACGGTCCTCGTGCGTGTCCTCGATGGCGGTCCGCGGGAACCCGCCGACGCGCTCGTACAGCTCGCTGGTGATGGCGAGGTTGTTCCCGGCGACCATCACGTAGGGGCCCTGGTACTGCCTGCCGCGGTTCTCCGGCAGGAGGCGCCCACACCAGATCGCGACCTCGTTGACGACGCACAGGAACCGGTAGCGGAGCGGCCCGACCGGGAGGTCGTCGCGCCGTGGCAGCGTCAGGCCGCCGAAGAACAGGTGGTCCGTCTCGGCGAACAGACGCTTGACGGTGGCGGTCCAGTCCGGGGCCGGGAGGCAGTCCGCATCCGTCCGGACGAGGTGCGTGCACCCGGCGGCGATCGCGGCGCGGGCGGCGGTGTCCGATGCGGCACCGGTGCCCTTCTGCCGCTCGACGACGACCTGCCAGGACAGGTCGTGCCGACGGACGTGGTCGGCGACGATCCGCTCCGTGCCGTCGGTCGACCCGTTGTCGCAGACGACGACGGTGAAGTCCGGGTCGACCTGGTCGCGGAGCGCGTCGAGCAGACCGGGGACGAGGCGCGCCTCGTTCCAGGCGGGGACGATGACACCGAGACGGATGCCGACGCTCGTCTCGGGTGTGTCGGACGGGACGGGACGGGACATGGTCGCTCTCCGGACTGACGGAACTCGTGCGCGTGGTGCCGCCGAGGCGGGGTCGTGCGCGGACGGCTCGTCAGGCGACGGAGGACATCCCTGCGGCACCGGAGGTCCCGGGGTGCGCTGCCCTCGAGATGCCCTCGGCGGTCGACCGTGCTGCGTCCATGTCGGCGACCGCGCGGTCCCCGACGGCCCGGTCCGGACGTCCCAGGTGGCCGAGGACTCTCCGTCGGCGGCGGTCCTGCAGCTCGAGGACGACGAGTGCGGACACGACGAGCACGGCCACGGCGGTGAGTGTCAGGACGACGATCACGGTGTTCCCCCCTTCCCGGACGATGTCCGGTACGGACAACCTAGCGGCCCGGGGACCGCTGCCGGGTACGGTCTCCTGGGAGTGTGTCGGATCGTCCCGGGGGACTGCCGTCCCGGGGACTGCCGGTCAGGCGCCGTCCGGCGCGCCGGTCACGGGCCCGGGGACGGCGACCTGCACGGCACTGATCCGACCCGCGCGTGTCTGCGCGGTGGTGGCCGGGTCGTAGCTGTCCGCGGTGGCGAGGTACAGCGTCCGGCCGTCGGGTCCGCCGAGCGCGCAGTCGATCGCGCAGAGGCCGGGAGCGTCGATGCGGTCCGTGACCTCGCCGCCCTCGACGACGCGCAGGAACTCGCCCGTGTCGACCGAGCAGACCCAGATCGCCCCCTCGCTGTCCACCGTGCTCCCGTCCGGTGTGACCCCGTCCGGCAGCGCCGCCCACTCGCGTCGTCCGGTCAGGCTGCCGTCCGGCTCGATGTCGAACGCGGTCAGACGGCCGCCCCAGGTCTCGCTGACCACCAAGGTCCGCGTCCCGGGCAGCACGTTCGCACTGTTCGGGAACACCAGTCCGTCCGCGGCGAGCCGGGAGGAGCCGTCCCGGTCGATCACGTACAGCGGGCCGGGGCGCAGCTCCTCGCCGCCGTACAGGTCGTACCCGAACGCGCCGATGTACGTGCGGCCGCTCTCCGGGTCGACGACCAGGTCGTTCAGGAGCGACGGCTCGGTGGCGGACAAGTCCGCGAAGACGCTCGTCGCCCCCACGGCGTCCACCGCCACGACCGTGCGGGACTCCATCGCGCTGACGACGAGCCGTCCGTCGGGCAACCACCCGAGCCCGGACGACTGGCCGTCCACGGTGGTCTCCAGACGCGGCCCGTCCTCCGTGCCGGGGTCGATCGAGAAGACCTCGCCCGTGTGCATGTCGGAGTACCAGAGCCGCCCGCGGTACCAGCGGTTCCCCTCGGGGAAGCGGATACCGGTGACGACGTCGGTCGCGGACTGCAGGGTGGTGTGCACACCCCCAGCCTGCCACCCGGCCCGGCGTCCGCGCACGGGGAGGACGTGTGCCGGACGACCGGGCTCAGGGTCCGATCGGCTTCTGGGTGAGCGTGAACGCGATGCCACTGAGGTCGATGGACTGCCCCTTGCCCGTCGTGACCTCCGACGAGAGCCCGATCGTGAAGGTGACGTCGAGGACCGAGGTACCGTGCGTCGGTGTCACGGTCCACGAGGTGCGGCCCGCGGGCGCGAGGCTCGAGCTGGTGGAGGCGAGCGACAGGGACTGCGTCGACGCGGCGATGAGTTCCGCGTCGCCCGTGATGCTCTGCGGCACCCAGGTCAGGTCCGCCGTCAGGTCGTCGCCGGTCGCCGTCACGTCCAGCGTCTGGTGGAACTGGTACGCGTTGCCGGGGACCATCCGCACCGTCGTGATGTCGACCACGTCCGACCGACCGTTCGTGATGTCCGTCCACACGCCGTCCGGGTTCGCGGACAGCGCGAGCGTGCCGGAGGAGACCGTCGCCGGACGGGTGGAGGCCTCGGCGTTCCAGAGCGCGAAGGTGCCCGCGCCGCCGAGGAGGAGAGTGAGGCCGCTGGCGCTGGCGACGACACCGGTGACGATCTTGTGCATGGGAGCCCGTTCGGGTCGGGTCGGTGGATGCCCCGACCGTACCGGTCCCCAGAAGTGCGGACACGGGACGCCCTCCGCTTCGTGCGGCCCCAGATCGAGGGGCACGCGCACCGCTGGTCAGACGGGAGCCGGCAGCTCCAGACCCGACAGCTCGCGCATCACCGAGTTGAGGTGCCACTGGTCGCGGAACAGCCCGTACCGGTCGCGGTCGGTGGTGACGATCTCGAGGTCGCGCCGCTTCTCGAGGATCGCGAAGTCCGCGTCCGTGACGGTGCGGACCATCGTCCACGGCAGTGGCTCGACCCGGACGGCGGTGCCGAACTCGGCCATCAGGCGTGAGGTGAGGACCTCGAGCTGCAGGGACCCGATGACACCGACCATCGGCGCCTGCGCGGTCCGGCGCTCGGAGTGCAGCAGCTGGACCACGCCCTCCCCGGCGAGCTGCTGCATGCCCTTCCGGAACTTCTTCGCCGTGCTCGGGTCGGTAGGGGCGACCGTCGCGAACATCTCGGGTGCGAAGCGGGGGAGCGGCTCGAACTCGACCGGTTCCTCGCTGAAGAGCGTGTCCCCGGGGTGCAGCATCGTCGCGTTGACCAGGCCGACGACGTCGCCGGGCCAGGCGAGGTCGACGGTGTCGCGCTCGCGTCCGAACACACTCAGCGCGTGCTTCGTGTTGAACCGCCGACCGGACTGGGCGTGCGTCAGCATCATGCCGCGGTCGAACCGCCCGGAGCAGATCCGGACGAAGGCGACCTGGTCGTGGTGGGCCGGGTCCATGTTCGCCTGCACCTTGAACACCTGCGCGGCGAACGGCTCGGTGACCGGCCGGGCGGCACCGTCCGCGGTTCGGCGGGGCAGGGCGGCGGGTGCGGCGTCGCGGAGGAAGCGGAGCAGGTCGACGGTGCCGACGTGCTTGGTGGCGACGCCGAAGAACACCGGCATGCTCATCCGGTCGTGGAAGTCGCCCTGGTCGGGCAGGCCGCGGACCTCGCGGGTGAGCTCGACCTCCTCGACGGCGGTCCGCCAGGCGGCACCGAGCAGCTCGGCCGCCTCGTCCGCCGACCGCTCGGTCGTGACCGGCAGATGCCCGCCGCCGCTCGACTCGAAGGTCGTCAGCGTCCCCGTCGCGGTGTCGACGAGGCCCTGCAGGTGCCCGGCC
This sequence comes from Curtobacterium sp. MCBD17_023, assembly GCF_003224415.1. Classification (NCBI taxonomy): domain Bacteria; kingdom Bacillati; phylum Actinomycetota; class Actinomycetes; order Micrococcales; family Microbacteriaceae; genus Curtobacterium; species Curtobacterium sp. MCBD17_023. Next base: position 303,242 of record NZ_QKLJ01000002.1, read on the forward strand.
TCGCCGACGGGCCAGGTCACGGGCGTCGGGGTCCGACCGGTGCGCTCCTCGAGTTCGTCGAGCAGGTCGAGCGCCTCGCGTCCGGGCCGGTCCCACTTGTTGACGACCGCGATGACGGGGATGTCCCGCGTGCGGCAGACCTCGAACAGGCGGATCGTCTGCGCTTCCATGCCCTTGGCGGCGTCGATGAGCATGACGGCACAGTCGACGGCGGCCAGTGCGCGGTAGGTGTCCTCGGAGAAGTCGGCGTGACCGGGGGTGTCGACGACGTTGATGAGCGTGCCGCCCGCGTCGAGCTGCACGACGGCGGAGCTGATGGAGATCCCGCGACTGCGCTCGATCTCCATCCAGTCGGAGACGGTCGCTCGGCGGGTCGCCTTCCCCTTGACCGCACCGGCTTCGTCGATGGCGTCAGCGGCGAGGGTCAGCGACTCGGTCAGGGTCGACTTGCCGGCGTCCGGGTGGGCGATGACGGCGACCGTGCGGCGGCGCTCCGCTTCCCGCTCGATGACCGTGGCCTCCGCCGTCATGCCGAGACCCGGCCGTGGCGTCGTCCGACGGTGTCCTCTGGGCGTTCCGGCATCTGCACCCGACGACGATACCGACTGCACCCGACACCAGACGAACGACGGGGCAGCAGTCCGGACGGGCGCCGGTATGACCGGTTGCAGCAGGACTGGCTCCTGGCGAGCGACATCGCGACCGTCCTCGTGGTGCCGCTCACGTCGGACACCGCCCTGGAGGCGTTCCCCGGCAACGTGTTCGTCCCACGTGAGACGTCCGGGTCGGAGAAGGACTCGGTGGCGGTCGTGTCCCAGATCGGTCCGGTGAGCCGCGAGTACCTCGACCCGTACCCGGCGGGCCGTCTGCCGACCTACCTGCTCCGCGAGGTCGGTGCAGGGGTCCGGCTCGTCACCGGGATCTGAAGCAGCACGCCGTCACCGGTCGAGCCGGACCACCGGCCCGGCGGCGGACTGCCCACCGGCAGCGGAACGCCCGTCAGGCCGCCGCCGCGCCGACCGTCGACGGCTCCATCCGGAGCGCCGGGCAGTGCTCGGGTGTCGGGTGCTCGCTGATGTCGATGACCTCGTCGAGCCGGTCCCGCGCCGCCGTCAGCTCGGCGAGCTGGGCCGTGATCCGGTCGCGCTCCTGCACGAGCAGGGCGAAGCTCTCGGGCGTGGCCTGCCCGGCGTCGACGCACGGCAGCAGTCGGACGATGGTCCGGCTCGGCAACCCGGCGGCGAACAGCTGCTGGACCAGCCGGACCCGGTCGACGGCGTCCGAGCCGTAGGTCCGCTGCCCGCTCGGGGTGCGGGTGGCGGCGAGCATCCCCTGCTCCTCGTAGTAGCGGAGCGAGCGGACGCTCACCCCGGTCTCGGCAGCGAGGTCCCCGATGCGCATGTCGTCTCCGTCCCGGGTTTGCCCCTGACACTGATGTGAGGTCCTACCGTAACCGAGCCGGAGCGGGATGGACCCGTCCGGCGGAAGGACACCATGGACATCACCGGATCGGTCGCGCTCGTCACCGGCTCGAACCGCGGCATCGGACGCCGCTTCGTCGAGCAGCTCCTGGAGCGCGGCGCCACGAAGGTCTACGCGACCGCACGCCGTCCCGAACTCGTCGACGTCCCCGGCGTGACGGTCCTGCCCCTCGACATCACCGACCCCGCGTCGGTCGCGGCGGCAGCAGTCGCAGCGCCCGACGTCACGCTGCTGGTGAACAACGCGGGCATCTCCTCCTCCGGATCGCTCCTCACCGACGACCTCGCCGACGCCCGCCGCGCGGTGGACACGCACCTGTGGGGCACCCTCGAGGTGGTGCGGGCGTTCGCCCCCGTGATCGAGCGGAACGGCGGCGGTGCGATCGTCAACGTCCTGTCGGCGCTGTCCTGGTTCGCCGCCCCCGGCGCCGGCGGCTACTCCGTCGCGAAGGCCGCCGAGTGGAACATGACGAACGCCGTCCGCCTGGAGCTCGCGAGTCGCGGCGTGACGGTGCAGGGCCTCCACCTCGGCGCCGCGGACACCGACATGATGGCCGGCTACGACGGCCCCATGACCGATCCGGCCGACGTCGCCCGCGCGTCACTGGACGGTGTGCAGGCCGGCGCGGCCGAGGTCCTCGTCGACGACTGGAGCCGCATGGTCAAGGCGTCCCTCGCGGCCGACCCGACGGCGCTGACCGACCAGCTCGGCTGACCGGCCGCGGGCGGCACCGCCCGGGGCCGGACGCGGCCCGGGCCGGACGTGGCCCGAGGCGGACGGGAGGCCCGGCGCACGACGTTTCCAGCGCCTCCCGTCCGTCGATGCGGGAGGATGGGGACGTGGACGGACAGGGACAGCAGCCGCGCTGGCGGACGACGTGGTCGATGGTGCAGGTCGGGGTCCTCACCGCTGCGGTGGTCGGGTGCATCGTGCTGCTCCTGACCGGCGACGGGACGCTCGACCGGGTCTACGCGGTCGCGCTCGTGTTCTTCGGGATCGCCCTGCTCGGCCACGTGACGTTCCTGGTCCTCACGAAGCGGGCTGAGCGGGGGCGCTGAGCCGCTCCGGACGCGCTGTGGCCGCGCCGCTGCTCCGTGCCGTTGCTCCGCGCCGCTGCTCCGTGCCGTTGCTCCGCGCCGCTGCTCCGCGCCGTTGCTCCGCGCCGCTGCTCTGGGGCGCGGTTCGCTGCGCGGACCAGGCGTGAGCGCGCACACCACCGCCCTGGCAAGCTGTGCTCCTCATGGAACTCATCGCACCCGAACTCGTCGTCGTGCTCGTGGTCGCGATCGCCGTCGCCACCGCCGTCTCGAACCGGCTGCGTGTCGCGCCCCCGGTCCTGCTGCTCGCCTTCGGTGCGGGGATCGCGTTCATCCCGGTGTTCCGCGAGGTCGAGCTGCCCGCGGACGCCGTGCTGCTGCTGTTCCTGCCGGCACTGCTGTACTGGGAGAGCCTGACGATCTCGCTCCGGGAGATCCGTGCGAACCTGCGCGGCATCGTCCTGATGGGGACCCTCCTCGTCGTGCTGACGGCCGGCGGGGTCGCGACGCTCCTGCACCTGCTCGGCATGCCGTGGGGTCCGGCCTGGGTGCTCGGTGCCGCGGTCGCCCCGACCGATGCGACCGCCGTCGGTGCGCTCACGCGGTCCCTGCCGCGGCGCAACACGACGGTCCTCCGGGCCGAGTCGCTCGTCAACGACGGCACCACGCTGGTGATCTACGGCATCGCGGTCGCGGTGACGGCGGGGGAGCAGGAGCTCACCTTCTGGAACGTGTCCGGGATGCTGCTGCTGTCCTACGTCGGCGGGATCGCCGCGGGGCTGCTGACCTCGTGGCTCGGGATGCTCGTCCTCCGTCGGGTGCACGCGGTCGTGCTCGAGAACCTGCTGACGCTGCTCGTGCCGTTCGCCGCGTTCCTGGTCGCCGAGGCGGTGCACGCCTCCGGTGTGCTGGCGGTCGTCGTGGCGGGCCTGGTCGTCAGCCAGGTCGCTCCGAAGCTCGACCGGGCGGAGACCCGGCAGCAGGTGCGGTCGTTCTGGTCGTTCGCCACGTTCCTGCTCAACGGCGCGCTCTTCGTGCTCGTCGGCATCGAGGCGACGATCTCGGTCCGGGCCCTGACGGGCGGGGAGATCGCGGTCGGCCTCGGGCTGATCGGCGCCGTGTCGGTGGCCGTCGTCGTGCTCCGCTTCGCGTTCCTCAACCTCACCTGGGGCACGGTGCGGCTCGTGACCCTCCGGACGGGAGGCTCGCCCCGCGAAGGACACCGCGACCGGTTGGTGAGCGGGCTGACCGGGTTCCGCGGCGCGGTCTCGCTCGCGGCTGCGGTCGCCGTCCCCCGGATGGTGGAGAGCGGCGGCGCGTTCCCGGACCGGGACCTCATCGTCTTCGTCACCGCCGGCGTCGTCGTGGTGACGATCGTCGGCCAGTCGCTCGTGCTGCCGGCGGTCGTCCGCTGGGCGGCGTTCGACGGCAGCAACGAGGTGGTCGAGGAGCGTCGGTCCGCGGAGCGCGTCGCGATCGAGGCGGCGCTCGACGCCCTGCCGAAGCTGGCGCGCCGCGTCGGCGCCGACGCCGAGATCGTCGACAGGATCCGCGAAGACTACGAGGGCCACCTCGCGCTCGTGAAGGCCGAGGAGAGCGACGACGACGACCACCCGTTGCTGCAGCAGCGCGGGACGGCGGTGGAGCTCGAACTGGCGCTCGTGCGACTCAAGGCGGCCACGGTGCTGCGGCTACGGGACGAGGGGGAGATCGACGACCTCGTGCTCCGACAGGTCCGTGCCGAGTACGACGCCGAGGAGACCCGGCTGCTCCGCCTGGACCAGCGCGGCTGACCGGCTCGACCAGCGCGACCGACCGGCCACGCGGACGGTCCGGTGACTGCGCGGTCGCTCGCGTCAGGTGAGGGTGCCGCGCTCGAGGGTGAGCACCCGGTCGGCTGCGGCGAGCGCCTCGGGGTCGTGGGCCGCGTGCACGACGACCGCACCCCGGCCGGCTTCGGCGGCGAGGGCGTCGAGGACCAGCCGGAGCGAGCGCGCGTCGACGCCGGCGGTCGGTTCGTCGACGAGCAGCACCGCGGCCTGCTGCGCGAGTCCCATCGCGACGAGTGCGCGCTGGCGCTGCCCACCGGACAGTGTGTCGAGCGGGCGGTCGGCCAGCCCGACGAGGTCGAGGCGCGCCAGTTGCTCGTCGACGACCGCGCGGTCGCGGGGCCGCAGGGGGCGCCACCACGGCACGGATGCCCACCGGCCCATCGCCACGGCGGCACGCACGGTGAGCGGCGGGCCCGGGGTCGACACCGACTGCGCGACGTGCGCGACCGAGCGCGGCGACACGCCGCTGACCGTGCCCTCGGCCGCGCGGGAGACCCCGGCGACCGTCTCGAGCAGGGTGGACTTGCCGGAGCCGTTCGCGCCGGCGACGACCGTCACGGCACCGGGCTCGAAGACCGCGTCGGCTCGGTGCAGGACCGCCCGCTCACCTCGTCGGACGGTCACGGAACGGAGTTGGACGGATCGGGGCGACACCTGAGCAGATTAGCAGTAAGGAGAATCATTCCCATGTAGCGTGGTTGCCCGTGACCTGGCTGACCGACCCGTTCTCCGTCGACTTCATGCTCCGTGCCCTCGTCGCCGGAGCCACGGCCGCGGTGCTCTGTGCCGTCGTCGGGACCTGGGTGCTCGTCCGGGGGATGGCGTTCCTCGGCGAGGCGCTCGCGCACGGCATGCTGCCCGGCGTCGCGGTCGCCACCCTGACCGGCGTCCCGGCCGTGCTCGGCGCCGCCGTGAGTGCCAGCGTGATGGTCGTCGGCGTGCAGGCGCTCCGTCGCCGTGGCGGCCTGTCGTACGACACGGCGATCGGTCTGCTCTTCGTCGGCATGCTCGCGCTCGGGGTCATCATCGTCTCCGGGTCCCGGTCCTTCGCCACCGACGTCACCGCGATCCTGTTCGGCGACGTGCTCGCGGTCACCACCGCCGACCTCGGCACGCTCGCGGTCGCAGCCGGTGCCGCCCTCGCCGTCGCCGCGGTGTTCCACCGACCCTTCACGGCCGCGGCGTTCGACCCGCGCAAGGCCGCGACGCTCGGCTTGCGGCCGCGCCTGGCCGAGGTCGTCCTCGTGGCGCTCGTGACCCTCGCCGTCGTCGCCTCCTACCGGGCCGTCGGGACGCTGCTCGTCGTCGGGCTGCTCCTGGCCCCCGCCGCGGCCGCCCGTGCGTGGACCCGCGGCACCGGCCCGACCATGGCGCTCGGCGCGGTGCTCGGGGTGGCCGCGGTCGCGATCGGCCTCCTCGTCTCCTGGCACGCCGGCACCGCCGCCGGCGCGAGCATCGCCCTCGTCGCGATCGTCGCCGTCGTCGTCTCGCACGGTCTCCGCCGTGCGACCCGTCTCCTCGTCCACCGTCCCCGGAAGGAACCATGCACCACCTCCGCACCCGACCAGCCCCGGTCGCCGTCCCGGCAGCGCTCGGTATCGCTGCCGCGCTCCTCCTGACCTCCTGCTCCGCGCCGGACGCCGACCCGCCCGGCGCCTCCGGTGGACCGTCGTCCGCCTCGGCGAAGCCGCACGGGTTCGTCGAGGGCGCGTCCGAGGCGTCCGAGCCCCAGCTCCGGCTGCTGCTCGCCGACGCCGACGGGAGCGTCGCCGTCCACGACCTGCTCGCCGCCGAGACCGAGTCGCTCGACGACGTCCCGGCGCCCGAGCACGCGGCGACGGACGGCCGGTTCCTCGCCACGAGCGACGGGGAGCGGACGACGATCGTCGACGGCGGCGCCTGGACCGTCGACCACGGCGACCACACGCACTACTACGACGCCGCTGCCCGGGTCGTCGGCAGCGTCGACGGCGCAGGGCCGGTCGCGATCGCCTCCTCGGAGTCGACCACGACCCTCGCCTGGTCGGCATCCGGCCGGGCGGTCGCCCTCGACCGCGACGCCCTCGGCCAGGGCGAGGTGCGGGAGACCGCGACGGTCGACGACGCCGGCGTGCTCCTGCCGCTCGGGGCGCTCCTCGTCTCCGGTGACGCCGCCGGGGACCGCGTCCGGGTGCTCGACGCCGAGGGGGAGCCGACCGGCGTCGACGCCGCCTGCGTCGACCCGGCCGGCGGCATCGTCACCCGTGTCGGCGCGGTCGTCGGGTGCGCGGACGGCGCGGTGCTCGTCACCGAGGACCCGGACGGCGGCGACCCGGTCGTCGAGACGGTCGGCGTCCCTGCCGGGTCGACGCTGCCGCGCGCGACCGACTTCGCCAACCGCACCGGTCGGCCGACCGTGGCCGCCCTCGCCGGGGACGCCGGCTACTGGTTGCTCGACACCCGGGAGCGCTCCTGGCAGCACGTCCCGACCGACCGCCCCCTGCGCCAAGTCGTCGCGGTCGACGACACCGACCAGCACGTCGTCGCGCTCGATGCCGACGGACGGGTCCTCGTGTGGTCCGAGGGGGACTCCGCTCCCGTGACGACCGAGCCCCTCGTGTCGTCCGCTGCCGGTGCGACCCTGCAGCTCGACGCGCAGCGCGCCTACCTCTCCGACCCGGAGGAGTCCGTCGTGCACGAGGTGGACTTCGCCGACGACGCCCGGGTTGCCCGCTCCATCGACGTGCCGGTCCGGCCCGACGTGCTCGCCGAGGTCGGCCGGTGACCGGCGTCCGGCGGCTCGCGGTCGTGGCGGCCGTCGCGGTCGTTGCGCTCGGCACGACCGGGTGCTCCGCGGCGGTGCGTGACGACCGACCACTCGTCGCGGTCACGACGAACATCCTCGGCGACGTCGTCGAGCGTGTGGTCGGGGACAGTGCCGACGTCATGGTGCTCATGCCACGCGGTGCCGACCCGCACTCGTTCGAGGTCTCGGCGCAGGAGGCCGCCCGGCTGCGGACCGCGGACCTGGTCGTGGAGAACGGCCTCGGGCTCGAGGAGGGCGTCGCACGCCACGTCGCGGCAGCCGCGTCCGACGGGGTCCGGGTGTTCACCGCGGGGGAGGCGGTCGACGTGCTCGAGTGGACGAGCGAGGACGCCAGCGGCCCCGATCCGCACTTCTGGACCGACCCGGCCCGCATGACCGCCGTCGTGGACGCGCTCGGCGAGGAGCTCCACGAGGTCCCCGGGCTGGACGACGGCGCGCTCGACAGGGCACTCGAGGGCTACCGGGACGACCTCGAGGCGCTCGACGGGGACATGACCGCCGCGTTCGCCGCGCTGCCGGAGGACCGCCGTGCCCTCGTGACGAACCACCACGTGTTCGGGTACCTCGCCGACCGGTTCGGCTTCCGCGTGGTCGGGGCCGTGATCCCGAGCGGCACCAGCCTCGCCTCGCCGAGCGCCGCGGATCTCCGCGACCTCGCCGCGGCGATCGAGGACGCCGACGTGCCGACGATCTTCGTCGACGCGTCCCAGCCCGCCCGTCTCGCCGAGGTGCTCGCGGACGAGGTGGACGTGCACGTCGCGATCCGGTCCCTCGCCACCGAGTCCCTCACCGCCGAGGGTGAGGGCGCGGCGTCGTACCTGGAGATGATGCGCTCGAACACCGACGCCATCGTCGACGGCCTGTCGGTTGGCGGATGAGAATGAGAATCAATACAGTGTTGGTCATGACGAAGAAGACCCTCCTCGCCCCGGCCGTGCTGCTCGGCGCGTCCGCCCTCCTCCTGACCGGGTGCGCCGGCTCCGGGACCCCCGCCGCCAGCGACAGCGCGTCGCCCGGTCCGGACGCAGCGGGCGCCGACACCGGCCACCGCATCGCCCTCACCTACGACGGCGGCCTGCTCGTCCTCGACCGCGACCTGCAGGTCGTCGGTGACCACACCGTCGACGGCTTCACCCGCGTCAACCCGGCCGGCGACGACCGCCACGTGATGGTGACCGTCCCCGACGGCTTCCGCGTGCTCGACACCGCGGCCGGCACCAGCGCGGACTCCGCCCTGACCGACGTCACGTTCCCCGCCGACACCGGTGGGCACGTCGTCGTCCACGGCGACCGCACCGCGCTCTTCGCGGACGGTTCCGGCGACGTCACGACGTTCGACACCGCCGACCTGGCGAGCGCCGTCGAGGGCGGCGGACTGCCGGAGGTCGACACGACCGAGTCGGAGGCCGCACACCACGGCGTCGCGATCGAGCTCGAGGACGGCACCCTCCTCACCACCATCGGCACCGAGGAGTCGCGCTCCGGCGTCCGTGCCCTCGACGCCGACGGTCAGGAGACCGCCCGCTCCGAGGAGTGCCCCGACGTGCACGGCGAGGGCACGGTGGCCGACGAGGTCGCCGTCTTCGGGTGCTCCGACGGCGCGCTCGTGTACCGGGACGGCGTGTTCGAGAAGGTCGACGCCCCGACCGAGTACGGCCGCAGCGGGAACCTGTTCACGACCGAGTCGTCGAGCATCGCGGTCGGCGACTTCAACGACGACCCCGACTCCGAGGGCTACCTCCTCGACCAGATCGCCCTGATCGACGCCGCGACGGGCGACTACCGTGTCGCCGACATGCCGGACGGCGTCGGCTTCACCTTCCGTGACCTGGCTCGCGGGCCGGAGGACTCCGCGGTGGCGCTCGGCAGCGACGGCGCCCTGCACGTGTTCGACGAGGAGACCGGCGAGGAGCTCGACAGCTTCCCCGTCATCGACGAGTGGGAGGGCCCCGCCGAGTGGCAGGACGCCCACCCGGCGCTGAAGGTCCTCGACGACGTCGCGTACGTCACCGACCCGGCCGAGCGCACCGTCACGGCGGTCGACCTCACCAGCGGTGACGTCATCGCCACCAGCGACCGCCTGCCGGGCGTCCCGAACGAGATCGCGGTCGTCTGACCGGTCCGCCGCGACCCGACGGACGGGAGGCTCGCCACCAGCCGGTGACGAGCCTCCCGTCCGTCGTCCGGTCGCCCCGGGCGAACGCGCCTCGGCTCCGTCCGCACTTACGGGGACGCGCCGGGAGCCGATAGTGCGAACTGACCACCCACGGACGGGCGGTCGAACACCTGCCCCACGGACGGCGGCGGGTCGATCGAGAACCAGGACGGGCCATGATCGTCGTCACACGACTCAACGGCAGCGGATTCGCTGTCAACCCCGATCTCGTGGAGCGCATCCAGGAGACGCCGGACACGACGCTCATCATGGTCGACGGGGCGAAGTACATCGTCCGCGAGTCCCTGGCCGAGGTCATCGAGCGGATCGCCGCGTACCGCGCCCGGATCGTCAGCATGGCCTACGGGACGGACCTGCCGTCGGCGCGGGACCTGACCACCACCGGGCCGCAGCCCACGCTCGCCCCCGTGGCGACCCTCCGCTCGCAGGACGGGGGGCGCTGAGATGGACATCGCGACCATCATCGGGATCCTCCTGGCCTTCGGCGCCCTGTTCGGCATGGCGCAGATGGAGCACGTCGAGATGGCGGGGCTCTTCCTGCCCGCACCGATGCTCCTCGTGTTCGTCGCCACCATCGGCTGCGGCGTCGCGAGCACGACCCTCAAGGACGCCCTCGCCGCCTTCAAGACCGTGCCCAAGGCGTTCACGGGCAAGGTGACGCCGCCGCAGACCGTCATCGACGACGTCGTCGGGCTCGCCGAGACGGCCCGCGCGAACGGCCTGCTCGCCCTCGAGCAGGAGGCCGACAAGCACGACGACCCGTTCATGAAGAAGGCCCTGCAGAACATCGCCGACGGCACGGACGGCGACGAGCTCCGGATCCTGCTCGAGGACGAGATCGAGTCGAACGCGGCGCCGATGCGGAGCGCGAGCGCGTTCTTCATGGGCCTCGGCGGCTTCGCCCCGACGGTCGGCATCATCGGCACCGTCGTCTCGCTCACCCACGTCCTCGCGAACCTCGGCAAGCCGGACGAGCTCGGGCCGCTCATCGCGAGTGCGTTCGTCGCCACGCTCTGGGGCCTGCTCACCGCGAACTTCCTCTGGCTGCCCTTCGGCGGCAAGCTCCGCAAGCTCGCGCAGCTCGAGTCCGACCGGCAGACGCTCCTCATGGAGGGCCTCCTCGCCGTGCAGGCCGGCAGCCAGCCTCGGCTCCTCGGGGAGCGCCTCACCGCGATGGTGCCGCCGAGCGCCCGTGGCGCATCGGGCAAGGGCGGGAAGAACAAGTCCGGCGCCGACGACCAGCAGCTGGCGGCCTGACCGTGAGCGCGAACCCCCGCGGTCGCGGACGAGGTCGGAAGAACGGCGGCCACGACGAGGCCGAGCACCCCGACGAGCGCTGGATGGCCTCGTACATGGACATGATCACGGTGCTCATGTGCATGTTCCTCGTGCTGTTCGCGATGTCCTCCGTGGACCAGGACAAGTACATGGCCCTCAAGGAGTCGCTCGCTACCGGGTTCGGCGAGGTCGAGTCGCAGAAGATCGACACCGCCTCGGGGACCATCGTCACGAAGGACGAGGTCGAGGACGGCACGGGCTACTCGGTGGACAAAGCACAGGCCGACCACTCCACGGCGGCGTCCGGTGCCGAGGACACGAACGCCGACCCAGCGGCCGCCGTCGTGCCGGCATCGGCGACGAAGGCCGACCTCGCGGCGGCGAAGGAGGAGCTCGACGACCTGCAGGCCATCGAGCGGGCCATCTCGGGGAACCTCGAGAAGGCCGGGCAGGACGCCAACGTCCAGTTCCGCCTCGACTCCCGCGGCCTCACCGTCCGGCTCGTCGGCAGCGACACGTACTTCGGCACGAACAGCGCCGACCTCTCCGACCAGGCGAAGCAGATCATGGACGCCATCGCGCCGGTGTTGCGCGGTGCCGACCACGACGTCAGCGTCGAGGGGCACGCCGACAGCCGGAACTCCACCGCCCCGTACGCCACGAACTGGGAGCTCAGCTCGGCCCGCGCGACCGGGGTGCTGCGGGACCTCGTCGAACGCGGTCAGATGCCGGCCGAGCGCATCCAGTCCGTCGGCTTCGGGTCGAGCCGCCCCCTGGCCAAGGGGACCCGGGAGCAGGACCTCGCCCTGAACCGCCGCGTCGACATCGTCGTCCTGTCGAACGCCGACCAGGACGTCAGCGCCCTCATGCCGGCGCTCGCCTCTGCGCAGGACGGGGCCCGCACCGGGTAGCGCCACGGCGCCCCAGAAGAGGGGCCAGAGCTGACGGCCGCCCGCCGGTGGCCGAGAGTGCGCTTCGTGACCGAGACCCTGACCGCGCCCGAGGTGTACGACTTCGCGCGCCCGTCGACGCTCGCGCGTGAGCACGCCCGGGTCCTCGAGCTCGCCTTCGAGACCTTCGCCCGCCAGTGGGGCACGCAGCTGACCGCGAAGGTGCGCGTCCTCAGCCAGGTCACGTGCGAGCAGGTCGCGATGATGACCTACGACGAGTACGCCGCGTCGCTCCCCGCGCTCACCGGCATGGTGCTGCTGCCGATCGAGGACGTCGCCGCGAAGGGCGTCCTGCAGGTGCCGCTCGACGCCGCCCTGACCTGGGTGTCGCACTCGCTCGGTGCCTCGAAGCCGCTGCCGACGCCGGAACGCACCTTCACACCGATCGAACAGGCACTCGTCCGCCGCCTCGTCGAGGACGCGCTGGACGACCTCCGCTACTCGCTCGGTGGGCTGCTCGAGCGCCCGGTGTCCGCCGGCGCCTTCCAGTTCAACAGCCAGTTCGCCCAGGCCGCGCAGAAGTCCGACCTGATGATCGTCGCGTCCTTCGAGATCCGCGTCGGCGACCGCATCGCCGACGGCACCCTCGCCCTCCCGGCCGAGGCCGTCCTCCCGCAGCTCGTCGACCGGCCCGCCGACGTCTCGACGGCCGACGCGAAGGCCCTCATCGACGCCCAGCTCGCCGCCGTGCCGGTGGGCGTCGCCCTGCGCTTCGCCCCCGCGACCGTGCTGCCGGCCCAGGTGCTCGGCCTCGCCGTCGGCGACGTCCTGCCCCTGCCGCACCCGCAGCACCGCCCGCTCACCATCTCCGTCGACGGTGAACCCGTCGGCACCGCCGCCGTCGGCGCGAACGGCTCGCGGCTCGCGGGCGTCGTCGTCACCACCACCGCATCGGAGCCGTCCGCATGACCGTCGTCACCTCCACGCTGCACACGACCGCCGCCGAGGCGCTCGCGAGCGCGTTGCCCACCCCCGTCCCGCTCGTCGCGACCGTCCAGCCGGGAGGCCCCACCCCCGACCTGCAGGCGCGCGCGGTCGACGCCGTGGTCGCCTCGTTCGTCGGCGGCGTGTCCGCGGACCTCGCGGTGGTCCTGCTCGACCTGGGCGGCATCACCGCCGCCGGCGGCGTCGACTCCGGGCTCGTCTCGGTGGCCGACGTGCTCCGCCCGTCGCTCGAGGCCGCGGTCGCACCGCTCGGCGCCGGCGTGCTCGGCGAGGGCCGCCGCGAGTCCGCCGCCGCGCTCGTCGCCGACCCGGAGACCGTCGTCTTCGCCCTCAGCGGTGCCGGGGCCCCGGCCGGCTGGGTCGCCGTCCGGATCCGCGAGAACGGCACCGTCGCCGAGACCGTCAGCGCGGCGCCGACCCTGCCCGCGGGCAACCTGGGCCGCATCAACAGCGTCGAGATGACCCTGACCGTCGAGATCGGTCGCACCCGGATGTCCGTCCGCGACGTGCTCGGCATGGAGCCCGGCGCGGTCGTCGAACTCGACCGCTCGGCCGGGGCGCCCGCCGACGTCCTGCTCAACGGCCGCCTCATCGCCCACGGCGAGGTCGTCGTCGTCGACCAGGACTACGCGGTCCGCATCACCAAGATCCTCGACGTCGCCGAGACGGTCTGACCCCGGTGGACACGCTCGTCATCGCGCTCCGCGTCGCGCTCTCCCTCGGCGTCGTGCTCGCCCTCATGTGGGTGCTGCACCGACGCATGCAGAAGGGGCAGTTCGGCGCCGCCCGCGCGCGCGGGCGTCGATCGGCCTCGGTCGAGGTCGTCGGTCGTCAGGCGATCGGCGGCAAGGCGAGCGTCGTCGTGGTCGACGTCGACGGTGAGCGGCTCGTCCTCGGCGTCGCCGAGCAGGGCGTGACGCTCCTCACGAGCGGGCAGGCGCCCGCACCGGAGCTGACGATCGTGACGGGTCCGGTCGCGCTGCCGACGGCCGACGCGTTCGGCGCGGAACTCGACCGGCAGGACCAGGCCGCACCGGGCCTCCCGGCCGTCGCGACCGCCCCGGCCGACGCTGAGGGACGCGTCACCGACCCACTGCCGCTCCGGCCGCGCGGGCGCCGTGCCCACCGGACGGTCCGTGCGGCGGACACGCGGGTCGTCCCGACCGCGGCGCAGCTGCAGGGGTCGATCCTCTCGGCGGACACCTGGCGCCAGGCGGCGTCGGTCCTCCGCTCGCGGTGGACCGGGTGAGCGCCGCCCGCACGGGCAGGCTCCTGCTGTTCGTCCTCCTCGGGCTGACGGTGGTCGCCGGCTTCCTCATGCTCACGACCACCGGAGCGCACGCCGCCGGCGTCGTCGAGCCCACCGCCCCCGCGGCGCCGTCCGCGCCCGCGACCCCGTCGACGGGTGGCTTCAGCGTCGACGTGAACGGGCCGGACGGCACCCCGTCGTCCGCCGTCGTCACGCTCATCGGGATCACGTTGCTCAGCGTCGCCCCGGCGCTGCTGCTCATGATGACGTCGTTCACGAAGATCTTCGTCGTCCTCGCGATGACCCGGAACGCCCTCGGCCTGCAGTCGATCCCGCCGAACCAGGTGATCGCCGGACTCGCGCTGTTCCTGTCCCTCTTCGTGATGGCACCGGTGATCGGCCACGTGAACGACGACGCCCTGCAGCCCTACCTCGCCGGGAAGATCGACTTCCAGCAGGCCGTCGACGCCGGGACCGCACCGCTGCGCACCTTCATGCTGCACCAGACCCGGGACGAGGACGTCGCCCTCATCACCCGCGCGGCCGGTCGGGACAACCCCGCGCGGATGGCCGACGTGCCGATGACCACGGTCATCCCGGCGTTCGTCATCTCCGAGCTGCGCAGCGCGTTCATCATCGGGTTCGTCATCTTCATCCCGTTCCTCGTCATCGACCTCGTCGTCTCCGCGGCCCTCATGTCGATGGGCATGATGATGCTCCCGCCGGTGATGATCTCGCTGCCGTTCAAGATCCTGCTGTTCGTCCTCGTCGACGGATGGGGTCTCATCATCACGTCGCTCATCGAGAGCTACCACGTTGTCTAGCGCGGTCCGGCCCGGGAGGCACCCGTGAACCAGCAGGCGGTCATCGACCTCACCCTCCAGGCGCTCCTCGTCGCGGGGAAGCTCGCCGCGCCCGTCCTCGTCACCTCGCTCGTGGTCGGGTTCGCGATCTCGCTGTTCCAGTCCGTGACGCAGATCCAGGAGGTCACGCTCTCGTTCGTGCCGAAGGCCCTCGCCGTCGCCGTCGCGCTCGTCGTCTGCGGCAACTGGATGATCTCCGAGATGGTCGCGTTCACGCACGTGGCGTTCGACATGATCCCGAAGCTGCTCGGGAGCGGCTGATGGAGCTGCTGTTCGACGCGGCCCGGCTCGAGGGCACGATGCTCGCCGGCGTCCGGCTCGTCGCGTTCTTCGTCGTGGCCCCGCCGTTCTCCTACCGTGCGTTCCCCGGCGTGGTGAAGGTCATCCTCGGCCTGGGGCTCGCGATCGGCTTCGCTCCGAAGGTGACCGCCGGCTACGAGCAGCTCGACACCGCGACCTTCCTCGTCGCGCTCGTGACGCAGCTGCTCGTCGGCCTCGTCCTCGGTTTCATGGTGTACCTCGTCTTCGCCGCGGTGCAGTCCGCCGGAGCGCTCATCGACCTGTTCGGCGGCTTCACGCTGGCGCAGGCGTTCGACCCGCAGTCACAGGTGAACGGCGCGCAGTTCACCCGCCTGTTCCAGATGGCGTCCCTCGCACTGCTGTTCGCCTCCGGCGGGTACCAGCTCATCATCGGGGGACTCGTCCGTTCGTTCGACGGGGTCCCGCTCGTGGACGGACGGTTCCCGATCGACGGCGTCGCCCCGATGCTCGTCGCGGCCTTCGGGCAGATGTTCCTCGCCGCGCTGCAGATCGCCGGGCCGCTCGTGGTCGTGCTCTTCCTGGCCGACGTCGGCCTCGGGCTGCTCACGCGTGTCGCCCCCGCGCTCAACGCGTTCCAGATGGGCTTCCCGATCAAGATCGGGCTCACCGTCCTGTTCGCCGGCGCGCTGTTCATGGCGCTGCCGAGTGTCGTGTCGTCCCTCACCGGCGACGCCGTGCAGGCCATCACGGGCAGGGGGTGACGGCATGTCGGACAGCGGAGAACGCTCCGAACAGGCGACCGCGAAGCGGATGCGCGAGGTGCGCCGGAAGGGGCAGCTCGGCCGGTCGCAGGACCTCAGCGCCTGGATCGGCATCGCCGCCGCCGCGCTGATGTTCCCCTCGCTCATCGGGCACGCGTCGGCCGCCGGACAGCAGCAGATGCGCGCCGTCGCGCTCGTCATCGCCGACCCCACCGTCGGCACCATGCGGCACGTGTTCGACGAGGCCCTCGGCTCGATCGGCGCGACGCTCGGTCCGATGCTCGGGGTCGTCGCGGTCGCCGTGCTCGCCACCTCGGTCGCGCAGGGCGGGGTGCACGTCAAGAAGCTCACGCCGGAGCCCGACCACTTCGACCCCGTCGCCGGCCTCAAGCGGGTGTTCGGGACGCAGGCGCTGTGGAACGGCGTCAAGGCACTGCTGAAGACCGCGGTGGTCGGCCTCGTGCTCTGGTTCGCGGTGCAGGGACTCGTGCCCGTCCTCATGTCGAGCGGGTCCCTGCCGCTGACCAGTGTCCTCGAGGCGGCCGGTGCCGGCGCGGGCACCCTCCTGCAGGCCGCCGTCGCCGCCGGACTCGTGCTCGCCGCCCTCGACGTGTTCGTCGTCATCCGCCGGAACCGCAAGCGCACGATGATGACGAAGCGCGAGGTCAAGGACGAGAACAAGCAGGCCGAGGGCGACCCGCTCGTGAAGTCGCAGCGCCGGTCCCGACAGCTCGCCGCCAGCCGCAACCGGATGATCGCGGCCATCGGCACCGCCGACGTCGTGATGACGAACCCCACGCACTACGCCGTGGCGATCAAGTACGAGGCCGGCAAGTCGGCACCCAAGGTCGTCGCGAAGGGGGCCGGCCCGGTCGCCGACGCCATCCGGCAGAAGGCCGAGGAGGAGCGCGTGCCGATGGTGCGGGACGTCCCGCTCACCCGTGCGCTGCACGCGGCGTGCGAGCTCGGCCAGGAGATCCCGGTCGACCTCTACACCCCGGTCGCCCGCGTCCTGTCCTTCGTCATGACGCTCGCCACGCACGGCGCCGCGAGCGGCACGCACACCCCGCCCCGCCCCACCACCCCAGAGGAGGTCGCCACCGTGCTCGACCCGACCACGCTCAGCGGCGACGTCCGACCCCGCAAGCTCCGGACACCGCGTCCCGCCACCGACCACACTCCCGGAGAGGCCCTCCCCGCATGAAGCGCGCCGACCTGCCGAAGTTCGCCGTCCCGGTGCTCATCGTCGGCATCATCCTGCTGCTGATCCTGCCGGTGCCGCCGTTCCTGCTGGACGTCCTCATCATCTGCAACATCCTGCTGGCGCTGGTGATCCTGCTCACGACGCTCTTCGTGAAGAAGCCGCTCGACTTCTCGGTGTTCCCGTCGCTGCTGCTCGTCGCGACGCTGTTCCGGCTCGGGCTCAACGTCGCCTCGACCCGCCTCGTGCTCGCCCAGGGGTTCGCGGGCGACGTCATCCAGGCCTTCGGGCACGTCGCCGTCGCCGGCTCGGTCATCATCGGCGCGGTGATCTTCCTCATCCTCGTGGTGATCCAGTTCGTCGTCGTCACGAAGGGCGCCGAGCGCGTCGCCGAGGTCGGCGCCCGCTTCACCCTCGACGCCATGCCGGGCAAGCAGATGGCGATCGACGCGGACCTCAACGCCGGGCTCATCACGGACGTCCAGGCGAAGGAGCGCCGCGCGGCGGTGTCCGCCGAGGCCGACTTCTACGGCGCGATGGACGGTGCGTCGAAGTTCGTCAAGGGCGACGCGATCGCCGGCATCCTGATCCTCGTCATCAACCTGGTCGGCGGGATCGCCATCGGCATGCTGCAGAACGGCATGTCGATCACCGACGCGCTGTCGCACTACGGCATCCTCACCATCGGCGACGGCCTCGTGTCCCAGATCCCGGCGCTCCTCATGGCCGTGTCGACCGGCATGATCGTCACCCGCTCGGGCGCCGAGTCCGACATCGGCACGTCGGCGTCCGACCAGCTCTCGCAGTCCCGCACCGCGCTGATGATCGCCGGTGCGGCGGCGATCGCGATGGGGTTCATCCCCGGCATGCCGATCCTGCCCTTCCTGCTGATCGGCGCGGCCCTCCTCTTCACCGGGTGGCGGATCGGCCAGAACGCCAAGCGTGCCGCAGCGACGGCAGCCGAGCAGCAGGCCATCGCGGCCGCAGCACCCCCGAGCGACACCCCCGAGGACCTGCTCGAGCAGATGCGCGTGCACGCACTCGAGATCCTCCTGGCGCCGGACCTCGTCGACATGGTCTCCGGCGCGTCCGACGACCTGCTCGGCCGGGTCCGGGCACTCCGACGGAAGATCGCCGTCGACATGGGCATCGTCGTGCCGCCGGTCCGCACCCGGGACAGCATCGACCTGCCGCCGTCGACCTACGCGATCCGCATCGCCGGCGTCGAGGCCGGCCGCGGCACCGCCCCCGCGCGGAGCGTGCTGGCCCTCGGCGAGCAGCTCGACGGCCTGCCGGGCGACCCCACCGTCGAGCCGGTGTTCGGACTGGCCGGCAAGTGGGTGCCCGCGGAACTCCGGCACGCCGCCGAGATGACCGGCGCGACCGTGATCGACCGGGTCTCCGTGCTCGTCACGCACCTGCAGGCCGTGATCGGCGACAACGCCGCTCGTCTGCTCACCCGCGAGGACGTCAAGGTGCTCGCGGAGGGCGTCAAACAGGTGAACCCCGCTGCGGTCGAGGAACTCGTCCCCGGCATGCTCTCGATGGCCGAACTCCAGCGCGTGCTGCAGGGCCTGCTCGCCGAGCGCGTGCCGATCAACGACCTCGGGCGCATCTGCGAGGCGCTGACCCTCCGTGCGAAGGTCTCCACCGACCCGGAGGGTCTCGTCGAGTCCGCGCGGGCCGCGCTCGGTCCGGCCCTCGCCGCCCGCCACCTGGACGGCGCCGTGCTCCGTGTGATCATGATCGACCCGGTGCTCGAACAGGCGATGCTCGAGGGGCTCCGTCCCTCCGAGCAGGGGACCCAGATCCTCCTCGACGCGCACCGGATCGAGCAGGTGCTCGGTTCCGTGCGGGACTCGGTCCGCGCCGTCGAGGAGCAGGGGCTCTCCGCCGTCCTGGTCTGTGCCCCGCAACTCCGCCCGGCCGTGCACCGCATGGTGTCCGCGCAGGCGAACGGCCTGCCCGTGCTCTCGTACCAGGAGGCCACGGCAGCGGGGTCCACCATCGAGACCGTGGGAGTGGTCCGTGCCGCCGATCCGATCGCAGCGTAGCGGCGCCACGCTCGACGAGGTCCGTGCCGCGGTCCTCGCCGAGTTCGGACCCGCGGCCCGCATCGTCGCCGCCGAGCGGGTGACGACCGGTGGGGTCGCCGGACTGTTCCGCCGGGCGCACGTCGAGGCGACGGTCGAGTTCCCGGACCCCCTCGACCCGCCGACGGCCCGCGTCACGATCGCCGCGTCACCCGCCAGGCGGATCGGCATCGCAGCGCTCCTCGCCGACGCGGAGGCGGCCGAGGCCCGGATCGCGGACGCCGACGGGACCTCCACCACCCGGGCCGACGCCTTCGCCTCGGTGCTCGACGGCTTCGCGGCCGACGGACTGGCCCCGCCGCGCCGGGCCGTCGCCGGTCCCGTGCCGGCCGAGCCGGGCCTCCAGGGCGTCCCGTCCGGGGCGGCGTCCGCCGCGCCCGGTGCGTCGACCACCTCGGTCGCGTCCGCCGTGACGGGAGGCCCGGACGCGGACCCGAGGGCCGCGGACCCGTGGGCCGACCTGCGTGCCGAGCTGCCCGCCCCCGCGGCTCCCGCGCCCGTCCGGACCCCCGCACCCGCGGTCTGCTCGGCCGACGGCGACCTCGTGCTCCTCGTCGGTCGGGCGGCCGACGTCGACGCCGCCGCCGGGGTCTTCGCCAGCAGGCACGGTCTGCGGGCGACACCGGCGTCTGACCGACGCAGCGGGATCCTCGCGCGCGCCGACGCGGTGCGGGACGGCGTGGCGCTGCTCGCGGTCGCGGCGTGGACCGACGTGGCGACGACCACCTCGCTCGCACCCGACCAGGTCTGGGTCGTGGTCGACGCCGGGCGCAAGCACGAGGACGCCCTCGCGATGATCGCCGCGGTGGCGGACGCTCCGGTGCCGCTCGCCGGTGTGCTCGCGATCGGCACCGAGGAGACCGCGACGCCGGACAGCGTGTACCTGCTCGGTCTGCCCGTCCGGACGCTCTGACCGCCCGTCCTCGGGCCGCCGACGGCACCGGGCCGTGTCCCGGACGGGGGCGGCGACGCGGAGTCGCTAGGCTTGCCGGGTGCTGGTACTCACGCGCAAGGTCGGCGAGCGGATCCTCATCGGTGACGACATCGTCATCACGGTGCTCGACTCCCGCGGCGACGGCGTCCGCATCGGCATCGACGCGCCCCGCGGTGTGAAGATCCAGCGCGAAGAGGTCGTCCGTGCCGTGGCCGAGGCGAACGTCGCCGCCGCTGCCGGAGCCGACGACGACGCCGAGGCGCGGCTGCGCGCAGCGCTCGGCGCCCCCCGTCCGCCCGCCGGCTGACGGGCGACGGGGTCGGTCAGACCCTCCGGATCAAGCCCAGCGGCTCGACCTGCTCGGCATCGAGCCGAGCGGCTTGATCCGCGACCTCCGGCCGGGTCCGCCGATCAGGGGCGGGGCTTCTTCTCCTGCTCCGGCAGTCGTCCGGCGGCGCGCTCGGCCTCGTACCACGCGCGGGCCTCGTCCTGTCGTGCCTGCTCCGCACCGCTCGCGATGGGGGAGCGCACGTGCGACGGCTCGTACCCGAAGGACGCGATGAGCTGCGGCACCACCGGACGGAGTCGAGCGACCAGCCGGTCCACGTACGCCGACACGGCCCGGGCCCGCTGCGCCGAGATCCGCCCGTGCAGCAGGTGCCAGTCCAGGTGCTGCTCGACGAGCCCGAGCGCGAACAGGTCGCGGAGCCAGACGAGCACCGTGCGGGTGTCACCCGGCGGGACGTCGTCGATCGCCTCGGTGAACGCCTCCCACTGCATGAGTTCCGCGTGCGCCTTCGACGCCTCGATCAACTCGTGCTGCGAGCGGTTCAGCAGCACGGCGGCGCGGGCGCGGTCCTTGCCGGCGGTGCGGAGCCGCATGCCGATCTCGGTGACCATCGTCTCGACCCGACCGACGAGCAGGGCGCGCTGGGTCTCCGGGTCCTGCAGGTCCGCGACCGAGGCCGCGAGGGACCCTCGGTCGGACACCGTCTGCCCGAGTCGGCGCAGACCGGTCGCGTCCGCCAGCTTCGACCCGACCTGCGCGGCGACGAACTTCGCCGTCGACGCCGCGTCGCGCGGCGCGGCCTTGCGGAAGTCGGTGAGCAGACGCTTGCCGACGAGCTGGAGGAGCACCGTGTTGTCGCCCTCGAACGTCACGTAGACGTCGAGGTCGGCACGGAGGCCCGTGATCCGGTTCTCGGCGAGGAAGCCCGCACCGCCGGTCGCCTCCCGGCACTCCTGCAGCGTGTCGAGGGCGGACCAGGTCGACATGGCCTTGAAGGCCGCAGCCTGCGTCTCGAGGTCCTCCCGGCGCTCCGGGGTGTCCTGCCGGCCGCTGAAGACGTCGTCGAACGTCTGCAGCAGCTTCTCGTGGGCGAACGACTGGGCGAACACCGTCGCCAGGCGGGGGATGAGCCGGCGCTGGTGGCGGCCGTAGTCGAGCAGGACCCCCTCCTGGCCGTCGCCGGTCGGGAACTGACGGCGCTCCATGGCGTAGGTCAGGGCGATCTGCAGCCCGATCTTCTGCGCCACGACCGCGGCGCCGTCGAGGGAGACACGTCCCTGCACCAGGGTGCCGAGCATCGTGAAGAAGCGGCGCCCGGGGGAGTCGATCGGGGAGGAGTACGTGCCGTCCTCGGCGACGTCGCCGTAGCGGTTGAGCAGGTTCGTGCGCGGGACCCGGACGTGGTCGAACCAGAGCCGGCCGTTGTCGATCCCGTTCAGGCCGCCCTTGACGCCGTCGTCCTCGCCGCCGACGCCGGGCAGGAAGGCACCCTCGTCGTCGCGCAGGGGGACGTAGAAGGCGTGCACGCCGTGGTCGACGCCCTGGGTGACGAGCTTGGCGAACACGACGGCGGCCTTGCCGTGCAGGGCGGCGTTGCCGATGTAGTCCTTCCATGCACCGCGGAACGGCGTGTGCACGACGAACTCCTGCGTCTCCGGGTCGTAGGTCGCGCTCGTGGCGATGTTCTGGACGTCCGAACCGTGGCCGGTCTCGGTCATCGCGAAGCACCCGGGCACGTCGAACTCGATGATGCCGGGCAGGAACTCGCGGTGGTTGCGCTCGGTGCCGAGGTGGTGCACCGCGGAGCCGAACAGACCCCACTGCACCCCGGCCTTGATCTGCAGCGACGGGTCCGCGACGGTGAGCTCCTCGAACGCCGCCAGGTTCCCGCCGTGGTTGTCCTGGCCGCCGAACTCCGGCGGGTACGGACGCTGGATCGCGCCGGCGTCGACGAGGATCCGCAGCTGCTCGAGCGTGCGCGCACGGTGCTCGGCGAGGGGCTGCCCCTCGATCTTGTGCAGCGCGGGGTCGCGGACGAGACGGCGGGAGATGCGGCGGTCCTCGGCCCAGCGGCCCAGCAGGTGCTCGGCGAGCAGGTCGACGTCGATGCGGACGTCGGTGTCGGTGCCGCCCGTGGGCGTCCCGGCTGCGGTGTCCCCGGTCGCGTCGGCCTTCGGCGCGCTGACCCCACCGGTGCTGGTGCGGATCGTGCTGCCGGCGGTGGTGCTGCTGGTGCGGCTCGGTGCGGTGTCGACCATCGGGTGCCTCCTGGACTGCGCGGTTCCGGACCGCGCCACTGCCACGGCGGTCCGACCCCACCAGCGTAGGCACCCGTGTTGCGCATGACATGGCCGCCGTGCCGCCCCACAAACACCACCCGGCGTCGCCTCGTCCCGATGGTGGGAACCCTCCAACGCCCGGCGTCCGGCGTCCGGTAGCCTTGACGCAGCCACACCGGCCCCGGACCACGAGGAGTCACCCCATGCTCGAGCTCATCGCAGGCATCATCATCGGCATCGGCGTCATCGGTGGTGTGGGCACCTGCATGGCGGCCGCCGCGATGATGAAGGCCGGCTCCGAGGAGTACTGATCCTGCTGACCGGTCAGGACGCTCCGGCGTCCACCGGCTCGGTCACCGGGTCCATCGGGACCGGGACCAACTGACGACTCTGGACGGTCGCGCGCTCGAAGGGGCCGCGGCCGTCCGTCGTGTACGCGGGCTCGTCGAACTCGACGACCCACGCCACCCGGACCCCTGCGCCCGCGTACCCGGCGAGCTGGGCGCCGCCCGGCGCGACGATGAGCCCGATCGGCTCGTCCGCCCACTGCTCGCCCCGGTCAGACGGCACGATCCGCACGACGGCTCCGATGCCGAGCACGGGCAGGTCCGGCACGCCGGACGCGTCAGGGGCAGCGGGGCGGGGGTCACGACGTCCGAACACGCGACGACCCTACCGCCGCGTGCCCCGGAGGAGCCCGCCGGACCTGCGCCGACCCCGCCGGACCTCGGTCAGGCCCGCCGGATCTCGGTCACGGACGAGTACCCGGTGTCCGGGTGCTTCCGCATCGAGAGCAGGCGCTCCATGGACGGCTCGAGCGCCGTGACCTTGTCGAGCGGCGCGCTGACGACGAGCTGGAAGCCGAGCCGGAGCCATGCCGTCACCGCACGACCGGCGAACTCCGAGTCCGCCTTGATGAACGCCTCGTCGAGGAACACCGGCGCGAACCGGGGCCGGGGCCGCGTCTCGTCGCCGAGCTGGTAGCGCAGGGCGGCGCCGACGATGAACGCGACGAGCTCCTGCGTCTCACCGCCGGACTTGTCACCGAGGGACGAGTACACGCCCAGGTCGTTGCCGTCGACGTCGTACCGCACCGCGGTGATCTCCATGTGCCGCCGGACGTCGAGCACGGCGTCGCGTTGCGTCGTCCGGCCCCGGGGTGCTTCCGGGTCGCGGCGGATGACGCCCATGAACCGCCGCAGTCGCCGGAAGCGGGTCTCGAGCACGTCGTCGGTCAGTTCGGCGTCGACCGAGGCCGACAGCGCGCGGAGCTCCTTGCGGAACTGCGTCACGTCCTCGCGGGTGACGCGGCGGATGACGATCTTCAGCCGGTCGCGGTTCGCCCCGAACGGCAGGTCGCGGAGGATCTCGTTCACGGGTTCGAGCCGCTCCTCGATCTCCACGACGGCGCGGTCGAACGCGCCGGAGAGCGGGACGAGGTCCTCGCCGCTCCACTGTGACAGCCGACGGCGCCACTCGCTCCGCCGGGCGTGGAGGCCCGTGGCGACGATCTGGTCGAGGATCGCGCGGTAGTCCGGGTACGAGGTGACCCCGGTCCCCAGGTTCGGGTCCGGCCAGGCGTCCTGGTACCGCTCGAACGTCGTGGTGAGCGCCACCGACGCCGTCGCGGCGCCGTCGAGCGCCTGTGCGAGTCGCTCCTCGAGGCGACGGCGGAGACGTCTGGTCGCGTCGTCGAACCCGTCCACCCCGTCGGGGGCGCCGACCTCGTCGAACGCCTCGGCGAGCAGGCGTTCCTGCTGTTCGTCCGGCAGCCGGTCCGGTGCGTCGGCGAACCGTTCGAGGATCTCGGCGGCCGCGTCCTGACCGTCCACGAGCACGGCGTGCCGTTCCTCCAGGCGCTTGACGCCGAGCCGCGCGGCGGACCGTCGGTCGGCTGCCTCGTCGAGCGCGGCGCGCAGGCGGGCGACGGACTCGCGGAGCGTCCGCAGGCCGTCGTCGGCGGCGAGCAGCGCGTGGCGCTCCTCCTCGAGGCGGGCGAGCGCGGCGTCGGCACCGGCGACGTCGACGGCGTCCCACGTGACGTCGACGCGGTGCTGGTGCGCTGCCCGGAGCACGTCGAGTGCGGCGAGGTCCTGCGCGACGTCGGTGCGCCGGGCCTCCAGGGCGGTCAGGTCCGCCGCGATCTCGGCGAGCTCGGTCTCCACGGCCCGGACCCGCGACTCGTTCGTGAACCCGATGACGTTCGCCTGGCGTCGGTCGCCGTGCGCACCGCGACGGCCGTCGCGGAGCTGGCCGGACACGGTCACCCGACGGCCGCCGCCGCCGAGCTCGGCGGCGTCGGCGACGCAGCGGGCGTCGATCCGGTCGGACTCGATGCGCTCCCGCACCCAGGTGCTGAACGGCGAGGCCTTGATCGCGAGCTTCCCGGACACCATGGCGCGGTCGCCGGGCAGGTCCAGGTGCGGGCCGAGCGGCACGCCCTCGAACTGCACACGCACGGGCAGACGGAGGCCGTCGATGGCGGCGCTGAAGTCGTCCAGACGGTCCTCGTCGACGAGCAGGGTCCGGGCGACCGGGGCGAGCACGGACTCGATGGCGGTGCGCCACTGCTCCTCGGCCGGCAGCACGTCGAGGAGCTCGGCGACGAACGGTACGTCCGCCGGGTCGAGTCCGGCGGCCCGGGCCATCGCGACCCGCGCCTCGTGCATCGGCAGCGGCATGGCGCCCTGGCGGTGCTCGAGCGACCGGCGCTCCTGGCGCAGGGTCCGTTCGCGGTCGAGGAGCGGGTACTCCTCACGGGTCAGGGCGTCACGCCGGGCGTCGAGCTCGTCACGTCGTGCGGCGTAGGTGCCGAGGAACTCGTGGCTCGCCCGCTGCGCCTCGGTGAACGCCGACTCGGTGGTGACCGGTTCGTCGAGGGGTGCGGTGCGCTCGTCGAACACCTCACGGGAGCGGGCGACGGCGGCACGCTCGCGGGTCCCGCGGTCGATGCGGTCCTCGAGCTGTGCGAGTGCGTTGCCGCCGGAGTCCCGGAGCCGCGCCTCGGCGTCGCGGAGCTCGACCTCCACGGCGGCGTGCCGGGCGGACGCCGCCTCGACCTCGGCGCGTGTGGCGGTGCGCTCGCGGGCGTTCCGCTCGACCTCGAGGTCGAGCAGTTCGCGCTTCCGCGACGCCGTCCAGTGCGCGAACGGCGAGACGTCGGCGCCGGTGGCGATGCCGTCGAGCGCTGCGGCCGCGGCCCGGGACCGCTCGATCTCGTCGTGCAGGTCGGTGATGGGGGAGAGGATGCGGACCTTGCGCTCCTCGGTGTCCATCGCCTCGTAGGCCTCGTCGAGCGCCGCGAAGTGGGCGAGGGCACGGTCGGCTGCCTCGTAGGTGCCGGGCGTCTCGAGCACCAGGGACTTGTAGAGCGCGTCGACGGTCGGCATGTGCTGCCCGGCCTGGATCCGGGCGAGGAGGCGCATCGCCCGGTTGCCGCCACCGGAGTCACCGATGCCCAGGCGCGTCTGCAGCGTGTACGCGAGCTCCTGGTACGTGTCGCGGATGACGAGCCCCGGGATCCGCCCGGTGAGTTCCAGGTGCGCGAACCGGGAGGGCACGAAGTCCTCGAGCCGCCGCAGGTCGAACACGTCGTCGACCGTCGCCATGGTCATCTGGATGTCCGCGACGCCCCGGGCACGACGCGGCACGATGTACGCGCGCATGACCGTGAAGCGGCGCTCGTCGTCGTTCCGGAACGTGACCGCGACCGCGCCCCACGTGGTCTGCTCCTCGCCGCGCAGGGTGACGTCCTGCAGCGCACCCGTCTCCGGGTCGCGGCGGGTGTCGACCTTCCCGCGCAGGTACGTCAGCAGGTTGCGCTGGTCGGCGCTGCGGGCGCGTCCCGTCGTCGCGTCGTTCGAGGCGCCGTTGAACGGCACGTCGGACGGCATCATCACCGCCAGGTACGCGTCCATGAGCGTCGACTTGCCGGTCCCGGACGCGCCGGAGATGAGCGTCGCCGTGCCGGACAGTTCGACGTGACGGTGGCCCTGGAAGCCGCCCCAGTTGACGACCTGCATGGACTCGGCCCGCCACTGGGCGACGGTGTCGAACAGCGCGGGGATCCCGGTGGTGTCGACGTCGACGGTGCTCACGCGCGGTCCTCCTCGTTGTCGTCGGCGTCCGTGCCGGCGTCGGTCTCGACGTCGCCGTCGCCGGTGACGTCCGCCCCCGTCGGACCGGCCGGGAGGCTCGTCCCGGCCCCGTCGGTCGGCTCACCGCTGCCGGTGGCCGCGGTCCGCAGCCAGGTGTCGAGCTCGACGAGACGCTCCAGCGGGAGCAACACCTCGACGACGCTCGCGACCCGGAAGCGGTCCGGGTCGGTGGTCTTCAACAACACCCGAGCCGTGACCAGGCGCTCGATGGCCTTGGCGACGCGGGCCTCGTCACGGGTGCGGTCGGTCGCGGTCGCCGGGCGGAAGCCGGACACGTGCCCGAGGATCTCGGACCGGTCGACGACGACCTGGTCGGGCCCAGGACGGGCGTCGGCGCGCAGACGCATCCGCAGGTAGACGAGGACGATCGTCTCCTCGCGCGTGTACGGGGCGTCGCGGAGCAGGGTCGGGAAGCCACGACGGGTGCTCTCCGATCGGGCCTGCCGCTTGAAGGCCACCTCGCGGTCACGGTCGACGTGGAGTTCGAGGAACAGGTCGTTGAGGCGGGAGCGGAGCTGGTGCTCCGCGTCGAGGACCGCACGCCACTCGTCGACGTGCGTCCGGGCGCTCACGTACGGGTGCCGGAGCAGCGCGACCAGGGCCCGACGCTGCGGTTCGTCGAGTCGGCCCTCGTCACCCTCGAAGAGGGCGAACGTGCTCTCGTCGCGCTCGGCGAGCTCGTCGACGAACACGCCGGAGGCGTCCTCGAACGCGACCTCGTCGTCGACGGGTGCTGGTGTCGTGTCGGTCACCGTGCCTCCTGGCCGGGTTCGTCGTCGGGGTGTGCCGTCCGGCCCTGGTGGGGCAGCGCGGCGGTCGGCATGTGGAAGGTGACCGGTCCGCCGTCCGGCCGGACCGTGCGGTGCGGTGCGGTCTCGGTGCCGGCCTCGAAGTCGTCGTGTCCGGTGAGCAGGTGCGCGAGCCCGAAGAGCTCGACGGGACGACGCTGGTCGGGGGGCAGCTCGTGGAACGCCTCGACGCTCGATCCGGCGGTGGAGGCGTCGAGGACCGACCGGAGTTCGGCGAGGAGTGGGCCGCCGTGGCGGCGCAGCGACTCGACGTCGATCTCCTCGAAGACGTCGTCGTCCGGCTCCTCGATCGGCGGCGGCACCGACTCGGCGTCCGGGTCGTAGAACTTCTCGCGCAGCGTGCCGACGGCGGCGGACGGGGGCAGCAGGCCGAGCGGGACGCGGTCCCGGGCGGAGCTGACGTCCATCCACGCCGCCAGGCCGCGGTTCACCGAACGGAGCACCGCGTCGAGCTCGCGGTCCCGCACCACGTCGTGGGCGACGATCTGGTCACGGAGCGTCGCGGTGAGCATCCGACGCTGGGCGAGGACGTCCTCGATGCCCTGCCGGAGGATGCCGACCGTGCCGCGGAAGGTCCGGCGCTCGGTCGGACTGAGCGAGGCGGCGAACGGGTGCTCGAGGATCGTGGTGATGTCGTCGCGGAGCCGCAGGAGCAGGGCGTCGTCGCGGAGGAGCTCGAACGCGCCCTGGAACGCCCGGCCCTCCGGCGTCGACTCCATCAGGTTGTCCGTGCGCGCGAGGTAGTCGTCGAGGATCTCGCCGATCGGGCGGACCTCCTGCCGGAAGTCCTCGACGATCTCGCGGTGCATGGTCGCCACCGCCTCCTCGACCCGCTTGAAGTCGCTCGGCAGCTGCCGGATGAGGTCGGTGATGTTCGCGTAGCCGTCACGCATCCGGTCCTCGTCGACCGTGACGACCTCGTCGCCGCGGGCGAGACGGTCACGCTCGGCCTGGAGTTCGGCGATCTGCGCGTCCAGGCGTCGCACCTGGGCGTCCCGGTCCGGTTCGGCCCGGTCCGCCCAGCGGTGCACGGCGTCGACGATCATCGCGAGACGGCTCTCGCTGATGAGGGCCCGCTCGGCGGACAGGGCGTCGATCAGGCTGAGCGCCTCGAGGGCGTGGCTCGTCAGGCTGTACTGCTCGTCGCCGTCCGAGGAGTTCGAGCGCACCAGCCACTGTGCGGCCACCCACTCGCGGCAGAGGGACCGACCGTTGGGCCGGGACACCTCGCCCTCGGGGGAGTCGCTCGCCGGCACCCGCGCACCGGTCGCCTGCAGGCGCGCGACGTGCTCCTCGACCTGCAGGTGCATCCGCTCGGCAGGGACGTACTGAACGTCACGGTCGAACACCGTGCGGAAGACCGAGACCACGGCCGCGCTCGTCGGACGCGACATCAGTCGGAGCGTCGGCCGGTCGAGCACCTGTCTGACCCTTGCGAACTCGAGGTCGACGTCGGTCATGGTGCCCCTGGTGGTCGGACGGGTCGCGGGATGCGAAGAGGTCGTGGGATGCGAAGAGCCCGACGCGGTTGCGTCGGGCTCTTCGGGGTGTTCTTCCGGCCCTGGACGGGCACGTGGGCGATACCAGACTCGAACTGATGACCTCTTCGGTGTGAACGAAGCGCGCTACCAACTGCGCCAATCGCCCCCTGCACTTGCGTGCGGATCGATAGTAGCGGATGTCGGGCCGTGCTCCGAACACGCGTCGCCGGTCGCGCGCGTCGCTCACGGCCAGACCGGCCGGGAGGCCCGTGGAGACCCCGCCGATCCGCACCGCTCCGGGGGACACGCCCGGTGGACGGAACCGGTTTGGAGAAACAGCGTGATCTGGGTACAGTTTACGAGTCGCCGCGAGAGCGGGTCGGACAACACCGGTGTGACTCAGGTCAGACCATGCGGATGTGGCGCAGTGGTAGCGCATCACCTTGCCAAGGTGAGGGTCGCGAGTTCGAATCTCGTCATCCGCTCGAGGTGCCTGTCTTCTCCGGAAGACAGCAACTCTCCAGAAGAGGTATCCCACCGATCGGGTACTACGCCAGACGTGGACCTTGATGGTGGGGTGGCCGAGAGGCGAGGCAGCGGCCTGCAAAGCCGTCCACGCGGGTTCGAATCCCGTCCCCACCTCCAGTCCGCTCCGGCGGAACTCATCTGGGCGATTGGCGCAGCGGTAGCGCGCTTCCCTGACACGGAAGAGGTCACTGGTTCGATCCCAGTATCGCCCACCAGAACGAAAGCCCCCGGGAGACCGGGGGCTTTCGTCGTTCTCGGCAGCCGGCGCATGCTCGGTGCTCGGCACGGAGCACGCACGGGGCTGGTGATGATGGCCCGCCATCCGCTCCTGCGGACGTCGTCCGAGCCGGCTTCGGAGCAGGTGCAGGTGCAGGACGGTCACGCTCCCCGAACTCAGCCGACCCCGTCGACGCTGTAGATCGTCGGTGCCGGCACGAAGCGGAGCCACGGGGTGTGCGTTCGGAACCAGAACGAGCCGCCGCCGACCGTGAAGACGTGCGGGCCCTCCGTCCGGTTCAGCGTGCGGGCGACGGCGTCCTGATTCTCGGAGTCGACGCCGCGGGACAGTGTCAGCGGACCGCATTCGGACGTGTCGATTGCGACAGCCGGGTGGGACGAGCCGATGCCTCTCGTCGAGCGGTTCGACACCGTCACGGCTTCAGCCGCGGTGATGGTGCACGTCACCTGCTGTTTGTGTGCGTCGTCGTAGGCGACAGCGACCCACAAGCCGGGGAACATCAGCAGCGAGACGATGAAGAAGCCGACGATGAGCACCATCGTGAACAGGCGGTACACCGGCCGAGGTCGTGTCTGGACGGTGAGCTTGCTGAAGAAGTCGGAGAACTCCGCCCACGGCTCGGCCGCGTTCTGTTCCAACCATCCGACGAGCACGTCGTGGTGACGGTGGTACCGGTCCGTCGTGAATCCGCGCCCGCGAGCGGTCACACCACTGATGACGGTGTTGCCCTTCCCCGAGGCGCGGAAGTGGACGAGCTCACCGGGCCTGATCACCTGCGTCCGGAAGATCCCACGGGTCACCTCGAGCCGGTCCGGGAACACCCGCACCCCGGCGAACAGCGCGCTGACAGACAACACGAGCGCCAACGTGCCGACGAGGAGCAGCATCCCGCTCGTCCACACACGGGTGGACACAGCTGCCCCGAACACGTCGCGGCTCCACGCCAGCCAGAGCCCCATCGCGAACACGCCTGCAGAGAGGGCCGTCCACGCGATCGGCGTGATCATGCTCCCGCGGACCGTCACCGGGCGCTCACCCCGCACCACACTCGTTGCTTCCCCCGTCACGAGTCGACCGTACCGAAGCGCACCGACCGCCGCGCGCCATCGGTCAGTCCTCCGGCAGCGTGCGGACCCAGTGTTCGAACGTCACGGCGTCCTCGTCGACGATCACTGCGGCCGGGCGGGAATCGTCCTTCTCGTCGATGAGCACGAGGGTGTCATCTGGCAGACCAGCTGTCGCCTCGCCGATGACGGAATCGGGCGCTGCGACGCCGACCCGGGTGAGGAACGTCAGCCGCTCTCCCGGGATGGACTCCACCGTGTCCGTCTCCTTGTCGAAGAAACCCGCGAGTTCGGAGACACGGAAGCGGGTGGCGCCGTCCCGGGTGGTGATGGTGACTGCGGGCACGGTGCGGCGTCCGAACGTGTGGATGGTTGGCTCTGCGGTGACATCGGACCCTGACCACGGCTTCGCTGCCGCCAGCGGCACCTTGTCCACCTTCGACGGCTTGGTCTTCCGGGGGAACGCAGCCGTCACCGCGAGGCCGCCGGCAATGACGGCCAGGAACCACGCCGGGCCGGAGACGACCTTCGTCCAGAGCAGGACCCAGAAGACGACGAGCCATCCGGCCCAGGTCAGGTTCGACAGCCACTTGGAGTCTCGCCGCGCGCCGAGGAACCACAACCCGGATCCGTACGCGAGCCCGGCCGCCGTCGGCAACCAGAACGCCACTGGATCGCTGCTCAGCACCGGCCGGTGCAGGACGGCCGAGGTGATGACTGCGACGACGGCGATGGTCCCGAGGAGGTACCGGTTGGCGCGGCGGTCTCGTTCCCGGGTGGTGAGTGTGGCCATCGGTGGTCCCCCTGTGCTTCGTGGCGTGCTCGTCGGGCGGCAGATGCGGCACGACGTCCGGAATCCCGCTCGATGCTGCCCAGTCAAGCAGAACCCTGGAGTTCGATTCCGGCCTGCTCGCCCCGCCGGGATGACGTCGAGGCGTACTGTGAGTGGGACGTCGGCTCCGAACATGACTCCGGACGGAAACGACGTGCCGAGCATGGACAACGAGATCGGCTGATGATGCTGCGACGGCTGCTCACGGTGGGAGTGGTTTCCGCTGCTGCTGTCTTGCTCAGCGGGTGCGGCAACGGCACGTCCGCTGGTGACAGTGGAGGACAGACGGTGACTCCGGCGCCGCTGACGTCTGTTGGGCCGACTGGTGACCCGTCGTCGTCGTACTGGACAGATGAGCGGGTGGAATCCGTCGAACCGGAACGCATGCCGACCGTGGGCTGACGTCAGAGAAAGCACTGGTCGAGGCCGTCAACGAGTCCCCAGGAAACGGGACTCTTCGTCGTTCTCAGGACTGGCTGGACTCCCTGTCGTGCGGCGCCCACCCGAGTTCCGGCCCGAGTCGCTCGGCGATGTCCGAGACGATCTGCGCGTACTCGTCGGGTTCGAACGAGAACGGCAGTGCGAACGCGACCTCGGTGGCGACCTGGTACCCCGCGTCGGCGCGCAGCCGGTCCGCGATCTCGACCGACGAGCCGACGAGGTCCGCGGCGAACAACAGTCCCGCCGGACCCGTCGGGACACCGACACGGCCGGCGCGGCGTTCGGCGTAGGCCCGGTACCGCGCCTCCTGCTCCCGGGTGGCCGTGTCCGTCGGGATCACCACGAGGCCCTGGGAGACGCGCGCGGTGCTCGGGTCGGGGTGTGCGTCGAGGTAGGCGTCGACCTGGGCGCGCTGGTTCGCGGCGAAGTCGGTCCCGATCTCACTCCGCGTGACGCTCGAGGTGAGCAGGTGGAACCTGTTGCGGGCCGCCCAGACCGCGGACGCCGTGCTGCCCGTGCCGTACCAGAGCCGGTCGACGAGCCCCGGACTGTGCGGCTGGACTCCGGTGGCGAACTCCTCGAACCCGCGCCGCTCGGCGACGGGGACGACCGCGTCGCCGCGCACGAGGTCCCGGAAGCGC
The DNA here is from genome assembly GCF_003224415.1 of Curtobacterium sp. MCBD17_023. Classification (NCBI taxonomy): domain Bacteria; kingdom Bacillati; phylum Actinomycetota; class Actinomycetes; order Micrococcales; family Microbacteriaceae; genus Curtobacterium; species Curtobacterium sp. MCBD17_023. Next base: position 335,869 of record NZ_QKLJ01000002.1, read on the forward strand.
AGGAGCCGGGCGTTGCCGAGGTCCTCGTGCTCGGCGGAGTCCGGGTAGATCGCCTCGCGGTAGAGGTCGAAGTTCATCGGGGTCCCGACGGAAAAGCCCGGGTTGAGTCGTCCGCCGAGGAGCACGTCCACGGTGGCGAGGTCCTCGGCGAGACGGAACGGGTTCTCCGCGCCGATCGGGGTGACGGCCGTCCCGAGCGCGATGCGGCTGGTGCGCTGCGACGCGGCCGCCATCACCGCGACGGGGGAGGAGACGCCGTGCTGCAGGTGCCGATGCCGGAGCCACGCGCTGTCGAGGCCGAGCGCCTCGGCGCGTTCGATGACGCGGAGCGTGTCCTCGTGGCCGGCCGCGGGGCGGGCCGGGTCGAAGGTCCCGATGGTCAGGAAGCCGAGGCGTGCGAGGGGTCGTCCGTCGGTGGGCATGCTCTGATCGTCCCAGACCGGTGCCATCGCGGCATCCGCTGGGTTCTCCACCGTGCCCCGATCGGTTCCGCCCCGTCTCCTCGGGCTCCTCTCCGCCGTCCTCGTCAGCGCCACGGTCGCGACGGTGGCGGTCCTGCCGAACGGGACCGCACCCGACGCCACGCCCGCAGCCGCCCGTGCCGCCGCTCCGGTGTCGTACACGTTCGCCGACGACAGCGTCACACAGGCGTCGAACGCCTGGTCGTGGACGGGGATGGGTGGACCCGTTTGCGTCCGTGCGCCGCATCGACAACGGCTGGGTCGCCGGCACCGGGAAGGGCGACGGCGTGCACCCGAGCGTCGCGACGGCGAAGCGGTACCTCGGACCGCGCATGCCGCTCGCGATCACGCAGGCGGTCGTCGGCGTGGAGCCGTAGGGCCCGTCTGGCGCCCCCGTGTCAGACCGGGGTCGACTTCAGCAGCCGGTTCACCGCGATCATCGCGCCGCCCACCACGGCGGGGACACCGCCGCCAGGGTGCACCGACGCGCCGACGCGCCACAGCCACGGGCGCCAGGGGTCGTTGTACGAGGGACGGTGGAACGGCCCGCTGAGCCACGGCGGACGCGCCGCGCCGTAGAGCGCGCCGTGTGGTTCGCCGCCGCCGCCGTAGTACTGCGGATCGAGCACCGTCTGCTCGTCGATCTGGTCGGTGATCGGCCGGTCGAGCCCCATCGCACGTGAGACGCGGTCGACCTCGCGCCGCACGAACGGGTGCTCGGCCGTGTAGTGACCGCCGTCGGCGGGGGCGGTGAGCAGGATGCCGACGGTGCTGCGCGGGTTCGGGTAGACCTCGCCCGCGCGGTACTGGTTGACGAACACCATGGTGTCCGCTGGCTCGTCACCCGCCTCGAGGCTGCGGTGGAGCGCGGCGGGCTTCGTCGGCAGCACCACGCTGTGCGTGGCGAGGTCCGCCGGCAGTTCCTCCCGCAGCACGCCGTACAGGGCGATGGCCGAGCAGGAGAGGGCGCGGGGGCGCAGACGGGGGAGCGTGGGGACCCGCGACGGACCCATCAGCGTGGTGAGCCGATCGGCGTCCAGGGCGCTGACGACGAGGTCGGCGGGGTGACGACCCACATCGGTCGTGACCGATCCACGCTCGATGCGGGTGACGGCCTCGCCGGTGCGGACGTCGACCCCGGCCGCCTCGGCCAGCCGACCCAGCGCGAGCACGATCTCGTAGACGCCACCGCGCGGCACCCATGCCCCGGTCTCCGCCATGATCGCCGGCATGCTCGCGTAGAGGGCCGGCGTGCGTGCGGGCGACACGCCAGCGTTGAGGGTGTGGATCGCGATCACCTCGCGCAGCCCGTCGGGCAGCCAGGGGAGGCCGTCGAGGTACGCGCGCGTGGTGAGGCGGGAGCCGTAGACGGCCAACAGTCTCCGGAGAGCGGGGAGGGCGGCTCGGTCGAGGGGGTCGGCGAGCAGCAACTCGGTCACGTCGTCCGCGAGGGGTGCGTGCAGGTCGGAGAACCGTCGCCAGGCGGCGTACCAGGGGTGACCGGGGGCCACCGGCAGGGAGGTCTCATCGTCGTTGTAGAAGTAGCGGCCCACCTCCGGCATCCGCACCAGGTCGAGGTGGCCGTCGTCGCGGGCGCGGTCGGCGGCGGGCCCGCCGTCGCCGAGCCGTCGCAGTAGCTCGTCCCACACCGCCGGGAACGTCATCAACGACGGTCCGGTGTCGATGCGGTCTTCGCCCAGCTGGATGCGTCGGCTCTTGCCGCCGAGCTCGGTGGAGGCCTCGAGCAGGGTGACGCGGTGGCCGGCGTGCGCGAGCAGCGCGGCGGCGGTGAGGCCGCCGATCCCGCCGCCGACGACGACCATGCGGCTCACGAGGCACCTCCCAGCACGATCCAGACCATGAGCAGTACGCCGGCGAACGACCCGGCGATGTACGGGAAGGCGACCGACAGACGGTAGAGGCGGTGACCGGTCTCCGGCGTCGGGTCCCGGAACAGGCGCACCACGAGGATGCCGGCGATCAGGAGGTTGACGGCGGCCACCGGCACGCTCACCACGGCGAACAGCGCCGTCGAGACGATCCACCAGGCCCCGCTCCAGAGAGCCGTCCCGCGCGCACCGAGCCGCACTGCGGTGGTGGCGATGCCCGCGTCACGGTCCTCGACGATGTCCTGGACCGCATCGAAGGCGTGCTTCGCCACGCTCCAGGCCATCAGACCGATGGCCGCGGGCCAGACCGGCGTCACCGCGAGGGCCGCGGGCACGATGACCAGTGGCAGTGCGTAGGCGGCGTTGCTCAGCGAGTCGAGGAACGGCCGCGCCTTGAAGCGCAGCGGCGGCGCCGAGTAGAAGACGAACACGCCGACGTAGAGCAGGATCGCCGCGTTCGCGAGGAGCGGCAGCGTCAGGAGGAAGCCGACGAGGAACGGGACGTTGACGACCGCGACCGCCCAAGCGATGAGTCGCACCTCGGACTGTCGGATCCTGGCACCCTCGATGGAGCCCTTGCGGGGGTTGGCCGCGTCCGTGTCCTGGTCGTAGATGTCGTTGACGCCGTAGATGAGCAGGTTGAACGGCAGGGTGAGCCACAGGATGACCGGCAGTGCCCGCACGTCGAACAGCGCGCCGGTGAGCCACACGGCGACGAGCCCGGAGCCGATGGTGTTGATCCAGAGCACGGGGCGCGAGATGTGGACCAGTCGGCGCACGGCCACGCCGATCCCCGACGGTGCTGTGCGCGACACCCGCTCACTGCCGTCAGTCACGCGACCGAGCGTACCCGGCCCGCCTCGACCTCGGTCAGCGGCGTCCCGGCCAGACTGGGTGGATGCGCATGATGCTGCTGACCGCCGGCACCCGGGGCGACGTGGAGCCGTTCGCAGCCCTGGCACGACTCGCCGCGTCCCGCGGTCACGAGGTCCGGCTCGCCCTGCCCGACGACGCGCCCGCGCCCGAGGGGGTGGAGACCGTGGCCCTCGGTCTGGACGTCCAGCGGGTGCTCCGCCCGGCTGGTCGGACGCCGTGGGCTCTCGCGCACCACCTGCGTGCGGAGGTGCGGCCCGCGATGCGTCGGATGTTCGCGGCCGCGGTGCGGGAGACGGTCGCCTTCGGCCCCGACGTGGTGGTGCACCACCCGCTCGTCCTCAGCGCGCCGATGGTGGCGGACTCGCTCGCCGTGCCCCGCGTGCTGGTGGAGTTCGCGCCGGTGGCCACCCCGAGTGAGCGCTTCCCCGCCGCCGGTGGCCCGACGGCCACGCGCGACCTCGGCGCTCACAACCGGTCCACCTACGCCGTACCGCGCACCGTCGCACGGTTCTTCGACGCCGACGTGGCGCGCGCCGCTGCCGAGCTGCCGGACGGTCGTCGTCCCGCCCGACGGTCGCCGTCACGTGCGACCCTCATGGCCGTGAGCCCGGAGTTGCTGCCGCGGCCCGACGACTGGCCGGAACGGGTGCACCAGACGGGGGCCTGGTACGACGAGGCCGGGACCGCGAGCCCGGACCGCGTCGTCAGCGCCTTCCTGACGGGCGGTCCCTACGTCGTCGCCTCGTTCGGCTCGATGGCGAGGGGGGACGCGGCTGCTCGGGGAGGCGCGGTCGTCTCGGCGGCCCGCGCCCACGGGCTGCGGGTGCTGCTCGTCACCGGGTGGGGTGGACTGGCGCTGCCTCCCGAGTGCCACGGCCCGGATGTGCTGGCGGTGCGGTCGGCACCGTTCGACGCCGTGCTGCCGGGCGCGTCGCTCGCCGTGCACCACGGCGGAGCGGGCACCTCACACGCCGTCGCCCGAGCTGGCGTCCCCGCCGTCGTCGTCCCCGTCACCGCCGACCAGCCGTTCTGGGCTGCCCAGCTGCATCGACAGGGGCTGGCCGCCGCTCCGATCCCACTGCGCCGCCTGTCCGCGAGCACCCTCGTGCGGGCGATGCGCGACGCCTCGTCCCGCCGGGAGCGGGCGACCGACGTGGGCCGGATCATGCGGCGGGAGCACGGGGTGCAGCGGGCGCTCGACGTGCTCGAGTCGCTCTGACACCCCGGTTCCGGTGGAGGACCGTCCCCGACACTGACGAGCCGCGACGAGCCGCCGATACCCCCGGGTGAGGACGTCGGCCCGCAGGGGGACCGACACGCTCCGACGGAAGGCGACCGCGATGCGTCTGCGCTCAGGGTTCCGGAAGGTGCTGCCCGCAGCGCTCCTCCTCGCGGTGGTGAGCACGGCGATCGTCGCCGTGCCCGGCGTGACGGCGGCTGCCGCCGGCACCGCCGCCCGGGTCGACGTCACGTGGGAGAACACGTCGAGCTGGCGCACCGGCTTCCGCTCCGCGGTCACGGTCGCGAACGGCGGCTCCACGAAGCTGCGCGGGTGGCGTGTCCTGCTGTCGTACGAGTCGAAGGCCGTGGTGATCCGCGACGCCCGCAAGGTCGCGAGCACGAGCCGGTCGTTCACCGTCGCCGGTCCCACCCGACGCGTTGACCTCGCCGCGGGTGGTCGGGCGACGTTCCGGGTCGACTCGCGCAAGGTGTCCGGTGCGAAGCGCGTCCCCACGGCGTGCACCGTCGTCGGGGCGTCGGTGCCCTGCTCGGTGAACGGCGGTCCCGCGACACCCGGCACGGGAGGCCCGACCCCGGTGCCGACGGCGGCACCGGTCCCGACACCCTCGACGACTCCGACGCCGACCGCGGGACCGCCCGTCGCGGACAAGGACGGCTCCGTCGTCGTCGGCTGGCGCACCGTCAACGCGTGGCCGTCCGGCTCCCAGTCCTCGGTGACCGTCACGAACCGGTCGTCCGTCCGCCTCGACCCCTGGCAGGTGCGGTTCGTGTACACCGCGCGCGTCGCCGAGATCTGGGACGCCACCGCGACGACCACGAGCGACGGCTTCACCGCGACCGCTCCGGCCTGGGCCAGGGGCCTCGACCCGAGCGCCGCGACGTCCTTCGGGTTGACCTCGGTCTCGACCCCCGGCGGGGGCCGGGTGCCGACGGGCTGCAGCATCGTGGGACTCCCCGCGGGCCGGGACGTCGCCTGCACGGTCGAGAGCGAGTCCGACCCGACGGCAGGGCTCGGGTCCGCGCCGACCCCGACCCCGACCCTGACACCGACACCGACACCGAGCCCGACCGCACCGGCACCATCCCCGACGGAGGTCCCGGTCCCGACCCCGGTGGCGCCGGCTCCCGTGCCGCTCCCCGCGCCGCACGTCGGTGACACGCTGGTCGCACCGTACGTCGACATGGGCCTCTGGCCGACCGCCGATCTCCGGAGCTCCGCGGCCGCGACCGGCGTCCGCGCGTTCACGCTCGCCTTCATCGTCTCGGACAACGGCGGCAGCCACTGCACACCCGCATGGGCCGGCTTCGACGCCTACCGGATCGGCGGCCCGCAGGACTTCGCGGGGAACATCGCCGCGTTCCAGCAGACCGGCGGTCGGGTGGTCGTGTCGTTCGGCGGCGCGGTCAACGAGGAGCTCGCGCTGCGGTGCACGGACCCGGCGGAGCTGCAGGCGGCCTACCAGCAGGTGGTCGACCGGTTCGGCGTCGACCGCATCGACCTGGACATCGAGGGCGCTGCGCTGTCCGACACGGCTGCGAACGAGCGTCGCGCCGTGGCGGTCGCCGGTGTCGTCCGGGCCCAGGCGGCGAAGGGCCGCAGTCTCGAGGTGTCGCTGACCCTCCCCGTGATGCCGACCGGACTCACCCGCGAGGGCCTCGCCGCGGTCGCCGGGCTGTCGGCTGCGGGGGTCCGGATCGCGGCGGTGAACGTCATGGCGATGGACTACGGCACCGGTCCGCAGCGCATGGCGACGGCGGCGCAGGACGCTGCGACGTCGACCGCCGCGCAGCTCGCCACGGTGCCCGCGTACGCGGGGTGGACGGCCCAGGAGCGGCTGTCGGCGATCGGCATCACCCCGATGATCGGCCGCAACGACACCGGGGAGGTGTTCACACGGACGGACGCCGAGGACCTCGCCCGCTGGTCCGTCGCGCACGGGATCGAGGTGCTCGCCTGGTGGGAGGTCACGCGCGACCAGCCGTGCACCCCGTCGATCCCCACGTACATGTGCTCGGGCGTGACCGACGCACCGTGGACCTTCGCCCGTGCCTTCGTCCGCGGGGCAACGAGCTAGTCGGGGAGCCGGTCAGTCCGGCCGACGCAGCGTCGCGACGCCGTCGTGCAACGGCTGTGTCTCCCACGCAGCCGTGACGGCCCCGTCGGCCAGGTCGACGCGGACGTGCAGCAGGTGCGGTGTCTCGACGAACCGCACGTCCACCGACACGACGTCCCCGGAACGTGCCCCGCTCGTGGCGGTCGCACCCGCGACCAGCCACTCGCCGTCGCCGACAGGAGCCGTCACCTCGCCGGACGGGTCGACCAGGGTGAGCACCCAGTGGCCGGACGGGTCCTGGGACAGGTGCACGGCCTCCAGTCCGGAGTCGCCGTCCACCGGTGCCGGCGAGGACGGCGGGGTGGCGGGCAGGGTGCCGAGCGGCTCGCCGACGAGCGGCGGCAGCGCGAGCCCGGCGAGTCGGGCGCGCAGGCGGTCGTCCGAGTCCACTGCACCCGCGCGGTCGACCGCGGGCAGAAGGTGCTCCCACACCGCGTCCAGGACGGCCTGCATGTCGGTGCTCTGACCGGTCATCGCGACGACCACGTCCGACTCGGGGAGCACGACGCAGAACTGGCCGTAGGCACCGTCACCGCGGAAGCCGTGCCGGGCCATCCAGAACTGGAAGCCGTACCCCTGCGACCAGTCCGGGTCCGCCTCGTCCGGGTTCACCACCTGCACGCTCGTGGCCTGCTCGATCCAGTCCTCGTCGAGGATGCGTTCGCCGTCCCACACGCCGCGCTGCAGGTACAGCTGACCGAGTGCGGCGATCGCGTCCGTCGTCGTGTAGCCGCCGCTGTAACCGAGTTCCGCGCCGGTGTCGTCGCGGCGCCACGAGAAGTCGTCGATGCCGAGGGGGGCGAAGAGCCGCGGCCGCAGGTACTCGAGCAGGGACGTCCCACTGGCCCGCCGGACGATCTCGGCGAGCGTGTACGTGCACGGCTGGTTGTAGGCGAAGACGCTGCCGGGTTCCTCGTCGGGCGGCAGGAGCAGGAACCCACGGACGGTGTTCGTCGGGTCGATCGCCTCGGCGCGGTCGATCGTCTCGCTCCGGTGGCCGCTCGCCATCGCGAGCAGGTGCCGCACGCGCATCCGCCGGGTCCGTTCGTCGGTGACCTCGGCGTCGAGCTCCGGGAAGTGACCGACCACGGGCGCGTCGAGGTCGACCAGTCCGGCGCGGACGGCGATCCCGACGGCGGCCGCGGTGAAGCTCTTGCTGAGCGAGTACAGCAGGTGCACCCGGTCCGGCGCGAAGGGGGCCCACCACCCTCCGGCGGCGAGCTCGCCGTGCCGCAGGACCATCAGGCTGTGCGGCTCCACTCCGGGCGCGGCCTCGAGCGCGGAGACGAGCTGGTCGATGCCCGCGGCGTCGATGCCGAGGGCGGACGGGGAACTGCGTCGGAACGTCGTCGTCACCCGTCCGACCCTAGCCCGACCGGCCGTTCCGAGGTCCGGCACGCCCGACACGCGGACGGGAGGCCCGGATCACCCCGCCGGTCGGGTACAGTTGTCGACGTTGGCCACCCCGGTGGGCAGCGTGCGGATGTGGCGCAGTGGTAGCGCATCACCTTGCCAAGGTGAGGGTCGCGAGTTCGAATCTCGTCATCCGCTCGGAACAGCAGGACACGTGAACCCCTCGGCCGGTCGGCCGGGGGGTTCAGTCGTTCGCGACGGCTCGCGCGCCGGGGAGGGCGACCCAGTGCTGCGCCCCTGCGTCGACCACCGTCACGAGCACCGTGTCGCAGCCGCGGCAGCGGGCGACGCTGCCCATCGCGGTCCGGTACACCCGGGTCACCGCCAGACGGCCGGTCGTGTCGCAGCCCGAGCAGCGGAGCCGGGCCGAGGTGGCATCGACCCCGAGCACCTCGCCGAGGTCCCCGGCCAGGGCGTTGCCGTCGACGATCGTCATCAGGAGCCTCCGAACCGTTCCGCACGCACCCCGGTGGTGTCGTGTCCGAGTTCCCCGAGCCAGCGCAGGACCTGTTCGACGAACGGCGTCGATCCGCAGACGTAGACCTGTGCGTCGGCGTCCGGCGGCAGGACGGCGGCCGCGAGCCGGTCGCGCGTGAGTCGTCCGACCGGGGCCGTCGACCCCTCGGGAGCGCGTCGGCTGTACACGACGTCGAGGTCGAAGGGCGCGCGGTCTGCGGTGCGCAGGGCTGCGTCGAGCTCCGCGCGGAAGAAGACGTCCTCCGGGGTGCGGACGGCGTAGAGCAGCCGGAAGGGCGTCGGGTCCTCGGCGTCGGCGTGCGCGGCGACCATCGGCAGGAGCGGCACGACGCCGGACCCGCCGGCGATGAGCTGCACCGGGCGGGACGCCGGGTCGGCGCCCGGACGCCAGACGAACCAGCCGCCGAGGGGACCGTGCACCTCGAGCGCGTCACCGACCTCGACGGCGTCGACGAGGAACGGGGACACCTCGCCGTCCTCGACCCGGTCCACGGCGAGCGTCACGCGCGTGCCGTCCCCGGAGGACGCGATGGAGTAGGACCGCGTGGCCTGGTAGCCGTCCTCGGCCGTCAGCCGCAGGTCGAGGTGCTGCCCGGGGTCGTTGCCGGGCCATGACGGCACGTCGAGCACCAGCCGTCGGGCGTTCGGGGTCTCGGGGGAGACCGCGGCGACGGTCGCCGGGTGCCACGCCGGGCGGCGGAGCGGACGGCCCGGCGTGACGGGACCGGTGCGTGCCTCCAGGCCGGGGGCGCCGTCGGTGCTGGACAGGGTCACCAGTACCGCTCTTCCTTCCACGGGTCGCCGTGCATGTTGTAGCCGGCGTTCTCCCAGAAGCCGGGCTCGTCCTCGGCGTGCATCGTGATGCCCCGCACCCACTTCGCGCTCTTCCAGAAGTACAGGTGCGGCACGAGCAGCCGGGCAGGACCGCCGTGCTCCGGGCTGAGGGGCTCGCCGTCGGCCTCGAACGCGATCCACGCCTGACCCTCGAGGAGTTCGTCGAGGGTGACGTTCGTCGTGTAGCCGCCGAAGCTGTGCACCATGCAGAAGTCGAGCGAGGTCTCGATGTCCGCGAAGAGCTTGTCGAGGGGGACCCCGCGCCAGGCCATGCCGAGCTTCGTCCAGTGCGTGACGCAGTGGATGTCGACCGTGACGTCCTCGAGCCCGAGCGCCCGGACCTCGTCCCACGTCCAGGTGTGCAGGCCGGACTCGGTGCGGATCGAGAAGCTCCACTCGGAGGGCTCGATCTCGGGTGTGGCACCCGCCGAGAGCACCGGCCAGTCCTGCACCAGCGTCTGCCCGGGCGGGATGCGGCTGTCGTCGGCGTCCCGGCGGCGTCCGCCGAACCCGCGTGTGAAGGTGGCCATCGCGTCCTCGTTCCCATGGTCGTCGCCGGCCTCGTCCGTGCCGCTGCGTCGATCCTGCCGCACGGCCGACCGCTTGTCAGCAGCCGCGCGGCGCTGGGCGTGGCGTGCCCGATCGGTCAGGTGCCCGGGTGCTGATCCGCGTGCTGCTGGTGCGCTTCGTGCGCGAAGACCACGTCCGGCGCGTCGACGGAGCGGTCCGTCACCGTGGTCGGGGCCTCGAGGTGCACGGCCCCGGACGGCACGATGCCGGCGCCGCCGAAGCGCTCCATCACCCGCCACTGGACGACCACGTCCTCGCCCGCGTGTCCGATCGGCAGGGTCTCCCAGAACCCGAAGCCGCCGACCGCCTCGAGCGCGGCCCGGTCGTACATCGCACAGGCGCCGACCCACGCGACGCGGTACGGCAACCAGCCGCCCGGCTCGACGTCGAGCTCGGCCGCGACGTGGACCAGGTTCGCGGCGTTGTGCAGGGACCAGCGGTCGAACCCGGGCGTGCCGCGGCGCACCACCTCGGGGACGACCGGGCCGTCCCACAGCGCGAACGGTGCCGTCTCGTGCGGACGGCGGTCCTCGAGGTACGACAGCCCTTGGACCGCGCTCCCGACGAAGCCGGTGCCGAGCGAGCGCAGGGCGTCGAGCATCCGGTGCACGGACCCGGGTTCCAGCCAGACGTCGTCGTCGAGGAACAGGACGGCGTCCGCGGTGGCGTGCGCGAGCAGGAAGTGCCGGTGCTCGGCGAGTCCGCGCCGCTCCGGGTGGGTGAGCAGCGTGACGGGCCGGCCCTGGGCCTCCAGGACGCGGACCATGGCGGCGATCGCCGGCTGCGCGGCGGCGTCACCCGTCGCGGACTGGTCGCTGAGCACGAGACGGAAGGCGACGTCGGTCTGGGCCGCCAGGCCGGCGAGGGTCGCGGCGAGCTCCGCCGTGCGCCCGACGGTCGGGACGAGGACGTCGACGTCGACCGGGGTGCTCTCCACCGCCGGGTCCGCGGTCGGGCGACCCCACTCGCCGGACCACCGTGCCCCGCGCGTCATGCGTCCCCGGACACGGCGGTCGGGTCTCCCGTCGGCGCGCCGGTGCCAGCGGCGGTGCCGGTTCCGGCGGCGGTCTCACGGATGCGACGGACGACGGCGCTCGTCGAGTGCTCGGCGACGTAGTCGACCATGACGACCTCGCCGCCGTGGGCCCGCACGACCTCGGTCTCGCTGAGCATCTCGGGGGAGTAGTCGCCGCCCTTGACGTAGACGTCCGGCCGGATGCGCTCGATGAGCGGGATCGGGGTGTCGGTCGCGAACACCGTCACCAGGTCGACGCAGGCCAGCGCGGCGAGGACGCCGGCGCGGTCCTCGGCGGTGTTGATCGGCCGCTCCGGACCCTTCAGCCGACGGACCGAGTCGTCGTCGTTCAGTGCGACGACGAGCAGGTCGCCGAGCTCGCTCGCCTGGCGGAGGTACGTGGTGTGCCCGCGGTGGACGACGTCGAAGCAGCCGTTCGTGAACACGATGCGGCGCCCGGCGCGACGGGCCTCCTCGACGGCGGCGGCGAGCTCGTCGTGGTCGACGACGGTCTCGGCCGGTGCGGACACCGAGGCAACGAGCGCATCGGCCGTGCAGACCGAGGTCCCGGCCTCGCGCACCACGACGTCGGCGGCCGCCTGGGCGAAGGAGACGGCCTCGCGGACCGGGGTCCCGACGGCGAGGGCGACCGAGGCCGCGGCGCAGAACGTGTCGCCGGCGCCGGACGCCTGCTGCTCGGACGCCGGCGTGGCACGCGTGCGGTGCACGTCGGACGGCGTGCTGTCCGCGCTCGCGGCCTCGAGCAGCACCGTCCCGTTGCGGTCGAGCGTGACGACCGCGTTGCGCGCGCCGGTGACGGCGAGGACCTCGTCGCGTGCGGCGACCACGGTCGTGGCCCGATCGGCGCCCTGCCCGAGGTCGCGGCCGAGCAGCGCGGCGGCCTCGCCGGCGTTCGGCGTGACGAGGTCCGGACGGAGGGTCCGCCAGCGGCTGAGGTCGTGGGCGTCCACGACGACGGTCGTGGGGCGGTCCTGTCCGAGGACCGGCACGATCGCGGTGGCGTCGACGCCGAGGTCGTAGTCGCAGACGACGACCGTGTCCGCACGGGCGTCGGTCGCCGTCCCGGGGGCGTCCCCGGACGCGGTGCCGCGCACGGCTGCCGCCGTCGCCTCGGCGAGGAGGGCCGTGTCCGCCGCACTCGGCGGTCCGGCCAGGTCGTCGACACGGACGACGACACGGTCACCCCCGACGATGCGGTCCTTGCAGGTGGTCGTCGCACCCGGGACCGCGACGAGCCAGCGCGTGTCCACCCCGGCGGCCTCGAGCCGGTCGCGCAGGACCCGCCCGGTCTCGTCGTCGCCGATCAGGGCGACCATGCGGACGCGCGCACCCAGGGCGCGGGCGTTGACCGCGGTGTTCGCCGCGCCTCCCGGGACGGCGATGGTCTCGGTGACCCGGACGACGGGCGCGGGGGCCTCGCGCGAGACCCGTTCGGCGGCACCGACCGTCCAGCGGTCGAGGATGACGTCCCCGACCACCACGACGACGGGCTCCTGCGCCGCGACCGCGTCGACGACGCGACGGACCGAACGGACATCGGCGCTCATCGGACGTCCTCGGCGGTGGCGGTGTCGGTGTCGTGGCTGCCCGCGGTCGCCGGGTCGACGGCGTCGGCGGTGCCGGCGGTGCCGCTCGTCCGACGCGGGGCGGCCTCGAGGTGCACGACCGTGGTGGTCGTCATCTCGTCGAGCAGGTGCGGGCCGTAGCCGAAGCCGGAGCCGGAGGCGCCGCGGGGCTCGGCGCTGCCGCCCGGTGCGCCGCCGAACACGGCGTTGATCTTCACGGTGCCGACGGGCAGCTCCGCGGCGGCACGGAGCGCGGTCGCGGTGTCGCCGGTCAGGACGGTCGCGGCCAGGCCGTACCGGTCCTCCGCGGCCAGGCGGAGCCCCTCGGCCATGTCGTCCACGACGCGGAGCGGGGCGATCGGGCCGAAGGTCTCCTCGGTGAGCACGAGCATGTCGTCGGTGCAGTCGGTGAGGACGGTCGCGGGGTAGAACGTGCCAGCGCCCTCCGGCACCGAGCCGCCCGTCAGCACCCGGGCGCCGGCATCGACGGCCTGGTCGACGTGCTCCTGGACGGTCGTGCGCAGGCGCTCGTCGACGAGGGGGCCGAAGTCGGCGGCGGCCGAGGCGGTCTTCCGCTCCGCAGCGCGCACCAGGGCGGCGGTGAAGTCATCGGCGATGTCGCGGTGCACGTAGACGCGCTCCACGCTCGTGCAGATCTGTCCGGTGTTCGCGAAGGCACCGAGGGCGACCTGTTCCGCCGCCCACACCGGGTCGACGTCGGCGTCCACGACCGCGGCGTCGTTGCCGCCGTTCTCGCGGATCACGTGCGCGCGGGTGCGGAGCGCGGCCTTGGCCAGACGGTCGCCCGTCGCCGTCGAGCCGACGTGCGCGTACACCGCGATGCCGTCCTCGGCGAGGAGCTGCTCACCGGTCGTCGCGTCGCCGTCGACGCCCACGAGCACGCCCTCGGGGAGCTCGGCGGCGAGCAGGCGGTTCAGGAGCGCGATCGTGCCCGGGCTCCGCTCGCTGCCCTTGTGCACGACCGTGTTGCCGGCGACGATCGCCGCACCGAGGATCCCGCACGCGACGGCGACGGGGTCGTTCCACGGCGTCAGCGCGAGCACGACGCCGCGCGGGTGCGGGACGGCGAAGTCGGCGGCGCCGTGGTTCCCGCGGAGCGCCTCGCCCCGGTGCAGCGGGCCGAGCTCGGCGTACTGGATGAGCGTGTTGATGCCGGCCTCGACGCCGCCGAGGGCGTCGCCCGGGACCTTCCCGGTTTCGCGGGTGTTCATCGCGGCGAGGTCGTCGGCGTGCTCGCGGAGCCGCTCGGCCGCAGCGCGGAGGACCGCGCCGCGCTCACCGGGAGCGGTCCGGGCCCATCCCGTCGCCGCCGCCCGCGCACGCGCGACCGCGTCGCGCACCTCGTCCGCCGTGCTCCGGCGGGTCTCCGAGGCCACCTCGCCGGTCACGGGGTCGAGCACCGTGATCGTGTCCGCGGACGGGTCGTCCGTCGACGGGGCGGTGGTGGTGGGGGCATCGAGCGTCATGTGCGTCCTCTCGTGGTGGTCCGGCGTCGTGGCACCGACCCCTCCACGCTGCTCCTTCTCCACTGGACACGCCCGGGGGATGCGCGGGTGTGTCCACGGGACGCAGCGCCGACCGCCGCCGCGGGGCTGCTGCACACCGGCCCGACCGCGGCCGGGTAGGAACGAAGGGATGCGGTCGGACGACCCGCCGCGTCGGACACGAGGAGGACGACGGGCGTGGTGCAGATCGGACGTGGCGGCGAACGGTTCGAGGGGGTCCGCGAGATCGCGGTGCTCCGCGGTGGGGGACTCGGCGACCTGATGTTCGCGATGCCCGCGATCGAGGCCCTCGCGGCCGCGTACCCGGAGGCCCGCCTGACGCTGCTCGGGACCCCGATGGCGGCGGCGCTCCTGCCGGGGCGCACGGACGCCGTGCACGCCGTCGAGGAACTGCCCGTCTCGCCCGGTGTGCGTGACGGCGGTGACGGGGCACCGGACCTCGAGGACTTCTTCGCCCGGCTCAGCGGCCGGTTCGACCTCGCCGTCCAACTGCACGGCGGCGGGCGCAACTCGAACCCGTTCCTGCTCCGCCTCGGCGCCGCGCACTCGGTCGGCACCGCCACCGAGGACGCCACCCCGACCGAGCGCTGGGTGCGCTACGTCTACTACCAGCACGAGGTGCTGCGCGCGCTCGAGGTCGTCGGGCTGGCCGGTGCCGAACCCGTCACCCTGGACCCGAGGATCGTCGTCGGTGCCGACGAGCGCGCCGCGGTCCGGGACCGACTCGGGGTACGGGGCCGCCTGGTCGCGATGCACCCGGGCGCGACCGACCCGCGCCGCCGGTGGAGCCCCGAGCGCTTCGCCGCGGTGGCGATCGCCCGGCTCGAGGCAGGCGACGACGTCGTGCTCGTGGGCGACGACTCCGACCGACCGGCCGCGACGAGCATCCGGGCGTCCGTGTCCGAGGCGGTCGGGCCGGAGGTCGCCGCACGGCTGCACGACCTGACCGCCGCGCTGCCCCTGCGGGAGCTCCCCGCAGTGCTCGCCGCGGCCGACGTCATGGTCGGTGACGACTCCGGTCCCCGGCACCTCGCGGTCGCCGTCGGCACGCCGACCGTGGGCGTCTTCTGGTTCGGCAACGTCATCAACGCCGGTCCGCTCGACCGCGGCCGGCACCGCGTGCTCATGAGCTTCGTCACCCGTTGCCCGGTGTGCGACGTCGACGTCACCCAGGTGGGGTGGAGCGCCGAGCGCTGCGAGCACGACCCGTCCTTCGTCGACGAGGTCACGCCGGACCGAGTGCTGGCCGACGTCGAGGACCTGCTGGCCACCACCTGAGCGGTCGCGCCCGCGCGGCGCCACCGCAGACGGACGGGAGGCCCGGTACCAGCTGGTACCGGGCCTCCCGTCCGTCAGGCGCGTGCGACGGTCAGGGCCAGCTGGGCTCGGTCGCCGGCATGATCGACAGCTCGCGGATCTCGCAGCCGGCTGGCTGCGACAGCGCGAAGATGATCGAGTTCGCGACGTACTCCGGTTCGATGAGCTGCGCGTCCGGGCCCGGCTTGTACTGCTCGGTGCGGTCGGCGAAGAAGTTCGTGCGCATGCCCGCCGGGATCACGTTCGTGACACCGATGCGGCCCGCGGTCTCGGCGGCGAGGGCCTGCGAGAATCCGCGGACGCCGAACTTCGACGCGGAGTAGGCGGTGCCGTGGCCGACGCCGCGCAGGGCGAGCGACGACGAGATCGTCACGACGCGGCCGTGCGAGGCCTCGAGCGCGGGCAGGGCGGCACGGACGGTCGACGCGGTGCCGATGAGGTTGACGCCGACGATCTTCTCCCAGTTGCCGGAGGAGATCGCGTCGATCGGGGCCGGGGTGTCGATGCCCGCGGCGGTCACGACGGCGTCGAGGCCTCCGTGGCGCTCGACCGCTTCCGTGACGGCGCGTTCGACGGCGTCGGTGTCCGAGACGTCCACGGCGACGGCGTCGACGCCCTCGGGGACCGCGTCGATCCGGAGGTCGAGGACGATCGGGGTACCGCCGGCCTCGGTGACGGCGGCGACGACGGCCGCGCCGAGCCCGGAGGCGCCGCCGGTGACGAGGACGCGGCCGATGGGTGTGGTGGGGACGGGCATGGATGTCCTTCGGTTCTGGTGCTGTGGTCGTGAGGTGGAGAGCGGGGGGCTCAGCCGACGCGTTCGATCGCGGCGGCCAGGCGGGTGGTGGAGCGGCCCGGGTGGAACGGGACGGTGACGACCCGGCCGCCCCACTCGGCGAGGGTGACCGACTCGGGGAGTTCGTCGGCCGTGTAGTCGCCGCCCTTCGCCCAGACGTCCGGCTTGAAGCGACGGAGCGCCTCGTCGGGGGTCGACTCGTCGAACACGACGACGGCGTCGACGCAGTCCAGCGCGAGGAGGAGCTCCACGCGGTCGTCCTGCCCCATGATCGGGCGGTCCGGACCCTTCAGTCCGCGGACGGACTCGTCGGAGTTCAGGCAGACGACCAGGCAGTCACCGAGGGCGCGGGCAGCGGACAGGGTGCGGGCGTGCCCGGCGTGCAGCAGGTCGAAGCAGCCGCCGGTCGCGACGACGACACCGCCGGCGGCCCGGACGTCGTGCACGACCCGGAGGGCGTCCCGGTCGGCGCCCGGCACCGCGATCGGTGCGGGTGGTGCGCCCGCGACGAGCGAGGCGACGCCGCCGGCCGCGAGGTACGCGGAGGCGTCGGCGACCCCGGCGGTGACCGCGTCGGCGATCTCCGCGCCCGAGGCGAGCGCGACGGCGACGCCGGCGGCCAGGCGGTCACCGGCACCGCAGGGGTCGCCCGCGGTGACGGAGGGTGCCGGGACGAACCGGGAGTCGAGGCCGCGCTCGGTGCGGCGGCCGACGAGTGCGCCGCGTTCGCCCATGGTCACGGCGACGGCGTGCGCCGCCCACCGCGTGACGAGGTCGGCGGCGGCGTCGGTGGCGAACGCGACCCCGGTGCCGCCGAGCCCGGTGAAGCGCTGCGCCTCGCTCGCGTTCGGGGTGACCACGGTGACGCCGACCACGGGCGCCTCGCCCTTGGGGTGCGGGTCCCAGACCACCGCGGTGCGCTCGGCGACGGCGGTGAGTGCCGACCGCATGTCCTCGGCTGCGGTCAGCCCGCGACCGTAGTCGGCGACGACGACGGCGTCGGCGTCCTCGAGCGCGGCACGCATCTCAGCGGTGACCGCGGGGACGGGCGGGGTGTCGCACCCCTCGTCGATGCGGACGAGGGCGTGGTCCCCGACGCGGACCCGGGTCTTCACCGGGGTCGGTGCGCCGGAGGGGCCCTCGACGATCGTGACGCCCGGCAGGAGCGACCGCAGCCGCTCCGCGGGGGCGTCGTCGCCCAGCACGGTCACGAGACGGACGTCGTGGCCGTCCTTCGCGAGCATGGTGGCGACGAGTCCGGCACCACCGGCCCGGCGCTGTTCCGAGCGGACGTCGAGCACGGGCACCGGGGCGTCCGGGCTGAGCCGTTCGCTCGTGCCGCTGACGTCCACGTCGAGCAGGGTGTCGCCGACGACGACGATGCGGAGCTGACGGTCGGTCATCGGGTGCCTCCTCGGCGGAGCGCGGGCTCCATGGCGCGGCAGAGGGCGTGGACGAGGACGAGCTGCGCCTCCTGCACGTTGGCGGACGGGCCGTCGATGGCGATGACGTCGTCGACCGCGCTCGCGAGCGGGTTCGGGACGGGACCGGTCATGGCGACGGACCGGGCGCCGACGTCGCGAGCGGCGGCTGCGGCGGCGAGCAGGTTCGGGCTCTTGCCGCTCGTGCTGAGGAGGACGACGACGTCGCCGGCCCGGGCGTGCGCGCGCACCTGCCGGGCGAACACCTGCTCGAAGCCGTAGTCGTTCCCGATGGCGGTCACGGCGGAGGTCTCGGCGTGCAGCGCGATCGCGGAGTACGCCGGGCGGTCGCCGTCGAACCGGCCGGTGAGCTCCGAGGTCAGGTGCTGCGCCTCGGCCGCGGACCCGCCGTTGCCCGCCGCGAGGAGCCGACGTCCGGCGACCAGGCGGGCGGCGATGTCGTCCGCCCACGCCGCGATGTGGTCGCCGTGGTCGACGAGCGAGGCGATGACGGGCACCGACGCGGCGATGTGGTCGAGCACGACGCGCGTGCTCGTGCCCTCGGCGGGGCCGGCTGTGCCGGACTCGGTCGTGCCGATCCCGGTCTGCTCGATGGTCATCGGGCGTTCCTCTCGGTGATGGGTGCGGTGGCTCCGACGCGGCCGCCGGCGACCAGGCGCTCGTACACGCGCTGGGTGTCGGCGGCGACCTTCTGCCAGGTGTACTTGGCCTCGGCGCGGCGGCGACCGGCGTGCCCGTAGGCGGTCCGGCGCTCCGGGTCGTCCAGCAGCCCGCCGAGCGCGACCGCGAGGCCGTCCTCGTCGCGCGGCTCGACGTGCAGGCCGGTGGCGTCCTCGACGACGGTGTCGATGAGGCCGCCGACGCGGGAGGCGACGACGGGTACGCCGCACGCCATGGCCTCGAGCGGGACGATGCCGAACGGCTCGTACCAGGGCGCGCAGACGACGACGTCGGCGCTGCGGTACACGGCCCCCATCTCCTCCTGCGCGAGCTGCCCGCGGAAGGACACGTGGTCGCGGATCCCGAGGTCGCGGGCCAGGGAGTCGAGTCGCTGGTACTCGGGGTCGTCGGGCAGGTCGGCCCCGGCGACACCGGCACCGCCGACGACGACGAGCTCGACGTCGCGACCCTCGGCGACCAGGCGGGCGACGGCGGCGATGGTCGTGCCGACGCCCTTGCGCTGCACGAGCCGGGAGGCGGTCAGGACGCGGTGGGTCCGGCCGCGCTCCTCCACGGGGCCGTCCGGGCGGAACAGCTCGACGTCGACGCCGCAGGGCACGACGGAGATGGAGCGGAGGGGGACGCCGAGTGTCTTCAGCTCGAACGCCTCGTCCGAGCACGTCGCGACGACCTGGTCGGCACCGCGGCCGACGGCCGGTTCGAGCCACTCACGCTCGGGCGGGCTGGTGTCCGCCGAACCCTGGTGCCGACGCTTGACGACACCGAGGGCGTGGAAGGTCTGGACGACGGGGATGCGCGGCTCACCGGTGCGCAGCTGCACCTGGGTGACGGCCTCGAGGGCCGCGTGCCCGGACATCCAGAAGTGCCCGTGCACCACGTCGGGGCGCTCGGACAGCCACTCGGACGCCAGGACCTGGGCGAACGTGCCCATGTAGGGCAGCAGGTCGTCCTTCGGCACGTGCTCGGCCGGACCGGCGTCGACGTGCACGACGTCCACGCCGGGGCGGAGGGTGACACGGACGGGCAGGGCCGCGTCGTCGCGGCGTGTGTAGACCGTGACCGTGTGGCCGCGGTCGGCCAGGGCCGCGGAGAGGGCGGCGACGTGGACGTTCTGGCCGCCGGCGTCGACGCCGCCGAGCGTCGCGAGCGGGCTCGCGTGCTCGGAGACCATGGCGATCTGCATCTAGCTGCTCCTCCCACCGGCCGGCAGCGCTGCGGCTCCGGCGGTCTCCGTCTCCCGCTCCGGACGCGGCGTGCGCATCCGGGCGTGGTGCTCAGTGTGCACGTCGTCGAGCAGGGCGTCCCAGTCCGCGGTGAAGCGGGACAGCGCGTGTCGCGCGAGCACGGCCTCCCGGGCGACGAGACCGCGTCGGCGCGCCTCGTCGGGGTCCTCGAGGAGCGTCCGGGAGGCCCGGACGAGCTCGTCGACGTCCGTCGCGATCGCACCGGCCTCGGCGGGCACCGTGCGGGACGCGTCCGTGGTGGCGAGGACGAGCACCGGCATCGCCATGTGCATCGACTCGATGAGCGACAGCCCGAGCGAGGTCCAGCGGTTCGCGTGGACGTACGCGCGGCGCTGCGCGAGGGCCGCGTGCATCGGGTCGGGCTTCACGTCCCCGAGCCCGACGAGCAGGTCGCCGTGGCCGAGTCCGGCGAGCTTCTCGGTGCCCATGCCGAAGACGTCGACCGGGGCGACCGCACCGAAGCGGGGGAGCAGGTCGGTGCCGACGACCCGGTTGCGGCGGACCGGCTCGTTGATGACGGCGCCGAAGCGCTCGAGCTCGCCGGTGTACAGAGCACCGGGGTCGACGACGCCGTGTTCGACGACGGTGGTCCGGGTCGAGCCGCAGTCCCACATCAGGGCGTTCCAGTGCGTCACGTGCGCGATCGTCACGTCGTCCCGGTCCCGGAACGGGTGCAGGCTGTCGGGTACGTCGACGCGTGGAGCGTTGTGCTCGACGAAGACGGTCGGGAAGTCCGTCCGCCCGAGGAGCCGCTGCGCGACCGCGAGTTCCTCCGGTCGCTGCAGGACCACCAGGTCCACGCCGGCGTCGGCGACGTCCTCGGGTGCGATCTCGACGGCGTTCGTCCCCCAGTCCCGGCCACCACGGCCGAGGCCCCAACCGTCACGCTCCGGGGTGGTCGGGATGAGGTACTCGTGCGGGCCGCGGACGAAGGCGTCCATCCAGCCGCCGTGCACGTGCCACACGAGGATCCGCATGCACTGCCTTTCGGTCGCTGTCGATCAGGAGGAGGAGGAGGAGGAGGAGGAGGAGGAGGAGGAGGAGCAGCAGTGCCGCACGCTACCGATCGGCGTCTGGCGGCGTTCGCAGGGACCCCTGGTTCGTCCGGAGAGCGCACCCGACGAGCCGTTCGTGGGCCGCGAGGACGTCGTCGACGCCGACACCGGCCAGACACGGGTGGCCGGGCACGGGGCAGTCGCGTGCCCGGCTGAGACGGCACGGCGCGCCCTGGTCGCCGAGCAGTTCCACGTGCGCCGCGTACGGCGCCCACTTCACGGCGGGGACCACGGGGGAGAACAGACTCACGATCCGGGCCCCGACCGCTGCGGCGAGGTGGGCCGGCCCGGTGTTCCCGACGACGACGACCTCGGCGCCGGCGAGGACGGCGGCCAGCTCGGCCGGGCTGGTCCGACCGCCGAGGTCGATGCCGGTGCTGCCGGCGACCGCGGCGGTCAGCTCCCGCTCGCTCGGCGAGCCGGTGACGACCACCGGGACGCCGAGCCGGGCGTACTCCGCCACGAGCGCCCGGTGGGAGGACGGCGGCCAGGACCGCGCCTCCACACTGGCGCCGGGGTGGACGACGACGTACCGCTCCAGCGCGGCCACCACCGGGGGCACCGCGACGTCCTCGCCGACGCGGACCCGGAGCAGTCCGTCGTCGCCCTCGGGCAGGGTGAAGCCCGCGGCCGCGGCGA
The DNA here is from genome assembly GCF_003224415.1 of Curtobacterium sp. MCBD17_023. Taxonomy (NCBI): domain Bacteria; kingdom Bacillati; phylum Actinomycetota; class Actinomycetes; order Micrococcales; family Microbacteriaceae; genus Curtobacterium; species Curtobacterium sp. MCBD17_023. The sequence continues at coordinate 357,046 of NZ_QKLJ01000002.1, forward strand.
TGCGGAGCGCTCGTTCGGGTTCGGGGACGTCCTCGGGCAGGTCCTCCCCGGGTCGGAGCCGGACGTCGAGCAGCGAGCCCGGGTGGTCGACGGACGCACCGGAGACCCTCGGCACCCCGGCGAGCCGGAGCAGCATCGCGAGCGGCAGCGGGGACTGGTGGAAGGACGTCAGCACCACGGCCTCGTCCGGGCGTTCCGCGTCGACGAGGGCGCGGAACTCGGCCAGGACGCCGTCGTCGAGCGGTCGGGCGGTCTCCGTGACCCACGGCGCCGCCCACACCCGGAGCGTGTCCACCCCGGGCAGCAGCGCGCCGGCCGGGGCACCCTGCGGGCCGCACAGCAGCGTCACGTGGTCGGCGCCGGCCGCGACGGCACGGACCGCCGGCCCGGCGACCAGGACGTCGCCGAAGGAGTCGAGTCTGGCGACGAGCACCCGCCGACCGCCGGTGTCCCGGTCGCTCTCGGTGTCCTCGGCACTCGCTGTGTCCGCGGCACGCACGGTGTCCGCGGCGTTCACGGCGTCACCGGTGCCGCCTGGGCGACGACGAGTGTGACCGCCTCCTCGATCGTCCGGGCGACGGTGGTCGCGCCGTCGACCTCGGCCGGCAGGGTGCGTGCAGTGGGCACGAGGACGCCTTGCCCGCCCGCTGCGGCCGCGGCACCGACGTCCGCGCCGATGTCCCCGATGACGACGAGGTCGGCCGGGTCGAGGCCGAGCCGTGCGGCCGCCGCGAGCACCATGCCGGGGCGGGGCTTGCGGCAGGCACAGTCGTCGGCGCGGTCGTGCGGGCAGACCTCCCACACGTCGAACGGCCCGACCAGCTCGTCCACCCGGGCGTTCGTCGCGTCGACCTGTTCGCGGGTCGCCATGCCCTTCGCGATGACCGACTGGTTCGTGACGACGCCCACCGCGAGTCCCGCTGCCCGGGCCGCGGCGACGGCGCGCGCGGCACCGGGGACCGGGACGACGAGGGCCGGGTCCGCGTTGTAGGGGACGTCGACCACCAGGGTGTCGTCTCGGTCGAAGAGCACGCCGCGCAGCGGTCGGTCGGAGAGGGCCACACCCCTCTCTACCGGGCGGACGCCGGGCTCGCCCAACCGGGCGCTGTCCGGTGGCGCGCCGCGGACAACTCCCCGGGCGTGGCGGACGGGGCGGTCGGCGCCCGGTAGCGTCGGGCCACGTGACCGCCGTTCCCACCCTGCCCCCGTCCGACGGCCGCCCGGAGCTCGTGGTGCTCCGTGCGATCAAGCTCGGCGACCTGCTCGTCGCCGTCCCCGCGCTGCACGCCCTCCGGCGGGCGTTCCCCGGGCACCGGATCACGCTCGCGACGACGGCCTGGCTCGCGCCGGTCGTCGAGCTCGTCCCCGACGTGGACGTGCACCTCGCCCAGCACGGCCTCGACCACCCGATCGCGGTCCCGGCGGGTGTCGTGGACGTCGCGGTGAACCTGCACGGTGCCGGCCCGGAGTCCGGGCAGCTCATCGACGCGCTGCAGGCCCGCCGCGTCATCGGACACGGCGCACCCGACGGGCCCGAGTGGCAGCACGACGTGCACGAGCGCGAGCGGTGGGCGGGTCTCATGACCGCGCACGGCATGCCCGCCGACCCCGACGACGTCTCGATCGCGGTCCCGGCCGTCCCCGCCGTCGTCCAGGGCGCGGCGGTCGTGCACGTCGGCGCCTTCCACGGCGCCCGGCACTGGCCGGTCGACCGCTTCGCCGCCGTGGTGCGGGGGCTCGTCGAGCGCGGCCACCAGGTCGTGCTGACGGGAGGCGCGGACGACGTCGAGCGCGCACTGGCCGTCGCGGAATCGGCAGGTCTGGACGACGCGGCGGTGCTCGCGGGCCGTCTCGACCTGCAGCCGTTCGCCGCGGTCGTGGCGGCAGCGAGCCTCCTCGTCACGGTGGACACGGGAGCGGCGCACCTGGCGTCGGCCTACGGCATCCCGTCCGTCGTGCTGTTCGGTCCGGCTCCGCCCGAGGCCTGGGGCCCGCCCGCGTCCGGCCCGCACGTGGTCCTCACCGACGCCTCGGTCCGGCGCGGTGACGTCTTCGCGGAGGACCCGGACCCGGCGATCCTCGCGGTCACCGCCGAGGACGTGCTCGCGGCCGTCGACGGGCTCGGGGTCGTGCCCGCCGTCCGCGCACCCAGCGCCGATCGGTAGCGTCGATCCGACGGCACGGAAGGTCCGGCCGTCGGAGGGAGTCGCCGTGTTCGAAGCAGCCAACATCCGGGACTGGATCGGTCTGCCGGTCGTCGACGACCAGGACGACAAGATCGGCACCCTCGAGAGCATCTACTACGACACCGCGACGTCGGAGCCGGCGTTCGGGTCGATCACGACCGGCGTCGTCGGGAAGAAGCTCGTCTTCGTCCCCCTCGTCGGCGCGACCGTGACCCCGAAGCACCTCGTCGTGACCTTCGACAAGAAGGCCGTCAAGGACGCTCCGTCGATCGCGACGGACGGCGAACTCGACGCCGCGCTCGAGCCCGAGCTCTTCGCCCACTACGGTCTGCCGTACCAGCCCGGCGCGGGCGGCGAGCGTCGCCTCGGTCGTCGCTGACATCCCGGCGGCGGGAGTCGAGCCGGACGGACCGACCGTGCCCGCTCGACCCCGCCCGTCGGGCCGCCCACCCGCCCGAACCCGTTCCGGAGCCCACCCTGCGCCGCTCGACCGTCCCCCGCGTCCTCACCGCGCTCGTCGCGACCGTCCTGCTGGCGGGGACGGCGTCGGTCGGCGGGGTACCGGGCACACCGACCGCTCCCGGTGCCGCCGTCGCCGCTCCGCTCTGGCCCGTCCCACAGCCCTTCCCGGCCACCGACGACCCGCCCGAGACGCTCGCCGGGCTGCCGCCGGGCAGTGCGTACGTCGCGCTCGGTGACTCGTACTCCGCCGGGTACGGGCTCGGGCACCCCACCGGGCTCCCGGTCCGGGCGTGCGCGCAGTCCGGCGAGGACTACCCGCACCGCATCGCCGCCCGCTTCGGACTCGACCTCACCGACGTCACCTGCGCGGGCGCGACGAGCGAGGACGTCCGGGACCGCGTGCAGTTCCGCGGCGCCCGGCCGCAACTCGAGGCGCTGTCCGCCGACACGCGGCTCGTGACACTGACGATCGGCGGCAACGACGCCGACCTGTTCGGCACCGCGGGCTCGTGCCTGGCACTGTCCGCCACCGGCCCGGTGTTCTCCGGCCAGAACGCCCCGTCCTGCCGGTCGACACTCGCGTCCGACGGGGTGGACACCCTCGGCGCCAAGATCCAGGGCCGCGTCGCCCTCGGCGTCGCCGAGACGCTCGCCGACGTCCGGGCCGCGGCGCCGAACGCCACGGTGATCGTGCTCGGGTACCCGGCGATCTTCCCCGACGCGGCACACACCCCGTCGTCGGGCTGCTTCCGCCCGGCCGTCGACCTGGGGACCCTGGCCGGGCGGTTCCCCCGGGACACCTACCCGTTCACCGACGCCGACGTCCGCTGGCTGCACGGCGTGCAGGAGCAGCTGGACGACGTGACCCGGAACGCGGCGCAGGCCGCGGGGGCGACCTTCATCGAGGTGTTCGCCGAGACGCAGGCGCACTCGGCGTGCGCGCGGAAGGGCGCCTACGTCGAGGGGATCTCGCTCGAGTCGCTCGGCGGCCTGAGCCGGATCGACCTCCGTCCCGGCGCGCTCCACCCGAACCGCGCCGGTGTGCGCTTCCTGACCGACCGGACCGCGGACGTGCTCCGGAGCAGGTTCGGCTGAGCCGACACGTCCGTCTCGGACCCGCGACCCGGTCCGGGTGCCCCGCGACCGCGGAGCGGGTCAGCGCAGCACCGCGGCGAGCCGGTCCAGGAGCACCGGGACCGCCGTCAGCGCCGAGATGTGTCCGTCCGCGGGCCGCTCCTCGTACGCCACGGCGGGGAGTGCCGCGGCGAGGCGCCGCCCGTGTGCGACCGGCACGACCCGGTCGCGGGCTCCGTGCACGACGGTCGTCGGGACGGTCACGGCGGACAGCGGGAACCCCCAGTCGGTGACGAACGCCACGTCGTCGTCGGTCGCGCCCTGCAGGCCCGACCCATCCGCCGCCGTCGCGTCCTGCCCGAGCGCGGCCCAGTCCCCGTCCAGGGCGGCCCAGTCGCGGTCGACGAACTGGGACGGGTCGAACGTGGCGGTCGACGCCCAGGCGAGACGGGCCTCCCGTCCGGCGGCGGCCGACCGGAGGCCACCGTCGGCCGCCATGCCGTCCCACCACCCGGTCGTGTCGTCGAACGGCGCGGGCGAGGCGACGACGGCCGCGGCGGCGACCCGGCCGGGCAGCAGTGCCGCGGCGGCGAGCGCGTGCGGGCCACCACCGGACCCGCCGAGGACCGCGACGCGGGGGAGTCCCAGCGCGTCGAGGACCTGCTCGAGGTCGCGAGCGCCGTCCGCGACGCGTCGTCCGGGCAGGGGGTCGGCTCCGCCGTAGCCCGGTCGGGTCACCGCGACGAGACGGAGCCCGCGGGCCGCCGCCGCGCTGGTGAGCGGCTCGAAGAGGGCGCCCGTGTGCGGGGACTCGTGGTGCCACACCACGGTGGGCCGGACGGCGTCCGGTGCGGTGTCGTCGACGAGGACCGAGCGGCCGTCGCGGAGTCCGATGCTGCGCATGCGCGCGAGGGTAGTCTCCGACCGTGCCCCTCCGTTCCGCCGGTCTCCTGCTGCACCGGGGGAGCGGTCCCGCCCTCGAGGTGTTCATCGCGCACATGGGTGGCCCGTTCTGGCGTCGGCGGCCGCGGGCGTGGACGATCCCGAAGGGCGAACCGGTCGCGGGCGAGGACACCCTGGCCACCGCGCTGCGGGAGTTCACCGAGGAGATCGGCACAGCACCGCCGGACGGTGTCCCGCACCTGCTCGGCGACTTCCGGCAGGCCTCGGGCAAGGTCGTCACGGTCCACACGCTGCACGCACCGGACTTCTCCGTCGACGTGGTGCGCAGCAACACCGTCGCGCTCGAGCTGCCGCGCGGCTCCGGTCGGTTCGTCGAGGTGCCCGAGGTCGACGACGCGCGCTGGACGCCGGTCGACTCCGCGCGCGGGCTCGTCGTGGCGGGGCAGGTCGCCGCGCTCGACGCCCTCGCAGCGCGCACCTGACGCCTCCCGGCACGCGCCGGCTGCACCCGGCTCCGGTTCCGGAGGGACCGTCGCCGGACCGCGGCGTGCGCGCGCCGCTACCGCTCGCCGACGGTCCGGACGGAGCCGGTCGCGGTGCGGATCGAGCCCGTCGCCGCTCGGTGGACCGTGGCGACGGAGCCCGTGATCGTCTTGATCGCCCGGCTCACGGTCGGGATCGAACTCGTGACGACGGCCAGCGACGAGGTCAGCACCTCGATCGACGACGTGCTGAGGTGCGGCTGCGCGGTCGCGTGCACCGGGAACCCGCGGCGCGCGAGCACGACGACGGAGAGCCCGCCGAGGAGCACGACCGCCCCGGCGAACGGCAGCGTCTGCAGCCCGGAGAGCCCGAGCACCTGCCCCCCGAGCGCGGCACCACCCGCGATGCCGATGTTCGACGCGCCGTTCACCAGGGCGCCTGCGATCTCCGGGCTGACCCCGCCGGTGCGGATCGCGGCGGCCATGAAGAGCGTCCCGGTCGTGCCGTTCGCCGCCATCCAGACCCCGGCGACGAGCATCGTGCCGGCCAGGGACCCGTGCGTGAACGGCATCACGACGAAGGCGGCGGCCATCGCGGCGATCGACACGACCAGCGTCTGCCGGGGTGCGCGGTCGACGAACAGCCCGGCGAGCCAGAGTCCGACCACGCCGGTGCCGCCGAGCACGAGCAGCGCGCCGGACACCATGCCGGCGTCGAGCCCGGCGTCGACGACGTAGGGGCCGACGTACGTGTACACGACGTAGTGCCCGGCGAACAGCAGCAGGTCCGCGACGACGACGGAGAGCAGTCCGGTCCGGGCCCACGCCCTGGGGGACCCGACGTGCGGGGACGCGGCCCCGCGGACGGAGGGGAGGAAGGCCGCCGCGACCACGGCGAGGACGGCGGCGCACGCGGCGACCCCGCCGACGGCCGGTCGCCAGCCGACCGTCTCGCCGACGCCGGTGGCGAGCGGCACGCCGATCACGAAGCCGAGCGAGCTCCCGGAGTAGACGAACGCGATGGCCCGGCCGGCCAGCCGCGGCGGCACGATCCGGGTGGCGTACGCGGACGCGACGGAGAAGAACAGGGCGTGCGCGACGCCACCCACGACCCGGCCGGCGCAGACGACGGCGAACGAGGGCGCGAGGGCGACGAGCGCGTTCGACACGGTGTACCCGACGAGGGTGGCGACGAGCACGGTCTTGCGCGGCAGCTTCGCCGTGAGGGACGTCAACGGCAGCGCGAGCAGCGCGACGGCGGCCGCGTACACCGTGATGACGACGCCCATGGTCGACTCGGTCACGCCGAGGTCGCGGCTCATGGTCCCGAGCAGGCCGACCGGCATGAGTTCGGTCGTGATGGCGAAGAACGTGGCGAGCCCGAGCACGGCGATCCCGACCACCGACGACGTCGTGACGGTGATCGGCGTCGTGTACGGGTGGACGGTCTGGTTGCTGGTGGTGGACACGGCGGCTGACCTCCTCGAGGACGTGGAGGAGCGCGCGCGGACGACGGGTCGGCCGGGGAGAGCGCGCTCGGGTGGACGGGATGTGGAGACGGATTTCTTGCCACTCCACGGCGAGTGCGCCCGTCCAGTGTTGCACGCTCGATCCGGTTCGCGCGAGGGCACCCGGGTGGCTCTCAGGAGCGCTCCAACGCCGCGCGGGCAGGAGCCGTCAGTACATCCGACTCGTGGCGGTGCTCGTGACCGTGCCGCGTACCGCACCGCCGACCAGGCGCACCCACAGCGTCCCGCTGGCCGACGTCGCGGAGAGCGAGACCGTGCCGTGGAGGGCGTCCTCGCGGGGGTAGCAGGCGCTCGTCCCCTCGATCCGGTCCGCCGTGGCGACGAGGCAGATGGTCGACGGGTCCCGTCCGACCGCCGCCCACACGTTCCACGGTGTGCCCGCCGCGTCGCCCGACAGCGAGCGGTTCGTGAAGACGAGCCGCGTCGAGCGCAGCGCGACCGGGGCCTCGATGGAGCCGGGGAGTTGGTCGGCGAAGGTCTGCGGCAGGTCGAGCATCTGTTCGACGGTGACCGTGCCGGCCGCCGGGGTCACGGTGGCGCGACCGGGTGCCGCGGACCTCGCGCCGACCGAGAGTCCGACCCCGGTGCCGAGCACCAGTCCGACCACGACGGCGCCGGCACCGGACGCCCAGAGCACGGTCCGGTCGGTCCGGCGCGCCCGGTCAGCCAGCCGTCGGGCACCGGCGAGGAGGCCCGATCCGCCCCGGTCGGGCGCGTCGCGATCCGCGCCGTTGTCCGCGCCACCGACGACGACGCCGCCCTCTCCGACCCCGTCCCCGCCGACCCGCTGGTCGTCGGCCCGGTGGTCGTCGGCCCGGTGCTCGCCGGGGTCGCGGACGTCGGCGTCCCCGGCGACGCCCGGGATGACCGCGCCGTCGTCGGTCGGGTCGCCCTCCGGACCGGCCGACCGGCCACGTCGCGACGCGGGGCGGGCCGCCGCCCGTCGACCGTCGGCGCCGGAGGACGTGGCGGGCGCGACGTCGGAGCGGGGGCGCCTCCGGGCCTCCCGGTCGAGGTCCGCCAGCGCGATGCGGGCGCGGGCAGCCTCGGTGGGTGTCGACGCGGCGCCCCAGGCGATGCGTTCGAGACGGGCACGTGCTGCCGCGTCGTCGTCGGTCCGGCTCATGCGCGCTCCTCGTCGTCACGCCTGGGGCAAGACTGCCACCGCAGCGGTGTCGGCGCCCACCCAGACCGGGGGGAGTACGCCCGAGGGATGACCGACGCGCAGAACGACCAGTCGACCGACCCGGCGGTGCCCGCCGACGCCACCGGTTCCACACCGGCGGACGTCGACGAGGAGACCCTCGAACCGCTCAGCCACGACACCCAGTCCGGCGCGGCCGACTACGTCGCGACGAGCCCGGGCGGCAGCGGCACCGAACGCCACGTCCCGCTCCCCGAGGAGGAACAGGGCCGCGACACCGAGTACGACCCGGTCGACCAGGGACCGCAGCAGGAGGGCCAGGGCGGCTGAGCCGCGGCTCGTGCGGCCCCGCGCCCGCCGTCACCGCACGAGCCGGCGCAGGACCGCGCGCTCCGCGAGCGTCCACACGGCGCTCGTGACCAGGTACAGGGCGGCGGCGAGCGGCGCGACCGCGGCGAAGACGACCGAGACGAACGGGACCCACCGCGCGATCCCCGCCGTGACGGCCGCTCCCGGCACGGTGACGTCCGGGGCGGGGACAGGCGCCGGGTTCCAGTGCTGCTGTGCCCGACGCGTGTGCTCGACCGCGACGACGAGCACCGCGAGCAGCACGAGCACGAGCCAGCCGTGCACCCACAGCGGGGACGTCAGCACCGCGACGGCCGACTGCGCGAGCGGGATGCCGGCGAGGGACGCGCGGAGCAGGGTGTTGACCGTCCCGTCGATGCTCGCGTGCGTGAAGACCGTGTACAGCAGCGAGACCACGGGTGCCTGTGCGAGGACGGGCAGGCACCCGGCCAGCGGTGCCACCCGTTCGGCCGTGTACAGCTCCTGGAGCGACCGCTGGAACCGTGCGGTGTCGCGACCGGCACGTCGGCGGAGTTCCGCGATCCGCGGTGCGAGGCGGCGACGGTCCCGCTCCGCCCGGACCTGCAGCACGGACAGCGGGACGAGCAGGACGCGGACCGCGAGGGTCAGCACGACGACGGCGAGCGCCGCTGCTGCCGGTCCCGCGACCGGGGTGAGGGCGTCGGTGAGGACGGCGACGAGGTCCGCGCCGGCGTGCAGCACGGCGCTGAGGCCGGGCAGGGTGGTGATGTCCATGGATGGTCCTTCGATCGGAGGGGTCGGGCGCGAGCGCGGCCCGACACCGACCGGTGTCAGACCGCCGGGACGCCCCCCGGAGCCCGTGACCGCATGTGCCCGTCCGCATCCGGGTCGCTCCAGGCGATCCGGGTGACGAGGTCCGGTGCCGTGGAGGGCACCGGGAGACGGTCCGCTCCGACCGCGGCGATGAGCAGGGCGACGAGCCGCAGCACGAGCGCGGCTGCGGCGAGCGCGGCGATCCCGGCGACGGTGACGCCCACGACGGTGACGCCGAGCACGGCGACCGCGAGGGCCGGTGGTGCACCAGGGACCCATGCGTGACCGAGCGCGGCGGGGCCCGGCGCGTGCAGCGCGGAGACCACGCGGAGCAGCACCTCGATGACCGTCATGGTGCGGCTCAGCGTACCGTCCGCGAGCCTCCGGAGACGTGCCGGGGACGCGGGGCAGGATCGGTGCATGAGCGCAGCTTCCCCGAGCACCCCGGCGACGGTCGCGCTGGAGCGGGCCGGCGTCCCCTACAGGCCGCACGTCTACGAGCACCACGAGAGCGCGACGAACTTCGGCGAGGAAGCAGCGGCGGCACTCGGGCTCCGCGAGGAGCAGGTCTTCAAGACCCTCGTGGTGTCGGTCGACGGTGAACTCGCGGTGGCGATCGTCCCCGTGGCGGACCGGCTCGACCTCAAGGCCGTCGCGGCGGCCGTCGGCGGGAAGAAGGCGTCGCTCGCGGACCCCGCGCTCGCGGAACGCCGCACCGGGTACGTCGTCGGCGGGATCAGTCCGGTGGGACAGCGGACACGACTGCGCACCGTGCTGGACGCGTCGGCCGCCGACCACGCGACGATCTTCGTGTCCGGCGGGCGCCGCGGGTTCGACATCGAGGTGGTCCCGGCCGACCTGGTGCGCGTCACCGACGCGAGCACGGCGGCCATCACCCGGACCTGAGTCGACTCGCCGCAACTTCTTCCCGGACACGGGAATGACCGCGGCCCTCCTGCGTTGCATTGAGCCGAAGGCACTCAAGTTCCTCAGGAGGTCCCTTTGCCACAGACGTTCGGCCCGACCGGCGGCAACGACTCGTTCGACGAGTTCCTCGCACGACTGCTCGCGGCTTCACAGAACCCCGGTCAGTCCCAGCGGTCCGTGCCGTTCGGACGGCCGGTCGACATCACCCGGCTCCTCAGCCGGCGCACCCACGAGCTGCTCCAGCAGACGGCCGCGTACGCCGTCGAGCAGGGTCAGCACGAGATCGACGCGCTGCACGTGCTGCACGTGCTCGTCGGCACCGAGCCCTTCGCGGCCGTCCTCCGGTCCGCGGGTGCCGACCCCGAGCGGTTCGCCGCCGAGGTCGAACAGCGCCTCCCGATGCCGTCGGGTGACCGTGTCGAGGGTCGCCCGGCCCTGACCCCGTCCGCGCAACGGATCCTGCTCGAGGCCACCCAGGCCGCGCGCGGGTTCGGCAGCACGTACACCGACCCCGAGCACGTCTTCTTCGCGCTCGTCACCGACCAGGACACCGTCGCGGGGCAACTCCTCGCGAGCGCCGGCGTCACCCCACAGGTGATGCAGTCCTACGCGCACGACGCGGCCGAGGCCGCACGAGAGGGGCGACCCATGCCCGGCACCACCACCGCCGACCAGGACCAGCAGTCGGAGACCCCGACGCTCGACCAGTACGGAACCGACCTGACGGCACGCGCTCGTGACGGCCGCATCGACCCGGTGATCGGCCGCGCCGACGAGATCGAGCAGGCCGTCGAGATCCTGCTCCGCCGCACCAAGAACAACCCCGTCCTCATCGGCGAGCCCGGCGTCGGCAAGACCGCCATCGTCGAGGGACTCGCCCAGCGCATCGTCGACGGAGACGTCCCGGCCCTGCTGCAGGGCAAGCGCGTCGTCGCGCTCGACCTGCCCGGTATGCTCGCCGGCACCCGGTACCGCGGTGACTTCGAGGAGCGCCTGACCAAGGCGATGGACGAGATCGCCGCGCACGCGGACGAGCTCATCGTCTTCGTCGACGAGCTGCACACCGTCGTCGGCGCCGGTGGTGGCGGCGAGGGCGGTTCGATGGACGCCGGCAACATCCTCAAGCCCCGCCTCGCCCGCGGTGACCTGCACCTCGTCGGCGCGACGACGCTGAAGGAGTACCGCCGCATCGAGAAGGACGCCGCACTCGAGCGTCGCTTCCAGCCCGTGACGGTGGGGGAGCCGAGCGTGGAGGACGCGGTCGCGATCCTCACCGGTCTCAGCCCCCGCTACGCCGAGCACCACGGCGTGACGTACTCCGACGCCGCGCTCCGAGCGGCCGTCGAGCTCTCGCACCGCTACGTGACCGACCGGCACCTGCCGGACAAGGCCATCGACCTCATCGACCAGGCCGGTGCCCGCCGTCGCCTCGCCCGGTCGGGCGACGTCGACGTCGAGGCGCTCCGCGCCGAGGTCGCCGACCTCACGGCCCGTAAGGACCGCGCCGTCGCCGAGGAGCAGTACGAGGAGGCGTCCGACCTCCGCGACGAGATCGCCGGACTGGAGGCCCGGATCACCGCCGCCGACACGGGTGACGTGGCCGCGTCCTCCGTCGCGCACCCCGTGGACGACGTCATCACCGAGGCGGACATCGCAGCCGTCGTGTCGCGCGCCACCGGGATCCCGGTGACCCGACTCGGGTCGGCCGACAAGACCCGCCTCGCGAGCCTGGAGTCCGAGCTGCACGACCGCGTCGTCGGCCAGGACGACGCCGTGCGGGCGATCGCGAAGGCGGTCCGACGCAGTCGCACCGGGATGGGCGACCCGCGTCGCCCGGTCGGCAGCTTCCTGTTCCTCGGACCGACCGGTGTCGGCAAGACCGAGCTCGCCAAGGCGCTGGCCTCGTCGCTGTTCGGGGACGAGTCGGCGATGCTCCGCTTCGACATGAGCGAGTTCGGCGAACGCCACACGGTCTCGCGACTCGTCGGTGCCCCTCCGGGGTACGTCGGCTACGACGAGGCCGGACAGCTGACCGAGCGCGTCCGTCGGAACCCGTACTCGGTGATCCTGCTCGACGAGGTCGAGAAGGCGCACCCGGACGTGTTCAACCTGCTCCTGCAGGTGCTCGACGACGGACGGCTCACCGACGGACAGGGCCGGACGGTCGACTTCCGGAACACGGTGGTCATCATGACCTCGAACATCGGGTCGGAGTTCCTCGCGTCCCGCTCGGGTGCGCTCGGCTTCTCGGTGGCGGCCGACGGCGGCTACGCGGAGGAGGACCTCCGCAACCGCGTGATGGGCAGGCTGCGCGAGTCGATGCGGCCGGAGTTCATCAACCGGATCGACGAGATCGTGCTGTTCCGCAAGCTCGAGCGCGGGCAGCTGCGCTCGATCGTGTCGCTGCTCCTGCAGGACACGGCGTCCCGGCTGGCGGCACAGGGCATGGTGCTCTCGGTGTCCGAGTCGGCGACCGACTGGCTCGCCGAGCACGGCTACGAGCCGGAGTACGGCGCCCGTCCGCTCCGCCGACTGATCCAGCGTGAGGTCGACGACCGCATCGCGACCCTGGTGGTCGACGAGCAGGCGCACGACGGTGGCACCGTCCGGATCGACGTCGAGGACGGCCGGCTCGTCGCCCGCGCGTCCGCCCCCGCCGCGGTCTAGTCCGACCCACACCCGAGCACGGCCCCGGTACCCCAGCGGTACCGGGGCCGTGCTGCGTCCGGCGGCACCGATCGTGTTCGGCGATGCAATTCCAGGAATGTTCGAGAAAGGGGTTGCGCTCGCATTCCTGACGCCGATAGTGTTCACGAGCATCACCGGCTGTACGAGACCGAGAGGGGGCCGACAATGATGATCTCCACGACGAACCCGTTCCGTGGAATCCGTGGGATCGGCGGCACCCCGCTCCGTTCGCACTGACGCGGGACGTCCCGCTCCAGCCGTCCTCCCTCGATCGATCGAAGCTCCATCCCGCGCTGCGCTGACTGCGTGGTGGTGCCGCTCCGGTCGTCGTCGCACAATCCTGTCGTGCCGCGCCGCACGCGCCGTGCACGCCACGACTGCCCGTCCTGCTGACGGCCGCCCGTCCTGCTGACGGCAGCCCGTCCTGCTGACGGCAGCCGGGCGTGGCGGCGGGGTGGACCGAGGTCGGGCCGCGAGCGGCGGACGTCTCCCGCGACGACTCCACGCGGTGACCCCGTTCGGTCACCGACAATGCAGCCGTGCGCATTCCTGCGCGCCCGGCGACCATTCTCGCCCGCATTCACCGGGCGGTCTTCCGGACCCGTTCCCGACGCATTTCCGCGCTCGGTGGTCGGGTTCTCCGTCATGCCCTCGGGCACCCACGAAAGGCACCACCGTGTCGAACGACATCGACGTCCGTCCCCCCGATACCCGCGCGGTGCGCCGCCGGGTCACGCTCGCCGACCGCATCGCCCTCCGGATCGGCATGTCGCTGATCATCTGGAGCCGTCGGACGCACCACGTGCGCCCCTCGGTCGACTTCGCGACCCGGCAGCGGCTCGACCGCGAGCGGCGCGAGCGCGAGCTCGACCTGCTCGTGCGGAGCGCCGCGATGCGCATGTGGCGCTGAGCGCGCCGCGTCGCGGCCGCCTCCGCACGGACGAAGCTGCACCACGATCGGACCACGAAGACGACATCGAACCAGGCTCGTCGCCTGGTTCGATGTCGGATTCCTGGTTCGCCCCCCCGACGGCGTGCCGGCGCCTAGCGCTTCCGGTTGGCCACCAGTGCGACCGCGTACGACGGGAACCACGTGCCGGCAGCGGGGCCTCCGTTGCAGGTCCCGTCGCTCGCGCCCGGCGTCTTCACCCAGAGCAGGGCGTCGAGCCGGGTCCTGCCCGCCGCGACCTGCGGTCGCCCGCCGAGGCCGGCCCCGGTGGGGTTGCACCAGGTGCCGAGCCACCCACGACCGTTCCTCGACACGTCGATGACGTACCGGGCACCGCCCGTCATCGTGCTGAGTCGCTCGGCGTAGACCCGCTCACCGTCGACGCCGTAGAAGTTCGCGACGTTCGTGAAGAAACCCCGGGCCTGGGCGACGCCGGCCTCCCGCAGGTACGACGCCTGCAGCTCAGCGCTGTTCCAGTTCTCGTTGCCACCGTCCAGGTAGGTGGGGACGCCCGCGGCGGCGTAGTCGCGCACGGCGGCAGCGATGATCCCCGGCCGTCTCGCGCGTTCTGCGGTGCACGTGCTCAGGTGCGCCAGGGAGTCCGGCTCGACGATCACGACGGCCCGGTGCCCCTTGAGGTCGGCCGCGATGCGGCGGTTCCACTCGGCGTACCGGGACGGGGTGAGGCCGCCCGCCGAGTACCCGCCGCAGTCGCGGTTCGGCACGGCGTAGGTGACGAACACCGGTGTCGTGCCGGCGCGCTCGGCGGCGGCGAGGTTCCGTGCGATCACGCGGTCCAGCGCGTCGCCCGTGTACCACTCGCCGAGCCAGATCGCGATCGGCTGCTGCGCGATGGTCCGGGCCGCAGCGGCCTCCCTCGTCCGGCCCGCAGCGCTGAGTGCCGCCGCGGCCTGCGCGGGCTGGCTGTCCGACTGCCGGAACAACCCACCGGCGAAGACCTGCCCGGGTGTCGCGGAGTGGAGGGCAGCGCGCGGCAGCGGTGCGACGACGGCCGCTGTCGCAGGGGCCGGGGACGTGACGCTGCCCGCAGCCACCGCCGTCGCTGCGATCGCGAGCGCGACCAGTGTCCTGATCCTCGAGTGCATGATCCCGTCCTGTGTCCGTCCGCTGCCGGGACGCCCCCGCCGTCCCGCTCCACCTGCCGCAGACCATCAGAACCCGTGGAGCGGCGAGAGGGCGATCTCCAGAACGAGGGACAGACGCCGGACAGCCGGGTACGTGCGGCGCCTGCGGTCGCGTACCGTTGTGCGGTGACCGAAACCGCAGCTGCACTCGTCGAGCGCCTGACCGCCATCGTCCCGGACTTCCCGAAGCCCGGCATCCTGTTCCGCGACGTGACGCCGGTGTTCTCCGACCCGGTGGCGTTCGGCCGCGTCTGCGAGGCCCTCGCGGCGCCGTTCGCGATCGGTGCGGGCTTCCAGGCGGTCGCCGGCATCGAGGCGCGCGGGTTCGCCCTCGCCGGCGGCATCGCGGCGCAGCACCAGGTCGGCGTCCTGACCGTGCGCAAGGCCGGCAAGCTGCCCGGCGAGGTGCTCAGCGAGCAGTACGCGCTCGAGTACGGCGAGGCAGAGCTCGAGCTCCGGCCGGGCCAGCTCCCGCAGGGCACGCGCGTGCTCGTCGTCGACGACGTCCTCGCGACCGGGGGCACCGCTGCGGCGACGGTCACGCTGCTCGAACGCGCGGGGTACGAGGCGATCGGCTTCGCCTCGCTGCTCGAGCTCGACGGGCTCTCGGGCCGGGAGCGCCTCGAGCCGCGCCTGCCCGTCACGACGCTCGGCCGCGTCCCCGCCTGAACCGCCACGGCCGCGCACTAGTCTTGAGCCACCCCTGAACCGACCGAGGAGCACCACCATCGTGACCGACGCAGTCGCACCCGAGCCCGCCGACGTGCCCCAGGCGCCCGAGCCCCGCACCGCGACGACGACCACGACGGGCACCGAGCTGTTCGACGGCGTCCGCGGTGTCGTCGCCGTCCGGGTGGCCGGTGTGCTCAAGGACCTGGCGGCCGAGGTGGCGGCCGGCGACGTCGTCGAGCCGGTGACCCTCGACGAGCAGGACGGCCTCGACATCCTCCGGCACTCCGCCGCGCACGTGCTCGCGCAGGCGGTGCAGCAGATCAACCCGGACGCGAAGCTCGGCATCGGGCCGCCGGTCACCGACGGCTTCTACTACGACTTCGACGTGACCGAGCCCTTCACGCCCGAGGACCTCAAGGCGATCGAGAAGGGCATGGACCGCATCGTCAAGCAGGCCCAGCGCTTCCGCCGCCGGGTCGTGACGGACGACGAGGCTCGCGAGCTCGTGGCGGGGGAGCCCTACAAGCAGGAGCTCATCGGCCTGAAGGGCGCCGCTGCCGATGGCGACTCGGGCGAGAGCGTCGAGGTCGGCGCGGGCGAGCTCACCGTGTACGAGAACGTCGACCCGAAGTCCGGCGAGGTCGTCTGGCAGGACCTCTGCCGCGGCCCGCACGTCCCGCACACCCGGTGGATCGGCAACGCGGTGAAGCTCATGCGCGTCGCCGCCGCCTACTGGCGCGGGTCGGAGAAGAACCCGCAGCTGCAGCGCGTGTACGGCACCGCCTGGCCCGACAAGGACCAGCTCAAGGCGTACCTCGTGCGCCTCGAGGAGGCGGCGAAGCGCGACCACCGCAAGCTCGGCGCCGAACTCGACCTGTTCTCGTTCCCCGACGAGATCGGCTCGGGCCTCGCGATCTTCCACCCCAAGGGCGGCATCATCCGCCGTGAGATGGAGGACTACTCGCGTCGTCGGCACGAGGAGAACGGCTACTCGTTCGTCTACACGCCGCACATCACCAAGGGCGACCTGTTCGAGCAGTCCGGTCACCTCGGGTGGTACAAGGACGGCATGTTCCCGCCCATGCACATGGACGAGGCGCGGGACGAGGACGGCAACGTCACCCGACAGGGCGCGGACTACTACCTCAAGCCCATGAACTGCCCGATGCACATCCTGGCGTACCGGTCGCAGGCCCGCTCCTACCGCGACCTGCCGCTGCGGATGTTCGAGTTCGGCACGGTCTACCGCAACGAGAAGTCCGGCGTCATCCACGGCCTCACCCGGGTCCGTGGCCTGACCCAGGACGACGCGCACATCTTCACCACGCAGGAGAAGATGAAGGAGGAGCTCACCACGACCCTCCAGTTCGTGCTGTCCCTGCTCCGCGACTACGGTCTCGACGACTTCTACCTCGAGCTCTCCACCAAGGACCCCGAGAAGTACGTCGGCGACGACGAGGTCTGGGAGGTCGCGACGAACACCCTGCGCGAGGTCGCCGAGGAGTCCGGGCTCGAACTCGTCGCCGACCCCGCCGGTGCGGCCTTCTACGGCCCGAAGATCTCCGTGCAGGCGCGCGACGCCATCGGCCGCACCTGGCAGATGTCCACCGTGCAGCTCGACTTCAACCTCCCCGAGCGGTTCGGCATCGAGTACACGGCTGCCGACGGCACCCGCCAGCGCCCGGTGATGATCCACCGTGCCCTGTTCGGGTCGATCGAGCGGTTCTTCGGCGTCCTGACCGAGCACTACGCGGGGGCGTTCCCGGTCTGGCTGTCCCCGGTGCAGGTCGTCGCGATCCCCGTCGCCGAGGAGTACGGCGACTACCTCGACGAGGTGGTCGCGAAGCTCCGTGCGAAGGGCGTGCGCGCCGAGGTCGACCACTCGGACGACCGCATGCAGAAGAAGATCCGCACGCACACCAAGGCGAAGGTGCCGTTCCAGCTCATCGCGGGCGGCGACGACCGCGACGCCGGGGCCGTCAGCTTCCGGTTCCGGGACGGCCGCCAGGACAACGGCGTGCCCGTGGACGAGGCCGTTGAGCGCATCACGACGGCCATCCGCGACCGCGTGCAGGTCTGATGTCCGGCCCGCTCGACGACGAGGGCGACCCGCTGGTGATCCGGGACGCCGCCACCCAGGCGGCGGTCCCGGACGCCTTCCAGCGCCTGTGGAACCCGCACCGGACGGCGTACATCGACGCCGGCCGGGCGGGCGAGGGTCGCGGGCACCGTGACGACTGCCCGTTCTGCGAGGCACCGCGGAAGTCCGATCGTGAAGCCCTGATCGTCGCGCGGGGCGAGCACGCGTACGTGTTGCTCAACCTGTACCCGTACAACAACGGCCACCTGCTCGTCTGCCCGTACCGACACGTCCCGCTCTACGACGAGGCGTCGCCGGAGGAACTGCAGGAGATCGGCGAGCTGACCCAGACCGCGATGCGGGTCCTCCGCCGGGTCGCCCACTGCGACGGGTTCAACATCGGGATGAACCAGGGCGAGGTTGCCGGCGCCGGTGTTGCCGCACACCTGCACCAGCACATCGTGCCGCGGTGGCAGTCGGACGCCAACTTCTTCCCGATCATCGCCCGGACGAAGTCGCTCTCGCAGATGCTCGGCGAGACCCGTCGACTCGTCGCCGAGGGGTGGCCGGAGCACTAGACTGGGGGGATCATGAGCGACAGCACCCCCAGCACCGTCACCGCCACTTCGACCACCGGGTCCTCACGCGTCAAGCGTGGCCTCGCGGAGATGCTCAAGGGCGGCGTCATCATGGACGTGATCGACGCCGACCAGGCCCGCATCGCCGAGGAAGCCGGCGCCACCGCCGTCATGGCCCTCGAGCGCGTCCCGGCCGACATCCGTGCGCAGGGTGGTGTCGCCCGCATGTCCGACCCGTCGATGATCGAGGAGATCATCGCCGCGGTGTCGATCCCGGTCATGGCGAAGGCCCGCATCGGCCACTTCGTCGAGGCCCAGGTGCTCCAGGAGCTCGGCGTCGACTACATCGACGAGTCCGAGGTGCTCTCGCCCGCCGACTACGTCAACCACATCGACAAGTGGGGCTTCACGACGCCCTTCGTCTGCGGTGCGACGAACCTCGGCGAGGCCCTCCGCCGCATCACCGAGGGCGCGGCCATGATCCGCTCCAAGGGCGAGGCCGGCACCGGCGACGTGTCCGAGGCCACGCGCCACATCCGCACCATCTCGAAGGAGATCGCGGCGCTGCGGAACCTCAAGGAGGACGAGCTCTACGTCGCCGCCAAGGAGCTGCAGGCCCCGTACGACGTCGTGAAGGAGGTCGCGCAGACCGGCTCACTCCCGGTGGTGCTCTTCACCGCCGGTGGTGTCGCCACCCCCGCCGACGCCGCGATGATGATGCAGCTCGGCGCGGACGGCGTGTTCGTCGGCTCCGGCATCTTCAAGTCCGGTGACCCGGCCAAGCGCGCCGCGGCGATCGTCAAGGCCGTGACCTTCCACGACGACCCGAAGGTCATCGCCGAGGTCTCGCGTGGGCTGGGCGAGGCGATGGTCGGCATCAACGTGGCCGACGTCCCCGCGCCGCACCGCCTCGCCGAGCGTGGCTGGTAACGCCGCGCCCCGGATCGGCGTCCTCGCCCTGCAGGGGGACTTCCGCGAGCACATCTCGTCCCTCACGGAGCTCGGCGCCGACGTCGTGCCGCTCCGCCGTCCGGAGGAGTTGGCGGCGCTCGACGGCGTCGTCATCCCCGGCGGTGAGTCGAGCGTGATGGACAAGCTGTCTCGGACGTTCGGCCTTGCGGAACCGCTCGCCGATGCCATCCGCGGTGGCCTACCGGCCTACGGCACCTGCGCGGGCATGATCATGCTGAGCGCGCGGATCACCGACGGCATCGCCGGGCAGCACACGCTCGGGATCCTCGACACGACGGTCCGACGCAACGCCTTCGGCAACCAGAACGACTCGTTCGAGACGGACATCCCGATGCCGGAACTCGGCGCGGACCCCGTGCACGCGGTGTTCATCCGGGCGCCCGTGGTCGAGGAGCACGGCATCGACGTGCGCGTGCTCGGGGCGCTGACCGACGGGCAGGTCGTCGCGGTGCAGCAGGGCAACGTGCTGGCGAGCGCCTTCCACCCGGAGGTCGCGGGGGAGGACCGCTTCCACCGGCGCTTCCTCGACCTGGTCCGTTCCGCCTGAGCCGGGCCGCCGGTCGGCCGCGCCAGCGAGGCGGAGGGCGGCCGAGCCTCCCGGGTCGGTAGACTGGACCGGATTTTCGGCTAGACGCAAGGAGAACCGTGTCCGGGCATTCCAAGTGGGCAACGACCAAGCACAAGAAGGCGGTCATCGACCAGCGCCGTGCGAAGTCGTTCGCCAAGCTCATCAAGAACATCGAGGTCGCCGCGAAGATGGGCGGCGCCGACATGTCGGGCAACCCGACGCTGGTCGACGCGGTCCAGAAGGCCAAGAAGACCTCGGTGCCGAACGACAACATCGACCGTGCCGTCAAGCGCGGTGCCGGCCTGACCGGTGAGTCGATCGAGTACACGACGATCATGTACGAGGGCTACGGCCCGAACGGCGTTGCGCTGCTCATCGAGTGCCTCACCGACAACAAGAACCGCGCTGCGGCCGAGGTCCGGACCGCGATGTCGCGCAACGGCGGCACCATGGCCGACCCGGGCAGCGTCGCCTACAACTTCAACCGCAAGGGTGTCATCTCGGTCACGAAGACCGACGGGCTCTCCGAGGACGACGTCATGACGGCCGTGCTCGACGCGGGTGTCGAGGACGTCATCGACCAGGGCGGCGGCTTCGAGGTCATCACCGAGGCGTCCGACCTCGTCCAGGCACGCACGGCCCTGCAGGACGCGGGGATCGACTACGACTCCGCCGACGCCGAGTTCGTGCCGAACCTCAAGGTCGAGGTCGACGCCGACACCGCCCGCAAGGTGTTCAAGCTCATCGACGCGCTCGAGGACTCGGACGACGTGCAGAACGTGTACGCGAACTTCGACGTGCAGGCCGAGCTCGACGAGGACGAGGAATAAGACCGTGCTCCGCGTGCTCGGGGTGGACCCCGGGCTCACCCGGTGCGGTGTCGGCGTGGTCGAGGTCACGCCGGACCGGCGCGCCCGCCTCGTGCACGTGACGGTCGTCCGCACCCCGGCGGACATGGCCCTGGAACTGCGGTTGCTCGCGATCGCGGAGGGCATCGCGGAGCAGATCGACACGCACCGTCCGGACGCCGTCGCCGTGGAACGCGTCTTCGCCCAGGCGAACGTGCGCACCGTGATGGGGACCGCGCAGGCGTCCGGGCTCGCCCTGCACGCCGCAGCGGCGCGCGGGCTGCCGGTCGGGCTGCACACCCCGTCCGAGGTGAAGGCCGCCATCACCGGGTACGGCAACGCGGACAAGCGGCAGGTGCAGGCGATGGTCGCGCGGGTCCTCGGCCTGGCCGAGGCACCGAGACCGGCGGACGCCGCGGACGCGCTCGCCCTCGCGGTGTGCCATGCCTGGAGGCTCGGCTCGCCGGACGCCGTCAGCACCGGCACGCAGACGCTCACGCCCGCGCAGCGCGCGTGGCGTGACGCGCAGGCCGGTGCAGCCGGGCGGAGCGCGGCGTCCCCGCTCGTGCGGAGCGGCGGTCCGAGGACGTCCGCGGTCCGCCCTAGGCTCGGGGCATGATCGCGAGTCTCCGGGGCACCTGCATCGACGTGGCCGGATCGACCGCCGTGGTCGAGGTCGGGGGAGTCGGGTACGCGGTGACGGTCACGCCGGCGCACGCCCTGACCATGCGTCACGGCGCAGAGGTGTTCGTCCGCACGGCGCTCATCGTCCGCGACGACGCCTTCGAGCTGTTCGGTTTCGACTCGGTCGAGGCGCTCCGTGTGTTCGACCTGCTGCGCAGCGTGTCCGGCGTGGGGCCGAAGTCCGCGCTCGGCGTCCTCGGGCAGATGACCGCGGCACAGGTGGCGAACGCCGTCGCGAACGACGACGACGGCGCGTTCCGGAAGGTCTCCGGGATCGGTCCGAAGACGGCCAAGCTCATCATCGTCGCCCTCGCCGGCAAGCTCGCCGCGTTCGAGGCGCCGACCGCCTCGGCTGCCGCCGGTGCGGTCGCCGCGCACCCCGCCTCCGAGGACGTCGTCATCGCACTGGTCGGGCTCGGCTGGCGCGAGGAGGCCGCCCGATCGGCCGTCGACGACGCCGTCGCGAACGAGCCCGGCGTCGCCCAGATGGGGACGCAGGCGCTCCTCCGCGCCGCGCTCGGCACGCTCCGACCGGCCGGTGCCGGCCGATGAGCGGCGGCATCACCGCGGCCGACGCCCAGTCGCCCGAGGAGCTCGCGTTCGAGGGAGCGCTCCGCCCGAAGTCCCTCGACGAGTTCGTCGGGCAGCGGAAGGTCCGCGGGCAGTTGGACCTGCTCCTCAAGGCCGCTGCCATGCAGGACCGGACGCCGGACCACATCCTGATGGCCGGACCGCCCGGACTCGGCAAGACGACGCTCGCGATGATCGTGGCGCACGAGTCGAACCGCCCCCTGCGGATGTCGAGCGGCCCGGCGATCCAGCACGCGGGTGACCTCGCCGCCGTCCTCTCGTCGCTCATGCCCGGCGAGGTGCTGTTCATCGACGAGATCCACCGGATGGCCCGATCGGCCGAGGAGATGCTCTACCTCGCGATGGAGGACTTCCGCATCGACGTCATGGTCGGCAAGGGCGCCGGTGCGACGAGCATCCCGCTCGACCTCGCCCCGTTCACCCTCGTCGGTGCGACCACCCGGGCCGGACTCCTGCCGAACCCCCTGCGCGACCGCTTCGGCTTCACCGCGCACCTGGAGTTCTACGAGCGTGACGAGCTCGAGCAGGTCCTCATCCGCGCCGCCCACCTGCTCGAACTCGACTTCGACCGGTACGCCCTGCGGGAGATCGCCGGGCGCTCCCGCGGGACCCCGCGCATCGCGAACCGCCTGCTGCGACGGGTCCGCGACTTCGCGCTCGTGCACGGCACCCGGGACGGCATGGCCGCGGTCCAGGGCGCACTCGACCTGTACGACGTCGACGAGTACGGCCTGGACCGGCTCGACCGCGCCGTGCTCGAGACGATGCTCACCCGCTTCGACGGCGGTCCGGTCGGGCTCAACACGCTCGCGGTGTCCGTCGGCGAGGAGTCCGAGACGATCGAGTCGGTCGTCGAGCCGTTCCTCGTCCGCATCGGGCTCGTCACGCGGACCCCGCGCGGCCGCATCGCGACCCCGCAGGCCTGGCGGCACTTCGGGCTCACGCCCGGGCAGGCCGCAGCACAGCCGGGGTTGTTCGACGCCGACGGTGCGTGAAGGACCGGACATCTGCGTGCTCTAGACTGCTCGCGCCCGAAACCGCTCGACCGACCGGAGGGTCCCCATGGACCAGTACTTCCTCATCATCATCATCGTGGCGTTCGCGGCCTTCATGTTCTACAGCAGCCGCAAGCGCAAGAAGCAGCAGTCGGAGACCGCCAGCCAGATGGTCCCCGGTGCCCGTGTCATGCTCTCGTTCGGCCTCTACGGCACGCTCGTGTCCGTCGACGACGAGAAGGTCACCGCAGACGTCGAGATCGCACCGGGCACCGTCGTCACGGTGCACCGCCAGACCCTGTCCCGCGTCGTGCCGGAGGAGACTCCCGAGGCCGTCGAGACGACCACCACGACCGAGCCCGCGGCGGACCACGTCACCGAGCTGAACGGCGAGCCGATCTACGGCGAGCGGGTCGAGGACGTCGACACCACGAAGCGCAAGACCGAAGACTGACCGACGACGCCGTCGGGACCGCCCGACGGTGCGACACCATGGGCCCCGTGCGTTCCGACGTGCGGGGCTCACGACAGAAAGACGAGACGACCGGTGGCACGATCGACACCCGTCAAGAAGGCGCTCCGCTCGCTCACCTGGTTGGTGATCATCCTGGCGATCCTCGCGGGGCTGAACACCGCAGCGTCGATCCTCGCGAGCACGTCGAAGGACGCCTCCGACAAGTGGTACGACGGAGCGAGTTGGGTCCCGGAGCTGGCGCTCGACCTGCAGGGCGGGACCCAGATCACCCTCGCGGCACAGAGCACCGAGGGGTCGGCCGTCACCTCGGAGCAGCTGCAGCAGGCGGTGAACATCATCCGCCAGCGCATCGACGCCACCGGTGTCTCGGAGTCCGAGATCAACACCCAGGGCGCCAACAACATCGTCGTCTCGATCCCCGGCAAGCCCGACCAGGAGACCATCCAGCGCATCGAGGCCGCCGCGAAGCTGACCTTCCGTCCGGTGCTCTACACCGAGGCCGCGTCGGACAGCGCCGTCGGCGACGACGGCTCGCAGTCCGCGTCCCCGACGCCGTACTCGCCGCCCGCATCGCTCCAGGCCACTCCGAGCGCCGAGCCGACCAACGGCAGTGACCTGGCCTGGGTGACGCCCAAGCTGCAGGACCTGTACACGAACTACAAGTGCTCCGCCCCGGACGACGTGACCGCCGCCCCGGACGACGAGCCGCTCGTGACGTGTGACGCCGACGGCACCGCGAAGTACATCCTGGGCCCGGTCGAGGTCTCCGGCGCGGACATCAGCAACGCCACCTCCGGCCTCGCCTCGAACTCGCAGGGCACGACGACGGGCGAGTGGGCCGTCAACCTGACCTTCAACGGCGCCGGCACGAAGGACTTCGCGACGGTCACGAACCGCCTCGTGTCGCTCGCGCAGCCGCAGAACCAGTTCGCCATCGTCCTGGACGGCACGGTCATCACGGCACCGTCGACGAACGCGGCGATCACGAACGGCAAGGCCCAGATCACCGGCGCCTTCACCGCGGACTCGTCGAAGACCCTCGCCGACCAGCTGAAGTACGGCGCACTGCCGATCAACTTCCAGGTGCAGTCGAACGAGGTCATCTCGGCCACGCTCGGCACCGCCCAGCTCGTCGGCGGTCTCGTGGCCGGTCTCATCGGCCTCGTGCTGGTCATCATCTACTCGGTCATCCAGTACCGGGCGCTGGCGTTCGTCACGGTCCTGTCGCTCGGCGTCGCCGCCGCCCTGACCTACCTGGTCATCGCGATCATGTCCTGGCGGGTCGACTACCGGCTGTCGCTCGCGGGTGTCGCCGGCCTGATCGTCGCGATCGGCATCACGGCGGACTCGTTCATCGTCTACTTCGAGCGCATCCGTGACGAACTCCGCGACGGTCGCGCCCTCGAGAGCGCGGTCGAGTCCGGTTGGAAGCGTGCGCTCCGCACGATCCTCGCCTCCGACTCGGTGAACTTCCTCGCCGCCGTGACGCTCTACGTGCTGGCGGTGAGCGACGTGAAGGGGTTCGCGTTCACGCTCCTCCTGACCACCCTCATCGACGTCGTCGTCGTGGCGCTGTTCACGCACCCGATGATGCAGCTCATCGCCCGCAGCCGGTTCTTCGGCGAGGGGCACACGTTCAGCGGTCTCGACCCGGCCGCCCTGGGCGCGGTCTACCGCGGCCGCGCGCAGTTCCGCGCACCCATCGTCGACGGCAAGCGGCAGCGCAGCGCACGCGAGGCCGCGCGCCGCCAGACCATCGCCGAGCGCAAGGCATCCGGCAGCACGGGCAACGACACCGGCAACGGGAAGGACAGCTGATGGCGAGCTTCAGCCAGTTCGGCAGTGACCTCTACACGGGCAAGCGGTCCTACGACTTCGTGGGACGGCGGAAGACGTGGTACCTCATCGCGGTCGCCTGCATCGTGATCTCCCTCGCGGTGCCGTGGCTCCGTGGCGGGTACCAGCTCGGCATCGAGTTCACCGGCGGCTCCGAGTTCACGGTCTCGGACGCCAAGTCCACCGACCAGAGCATCGCCACCGAGACCGTCGAGCGCGTGGTGTCGGACGAGGCACCGCGTGTCTCGCAGCTCGGGACCCACGGCATCCGCGTGCAGACCGGCCAGCTCACGAACGCGCAGACCGACGAGATCGCCTCGGACCTCGCGGCCGCGTACGACGTGCCGGAGTCCCAGGTCGCCGCGACCTTCATCGGAGCGACGTGGGGCGCGGACGTCCTGGCGCAGGCCATCCGCGGTCTCGTGATCTTCCTCGCCCTGGCCGCCGTGTTCATGGCGCTGTACTTCCGCACCTGGAAGATGTCGCTCGCGGCGATGACCGCGCTCGTCCACGACCTGCTCATCACGGCCGGCGTGTACGGCATCGTCGGTCTCGAGGTCACTCCCGCGGCCGTGATCGGCTTCCTGACGATCCTCGGCTACTCGCTCTACGACACGGTCGTGGTCTTCGACAAGGTCCGCGAGAACACCGCGATCGAGTCGCACCGGACGTTCAAGCAGTCCGTCAACCTCGCGATCAACCAGACGCTCGTCCGGTCGATCAACACCTCGGTCGTGGCGCTGCTGCCGGTCGCGGCGATCCTCTTCATCGGGTCGTACGTCCTCGGCGCCGGCACCCTGCGGGACATCTCCCTCGCGCTCTTCATCGGCATCATCGTCGGCACCTACTCGACGATCTTCCTGGCGGCGCCGATGTACGCGCACCTCCGCGAGAACGAGCCCAAGGTCCTCGCGAGCGACGCGAAGAAGGCGCAGGCGGCCGCGAAGCAGCGTCCCGTCCAGGCCGGGGCGGACGTCTGATGGGCGCGCAGGAGGTCGAACTGGCCGACGCGCTCCAGCGGATCGAGGACGGCGCGCCCCTGATCGACGTGCGCGAGCAGTCCGAGTGGGACGAGGTGCACGCACCGCAGGCGACGCTGCTGCCGATGTCGGAGCTGCAGGCGCGGTGGGCCGAGGTGCCCGCCGACGACGAGCACCCCGCGGTCGTCGTGTGCCACAGCGGGTACCGCTCGGCCCAGGTCGTCGCCGCGCTCGAGCGCGCCGGGGTCCCGGCGGTTTCCCTCGCCGGCGGGATGGTGGCGTGGGAGCAGTCCGGAGCCCCGGTCGTGCGCCCCGGCCAGGCCGCCGCTGACGGCGAACGTGGTCACGAGCACTGAACCGACGCGCGTAGTGTTGTCGGATCGAGTCCCGGGAGGCGCAGCATGACCGACACGCGTGAGTCCTCGCAGCCGGATGCCGGTGCTGCTTCCCGGCCGTCCGACGGGTCGCGACCAGGGTCCGCTCCGCGCCCGTCGAGCCCGCCGCTCGGGTCGAACACGACCGGCAACATCGGGTCACTCCGGTCGCTGCTGCCGCGGCTGTTCTCCCGCGCACAGCCGGCCGGTGCCGTCGACACCCTGATCCGCACCGTCCGGTCGCACCACCCGAAGGCCGACACGACGCTGATCGAGCGGGCGTACTCGGTGGCGGAGCGCGCGCACGACGGCCAGAAGCGCAAGTCCGGCGAGCCCTACATCACGCACCCGGTCGCGGTCGCGCAGATCCTCGCCGACCTGGGCATCGGCACGATCACGATCGCGGCCGCGCTCCTGCACGACACCGTCGAGGACACGGACTACCAGCTCGACCAGCTGCGCGAGGACTTCGGTGACGAGATCGCGATGCTCGTCGACGGCGTCACGAAGCTCGACAAGGTCAAGTACGGCGACAGCGCGCAGGCAGAGACCGTCCGCAAGATGGTCATCGCCATGTCGAA
Organism: Curtobacterium sp. MCBD17_023; assembly: GCF_003224415.1. Lineage (NCBI taxonomy): Bacteria > Bacillati > Actinomycetota > Actinomycetes > Micrococcales > Microbacteriaceae > Curtobacterium > Curtobacterium sp. MCBD17_023. The sequence goes on from NZ_QKLJ01000002.1 coordinate 383,912, forward strand.
GGACATCCGTGTCCTCGTCATCAAGCTCGCCGACCGCCTGCACAACGCCCGCACCTGGGGCTTCGTGGAGTCGGCCTCCGCCACGCGGAAGGCCAAGGAGACCCTCGAGATCTACGCGCCGCTCGCGCACCGCCTCGGCATCCAGATGATCAAGCTGGAGCTCGAGGACCTGTCGTTCGCGGTGCTGCACCCGAAGCTCTACGTCGAGATCGACAGCCTGGTCAAGGAACGACAGCCGAAGCGCGAGCAGTTCGTGCAGAACGTCACGGCGACGCTGAAGAAGGACCTCAAGGCCGCGAAGGTCCGCGGCGACGTGATGGGCCGCCCGAAGCAGTACTACTCGATCTACCAGAAGATGATCGTGCGCGGCCGCGAGTTCGACGAGATCTACGACCTGGTCGGGATCCGCGTGCTCGTCCCGACCGTGCGCGACTGCTACGCCATGCTCGGTGCCGTGCACGCGCGGTGGACGCCGCTGCCCGGCCGCTTCAAGGACTACATCGCGACGCCGAAGTTCAACCTGTACCAGTCGCTGCACACCACGGTGCTCGGGCCGCAGGGACGTGCGGTCGAGATCCAGATCCGCACGCACGAGATGCACCAGCGTGCCGAGTTCGGCGTCGCCGCGCACTGGAAGTACAAGCAGCGCGTCACCGGTCGTGATGCCGAGAGCACGTCACAGTCCGACCAGGACATGGCGTGGCTCGCGCACATCACCGACTGGCAGGCGGAGACGAGCGACCCGGCGGAGTTCCTCGACTCCCTGCGCTACGAGATCGGTGCCAAGGAGACCTACGTCTTCACACCGCAGGGCAAGGTGATCGGCCTGCCGGCCGGCGCGACCCCGGTCGACTTCGCCTACGCCGTCCACACCGAGATCGGGCACCGCACGATGGGTGCCAAGGTCAACGGCCGGCTCGTCCCGCTCGAGAGCCAGCTGTCCAGCGGGGACGTCGTGGAGATCTTCACCTCGAAGAACCCGGACTCCGGCCCCAGCCAGGACTGGCTCACCTTCGTCCGGAGCCCCCGGGCCCGGAACAAGATCAAGCAGTGGTTCACCAAGGAGCGCCGGGAAGAGGCGGTCGAACAGGGCCGTGACGCCATCGCCCGGGCGATGCGCAAGCAGAACCTGCCGCTCCAGCGCATCATGAGCCAGGACACCATCTCCGAGGTGGCATCGGCGATGCGGTACGACGACGTCTCGGCGCTGTACGCGGCCGTCGGCGAGGGGCACGTCTCGAGCCAGTCGGTGATCGAGAAGGCGCTCGGCAGCATCCAGAACGAGACCGAGACGGACGAGCCGGAGCTCGCGTTCCCGCGGCACGTGACGAGCCGCCAGCTGCGGAACAGCGACAGCGGCGTGCTCGTCCGCGGGGCGCCGGACATCCTCGTGAAGCTCGCGAAGTGCTGCACGCCGGTGCCGGGCGACCAGATCGTCGGGTTCATCACCCGCGGTCAGGGCGTCTCGGTGCACCAGGCGTCGTGCACGAACGTGAAGTCCCTCATGAACGAGCCCGACCGGATGATCGAGGTCGAGTGGGCCCCGTCGTCCAAGTCGGTGTTCCTCGTGCAGATCCAGATCGAGGCGCTCGACCGTTCCGGCCTGCTCAGTGACGTGACCCGCGTGCTGACGGACCACCACGTGAACATCCTGTCCGCCACGGTGTCGACGTCGTCCGACCGGCTCGCCCTGTCCCGCTTCGTCTTCGAGATGGGTGACACGACGCACCTGGACCGCGTGCTCAACGCGGTGCGCCGCATCGACGCCGTGTACGACGTCTACCGCGTCAGCGCGGGCTGAGCCGGGTCGGCTCAGCGGAACCCCGGGCCCGGGTCAGCGCAGCAGGCTGATCCCGGCGTCGCGGAAGCGGCGTTGCGCCTGGCGACCCATCGGCAGCCGCTCGGACGCCGTGAGCAGTGCCGTGAGGCGCGGCGGATCGACCAGTGCGGTCAGCACCAGACCGCGCAGCGCCTCGGCCTCCGCCGCCTCGAACCCGCGTCGGTCGCGCAGCAGGTCGAGCGCCGTCGCGTCGGGGCTGAGGACACGCACCCCCGCCCGCAGCACGACGTCCTCCGGGCGGAGTGCGATCTCACGGACACCGGCCCAGGCCCCGCGGCGGCGGGACCGTTCACCGGCCGGCACACAACTGTCGTGGGGGAGCGGCGGACGGGAACACGCGCCCCAGATCCACGCCGCGCTCCGCCCCGCTGCCACGAACTGCGCACCCGCGACGGACCACGCGTAGGACGCCGCCCGGAGCGCCGTGTCCTGCGGTTCGGCGACGGACGCCCAGCACGCGCCCACCGGGACGAGTTCGCCGGCGAGGACCGCGGCACGTGCCTCGGCCGCCGGCCAGTCGTCGGTGGTGACGAGGCGGGAGGAGGGCACACGGAGATGATGCCCGAACACACCACCCCGAGGCCGACGGTGTGGAGAAGGAGGGTCAGCGCAGGACGTCGGCGCGGTGCACGAGGGCGGCCGCTCCGATGAGGGGACCGTCCTGGGACAGGCCGGTGGGGACGATCCGGACCTTCGTCACGAACGGGAACTCGACCCGCTCGGCGACGGCCTGTCGTGCGTACTCGAACAGGTCGGGGGAGACGTGCGAGAACCCGCCGCCGATGGCCACGACCTCGAGGTCGACCAGGCTCGTCGCCGCGGCGATCGCCTGCCCGAGGGCTCGTCCGCTCCGCTGCACCGCGGCCACCGCGACCTCGTCGCCGGCGGCGTAGGCGGCGGAGAGCTCCTCGCCGGTCGTCCCGGTGAAGCCCTGCCGTCGCGCCCACGCGACGGTCTTCGGTCCGCTGGCCACGGCCTCCAGGCAGCCGGTGCCGCCGCACGCGCACGGGTCGTCGTAGCCGCCGCACTCGACGTGGCCGATGTGCCCGGCGTTGCCGGTGGGGCCGCTGACGGTGCGTCCGTGCAGGATGAGGCCGCCGCCGACGCCGGTGGACACGATCATGCCCATCACGTGGTCGGAGCCCTGTGCCGCCCCGACCCAGTGCTCGGCGAGCGTGATCGCCAGCCCGTCCATGCGGAGGGTCACCGGCACGTCGTCCGGCACGTGGACCGCGACGCGGTCGCGGAGCGGGTACCCGCGCCAGACCGGCATGTTGAGCGGTGACACGAGCCCGTTCACCTCGTCGACCGGTCCGGCCGACCCGATGCCGACGCCGACCAGGGTCGCGTCGGTGGGGAGCGCCGCGAGCGCGGCGACCACGACCTCGTCGACCGCGGCCTGCAGCTCGTCCGAGGTCCGTCCGGGCCCGGTCGGGCTGCGGTGTCGCGTGCCCGGCAGGACGACGCCCTGGTCGGTGACGAGCGCGGCTTCGACCTTGGTGCCGCCGAGGTCGACGGCGAGGGCGAGGGACGAGGACGTGGTGCTGGACATGCGCACTCCGGTGTGGCGGTCGGGAGGCCCGGCAGCGGTCCGCGACGCTGACGTCGCGTCCGGCGCAGCCGACCCGGGGAGGGGATCGGATGGGAGGTCAGGGGACGGAGCCCCGGAGCCGCGGCCCCCACGGGGGCCGACGGCCGTCAGTAGGACGACGTGTCGTCGCCGCGGTCGGAGGAGGAGCCGGTCGCGGCGCGGTGTGCGACCTCGTCGAGGATGCGTGCCGAGGCGCTCGTGCCGATCCGGTCCGCGCCGGCGCGGACCATCTCGAGCAGGGTGTCGAGTCCGCGGACGCCGCCCGAGGCCTTGACGCCGGTGTCGGCGCCGACGGTCTCGCGCATGAGGCGGATGTGCTCGGCCGTGGCACCGCCACCGGCGAAGCCCGTCGAGGTCTTCACGAACGACGCTCCGCCGGCGACCGCAGCGCGGCTGGCGGCGACGATCTCGTCCTCGGTGAGGTAGGCCGTCTCGAGGATGACCTTCACCACCGTGTCGCCGGCTGCCTCGACCACGGCGCGGACGTCCCGCTCGACCCGCTCCCAGTCGCCGGACTTCGCGGCGCCGATGTCCTGGACCATGTCGAGTTCGAAGGCGCCGTCGGCCAGGGCCTGCAGCGACTCGGCGACCTTCGTGGCGGTCGTCGTGGTGCCGTGCGGGAAGCCGATCACGGTGCCGACGCCGACCCCGGTGCCCTGGAGGCGCTCGACCGCGTGGCCGACGTCGCTCGGACGGACGCACACGCTGAACACGCGGTACGTGGCGGCCTCGTCGAGCTGTGCGTCGACGGCTGCGCGGTCCAGCTCCGGCTTGAGGATGGCGTGGTCGATGAGCCGACGGACGGCCTCGGCGGTGACGGGGAACGATGCGTTGTCCACCCGGCAAGCCTACTGGCAGGCGCACGGCGTACCGTTCCGGCCATGCGCGTCCTCGTCACCGGGGCCACCGGGTACATCGGTGGCCGACTGGTCCCCAGACTCCTCGACGCCGGACACGACGTCCGGGTCCTCGTCCGCAACCCGCAGAAGCTGCAGGACGTCCCGTGGAACGACCGTGTGGAGGTGTCCGAGGGGGACCTGCAGGACGCCGACGCCGTCCGGTCGGCGGTGGACGGGATCGAGGCCGTGTACTACCTGGCGCACGCGATGGGCGCCGACGGCGACTTCGAGCAGGCCGAGCGCGACGCCGCCCGGACGATGGCGCGCGTGGCCCACGAGTCAGGGGTGCAGCGGTTCGTCTACCTGGGCGGCCTGCACCCGGACGGCGAGCTCAGCAAGCACCTGCGCAGCCGGAAGGAGGTCGGGGACGTCCTCCTCGGCTCCGGCGTGCCGACGGTCGCGCTGCAGGCCGGCGTCGTCATCGGCAGCGGGAGCACCTCGTTCGAGATGATCCGGCACCTCACCGACGTCCTGCCGTGGATGCCGGCGCCGCGGTGGGTCCGGAACCGGATCCAGCCGATCGCCGTCCGCGACGTCCTGTACTACCTGGTCGAGGCCCTGACCATCCCCGCCGACGTCAACCGCACCTTCGACATCGGCGGGCCGGACGTGCTCCGGTACGGCCAGATGCTCAACGGGTACGCGGTCGAGGCGAAGCTGCCGCAGCGTCCGATCTCCGTCCTGCCCGTGCTGACGCCCCGCCTGGCAGCGCACTGGTTCAACGTCGTCACGCCGATCCCGCGCAAGCTCGCGACCCCGATCATCGAGTCGCTGCAGTTCGAGTGCGTGCAACGTGAGCACGACATCGACGACGTCGTCCCGCAGCCCGAGGGCGGCCTCACGTCCTACCGGCGCGCGGTCCGGCTCGCCCTCGCGAAGATGCGGTCCGGCGAGGTCGAGACGAGCTGGCGCAACGCGACCCTGTCCAGCGGCTCTGCCGACCCGCTGCCGAGCGACCCCGACTGGGCCGGCCACACGGTCTACGTCGACGACCGCAAGCGGCACTCGTCCGCACCGCCCGAGGCCGTGTGGAGCGTCGTCGAGTCGATCGGCGGCGAGAACGGCTGGTACTCGTTCCCCCTGGCCTGGGTCGCCCGTGGGTGGCTCGACAAGATCGCCGGTGGCGTCGGGCTGAACCGCGGCCGCCGCGACCCGAAACGCCTGGAGCAGGGCGACGCGCTCGACTGGTGGCGGGTCGAACGGCTCGTCCGCGGCCGGTACCTCCGGCTCCGCGCCGAGTTCAAGTCGCCCGGTCGTGCCTGGCTCGAGATGACCGTCACGCCCGCGGACGACGGCGGCAGCGACTACCACCAGCGCGCGATCTACTTCCCGCAGGGCCTGGCCGGACGGCTGTACTGGTACGGGATCCTGCCCTTCCACGGCGTCATCTTCCCGGGCATGGTCGAGCGGATCACCGCCCGGGCCGAACGGGAGGCGCACCGCACCGATTCGACGCAGCGCAACTCCACGTACCAGGATGACGTCGCGCAGCCCGCGCACGAGGAGACGGCATGACCGACGACGGCACGGTACGAGGACGATGACGGCACGCAGGGGACGACCACCCATCGGTTCGTCGCAGCAGCACGGGTCGTCGCAGCAGCACGGGTCGGCCCGTCCCCAGCCCGTGGCGCGGGCGGCCGGTGCACGCGACGCTCGGGCCTCGTCCGCCTCCGGGCGCGGGGAGGACGGACTGCCGGCGTTCACCCGGCCGGCTCTGGCGCCCTCGTTGCTCGCCGCCGTCGTGCTGCTCGCCTGCGTCGCCTTCATCGACTCGTCCGCGTTCGTGTTCGCCCGCTGGGGCGTCACCGTGCTCGCGCTCATCGTGCTCGTCTTCGCCGTCCGCGGCCGCGTCTGGTGGGCGGCGGTCCTCACCGCCGCCGTGGCGGTCTGCTGGAACCCCGTCGTCACGCTGCCGCTGCCAGGTGAGCTGTGGGCGGGCCTCCAACTCGTGGCCGCTGCGTTCTTCATCGTCGTCGGCATCGCCGTGAAGGTCCCGCGCCCGGCGGAGTGAGCCTCCCGGTCGCCCCTCCGTCGGCGCGACCGGCGCGCGCGGGCCGACCGGCGGCGCGGACGGTAGGATCGGCGGTGCCGTGCACGGAGCACGGCAGTGCGACCTGGAAGGCGTGGATGAGCGACGAGACCGAGCCGGTGACCGAGAGTCCTCTGCTGACCCCTCGACCGTCCTCCGGCGGTCTCGACCGACCCGACGTCGTGCTCCGCAAGGGGCGGCTGACGCTCATCAACGGGCACCTGACACCGCAGCAGTCGATGATCGAGGACCTCCTGTTCCTCGACGACGCACTCACGGCCGGCGACGTCGACCACCTGCTCATCCGCGGGAACGACCAGCGCCCGGTGATCGCCGTCGACGAGCGGGACCGCCAGCGCGCCGAGAGCGCCGTCATGGCCGCCGGCGCGGGGGAGCCCTTCTACGCCAAGCCGCCGGGCAAGCCCGCCGTGCTCGTCCTCGACGACGGCTTCGGGTCTGTGGACGAACCGGTGCTCCGCGTGTTCCGTCCCCGGCTCGAGCCCATGGGCCGGCTCCGCTACGGCGCGGAGACGAGCGTGCAGCTCGAGTTCTGGCGGGTCACCGAGACCGAGGTCCTCGCGCCGGTCGAGAACGCCCTGATGCGCCGCAGCCTGCCGATCGAGGAGTTCGTCCTCGTCGACATCGACCGGTACGGCCGGTCCTGGAGCACGGTCGAGCACATGTTCGACGACCACGTGTCGGACATCCGGTTCCCGATCGACATCGTCTTCTCGTGGGTGGACGGCAACGCCATCGAGTACCAGCGTGCCCGCCAGGCCGCACAGGCGGACGCCGTGCTGGGAGAGGGCGACGACGCCCCGGCCCGGTTCCGACAGATCAACGAGCTGAAGTACGCGCTCCGGTCGGTGCACATCTTCGCGCCGTGGATCCGCACCATCTACATCGCGACGGACTCACCGGCGCCCTCGTGGCTCGCCGACCACCCGAAGGTCCGCATCGTCCGCAGCGAGGAGTTCTTCGCCGACCCGTCCGTCCTGCCGACGCACAACTCGCAGGCCGTCGAGTCGCAGCTGCACCACATCCCGGGGCTCAGCGAGCACTTCATCTACTCGAACGACGACATGTTCTTCGGTCGGCTCATCGACCCGTCGGTGTTCTTCAGCCCGGGCTCGGTCACGAAGTTCATCCTCGCCGACACCCGGATCGGCCTCGGCGTGAACAACGCCGCGCGGAGCGGGTTCGAGAACTCGGCCCGTGTGAACCGGCGGCTCCTGCAGCAGCGCTTCGGCGCCGTGACGACGCGACACCTCGAGCACGCGGCCACCCCGCTGCGGAAGAGCATCATGACCGAGATGGAGCACGAGTTCGCCGACGAGTTCGCCGCGACCGCGGGCTCGCGGTTCCGTGCCGCGGACAACATCTCCGTCACGAACTCGCTGTACCACTACTACGCACTCCTCACCGGGCGCGCGATCATCCAGGAGAACGCCTCCGTCAGCTACATCGACACGACGATGCAGGCCGGGCTCCGGACGCTGGACGAACTGCTCAAGAAGCGCAACGTCGACTTCTTCTGCCTGAACGACGGCAGCTTCCCGGAGGTCAGCGATGAGGAACGCACCACCCGGGTGACCGACTTCCTCGAGCGCTACTTCCCGTTCCCGGCACCCTGGGAGCGTCCCGAGGCGTGACGGCCCGAGGCATGACGACCCGAGGCGTGACGGCCCGAGGCATGACGACCCGAGGCATGACGCCCGAGGCGTGCCGCCCCGAGCTTGATCCCCGCCGAACGGCGGTCGGGAGGCCCGGTGCCGCTCGGCACCGCGCCTCCCGTCCTTCCATGGGTCAGCGCCGGATGGGCGAGACCGGGATCGTGTCGAGGGTGAAGACCGGCATCGACGCGGTGACAGGGGCCGGTTCGACCGCCGGGGGGATCACGACGCCGGCTGCGGCGAGACGCGCTTCCGTCTCGACAGAGGAGACCGGCTCACCGACCGTGGCGTACGTCCCGATGGGGACCACGGAGTGGACGACCTGGTTGCCGTACACGTGCATGAGGTTGAACGACTGCGCGCCGTCACGCCCGCGGGTACCACGCTGGAACTCGTTGAGGTCCTGCGTGTAGCACGTGGCGCTGGCCACCGAGACGGGGATCCCGGCGAACACGGCGCTGGTCGAGTAGTGCAGGTGCCCGGCGATGATCGAGATGACGTCGCTCCCCTCGACCACCTCGGCGAGGGCCGCCTGGTCGCGGAGCTCGACGAGGACGGTCAGGTCCTGCACGCTCGGGACGGGCGGGTGGTGCATCGCGAGGATCGTGCCGTGCGGCGCGGGCTCGGACAGGACCTCGGCCAGCCAGTCCAGCTGCTCGGGGGAGACCTCGCCGTGGTGGTGGCCCGGCACGCTCGTGTCGAGCGTGATGACGCGGAGTCCGTTGACGTCGTAGACGAAGTCGACGGGACGGTCGGTCGGCTGGAGCCCGAAGAGCTCTTGGCGGAACGCACCGCGCTCGTCGTGGTTGCCCATCGCCCAGATCACCTGGGCACCGATGCGTTCTGCAGCGGGCTCGATGATCGCGCGGACACGGGTGTACGCGCCGGGTTCGCCCTTGTCGGCGACGTCGCCGGTGACGACGATCGCTTCGGGTCGGGCACCTGACGCCTCGATCTCGGCGATGATCTGACCGAGACGTTCCGCCGAGTCGACCGCCCCGTACAGGGGACCGTCGCCGGCGAGGAGGTGGGTGTCGCTGAGGTGGAGCAGGAAGTGGTTCGGCCTGGGGTGTTCGGCCGTCCGGGCGTCCATCGGGTCTCTTCTTCCGTTGGCAGCGAGTGCGTGGTGCAACACGATGCCACACCGACTTCGACGATTCCAACACCGCGGTGTGAACGCCCCGTGAACTGGGGCGGCGTGTCCGATGTCCGCGGGATGACGCGATCGCTTGAGGCGAAACGCAACGCCCCCGACCACGGAGTGGACGAGGGCGTTGCGTTTCTTGCCGAGGAATGTCACCTACTTCGTGCCGGCTCCGACCTGCGGGGCCTGGTGGGTCCCTTCGAGGTCAGGACCGTGGTGCGCGGCGTGCGCAGCCTCGAGCTCCGACTTCGACACCGGCTCGATGCGGTCCTCGAAGAAGAAGCGGGACACGCGCGCCCGGGCCTTCTGCATGGAGCTGATGCGACCACGAGCGTCGGGACGGATCATCAGCGGCTTGTAGTCGTTGAACTCCAGCAGGCGCCACCGCTCGTACTCGTCGAGCTGCTCGTGTACCTCGATGAACTCACCGTGCGGCAGGCGCACGATGCGGCCCGACTCGTACCCGTGCAGGACGATCTCGCGGTCCTTCTTCTGCAGGGCGAGGCACACCCGCTTCGTGATCCAGAACGCCACGAACGGACCGAGGACCGTCGCCGCCTGGAGCACGTGGATCACGTGGTTGATCGAGACCATGAAGTGCGTCGCGATGAGGTCGGAGGACGCCGCCGTGAACAGCGCACCGTACAGCGTGATGCCGGCGACACCGAGGGCAGTGCGGGTCGGGGCGTTGCGCGGACGGTCGGCGATGTGGTGCTCGCGCTTGTCGCCGGTGACCCACGCCTCGATGAACGGGTAGACGAAGATCGCGACGACCAGGCCACCCAGGACCGCGATCGGGACGAGGATGTTGAACGACACCGTGTACCCGAACCAGACGACCTCCCAGTGCGGCGGCACCAGACGGAGCGCGCCGTCCGCGAAGCCGATGTACCAGTCGGGCTGGGTTCCGGCGGACACAGGGGAGGGGTCGTACGGGCCGTAGTTCCAGATCGGGTTGATCGTGAACAGCGACGCGATGGCGGCGAGGATGCCGGCGACGATGAAGAAGAACCCGCCACCCTTCGCGGCGAACGCCGGGAGGATCGGAACGCCGACGACGTTCTCGTTCGTCTTGCCCGGACCCGCGTACTGCGTGTGCTTGTTGACGACGACGAGCACGAGGTGCACGCCGAGCACCGCGACCAGGATCGCCGGCAGCAGCAGGATGTGGAGCGTGTACAGGCGGCCGACGATGTCGGTGCCCGGGAACTCGCCACCGAACAACAGGTAGGCGATCCAGACGCCGATCACCGGGATGCCCTCGATCATGCCGACGATGATGCGGAGACCGTTGCCGGAGAGCAGGTCGTCGGGGAGCGAGTAGCCGGTGAAGCCCTCGGCCATGGCGAGGATCCAGAGCACGAAGCCGAAGACCCAGTTGAGCTCACGCGGCTTGCGGAACGCGCCGGTGAAGAAGACGCGCGCCATGTGCAGCATGACCGAGGCCACGAACAGCAGTGCGGCCCAGTGGTGGATCTGTCGGACGAACAGCCCGCCGCGGATCTGGAACGAGATGTCCAGCGTCGACTGCAGGGCAACCGACATCTCGACGCCCTTCATCGGGACGTACGGACCGTTGTAGACGACCTCGGTCATCGACGCCTGGTAGAAGAACGTCAGGAAGGTCCCCGAGAGCAGGACGACGACGAAGCTGTAGAGCGCGACCTCGCCGAGCATGAAGCTCCAGTGGTCGGGGAAGATCTTGCGCCCGACCTCCTTCACCAGTCCGGAGAGGCTCGTGCGCTCGTCGATGTAGTTCGCGGTGTAGTTGATCAGCCGCGACCCACGGTCAGGAGTCGGCTTGTTCGACGACTCGGTGTTGGGGGTGGTTGTCGTTGTGCTGCTCATGAGCGGGCACGCTCCCAGAAGGACGGGCCGACCGGCTCGTGGAAGTCGCTCTGTGCGACCAGGTAGCCGTCGTCATCGACCGAGATCGGAAGTTGGGGGAGGGGGCGGGCCGCCGGTCCGAAGATGACCTCGCAGTTGTTCGAGACATCGAAGGTGGACTGGTGGCACGGGCACAGCAGGTGGTGCGTCTGCTGCTCGTAGAGCGCGACCGGGCAGCCGACGTGGGTGCAGATCTTGGAGTACGCGACGATGCCGTCGTAGCCCCAGTTCTCCTGGCCCTTGCCGGGGTTGAGGTCCTTCGGGTCCAGGCGCATCAGGAGGACGGCGGCCTTCGCCTTCTCCTCGAGCATGTGCTCGGAGTCGAGCATGCCCTCGGGGATGACGTGGAACACCGATCCGATGGTGACGTCGGACGCCTTGATCGGCAGACCCGTCGGGTCCTTGGTCAGGCGCAGGCCCGACTTCCAGAAGGTGTGACGGAGCAGCTCGTTCGGGTCTTCCTTCGGCGCGAGGTCGCGCACCAGGACGATGCCGGGGAGGGGGAACGCGACGAGGGCACCGATGAGGGAGTTGCGGATCAGCTTGCGACGGCTGAAGCCGGATTCCTTGTCGGCGAGCTGGAAGGCCTCGACCGCCTTGGCACGGGTCTCGTCCGAGCCGCGCGTGGTGTGGCGCATCTCGGTGAGCTCGCGGTCGGAGACCAGGGTCTTCGACCAGTACACGGCGCCGATGCCCAGCGCGAGCAGCGCGAGCGTGATCGAGAGCCCGAGGAAGAGGTTCGCCGAGCGGACGGACCCGAAGTCGTCCGCGTCGATCGGGAAGGCGATGTACGCCGCGATCGACAGGACGCTGCCGATGATCGACAGGTAGAAGAACGTGGCGACCTGACGCTCGGCCAGGCGCTGCTTCTTCGGGTCGACGTCGGTGCGCCGAGCGCGGTGCGGCGGCTCACCCGGGTTCTCGAACCGCTCCGCCGGCAGGACAGCGGTCCCGGCCGGCTGCGTCGCGCCGTGCTTCTCGACAGCCGAGGACGAGTTCAGCGCCTCGTCATCGTGCTCTGCCATGGTGTTCCCTTCAGTGTCGTGCGACACGGACGATCAGTTCTGCTTCGCGGTCAGCCAGACGGTCATCGCGACGACCGCGCCGAGCCCGAAGATCCAGATGAACAGACCCTCGGCGACCGGGCCGATGTCACCCAGGCCGAAGCCACCGGGCGACCGGTTGTCCTGCACGTACTTGAGGTACGTGATGATGTCGGCCTTCTGGTCCGGCGTGAGGTTCAGGTCGTTGAAGACCGGCATGTTCTGCGGGCCGGTCAGCATGGCCTCGTAGATGTGCTTGCCCGAGACGTCGCGCAGGTTCGGCGCGTACTTGCCCTCGGTCAGGGCACCACCGGCGCCGGCGACGTTGTGGCACATGGCGCAGTTGATGCGGAACAGCTCCGCGCCTTCTGCGGCGTCGCCCTCGGAGCCGTTCGTCAGCTCCTTGCCCGGAACCGACGGGCCGGGGCCGAGCGAGGCCACGTAGGCGGCCATCGCGTCGACCTGCTGGTCGGTGAACTGCTCCGGCTTCTCTTCACCCTGCGGGCCCTGCGCGGCGAGGGGCATGCGGCCCGTACCGACCTGGAAGTCCACCGACGCGGCGCCGACACCGATGAGGGACGGGCCCTCGCTCGTGCCCTGCGCCGACAACCCGTGGCAGGTGGCGCAGTTCGACGCGAAGAGCTTCTCGCCCTCGTTCACCTGGGACTGGCTCGACTCGGCGACGGTGCTCGACGTGCTGTCCTCGGCGTTGGCCGAGGTGCTGAAGAGCGCGTACGCGCCGCCCGTCGTCATGAGCGCGACGGCGAGGAGGGACACGGTCGCCAGGGGGGAGCGACGGCCCTTCTTGTTCTGCTTCGTTGTGTTGAACATGCTGTGGGGCTGCCTGATTCTCACTTGAGGAGGTAGATGACGGCGAAGAGACCGATCCACACGACGTCGACGAAGTGCCAGTAGTAGGACACGACGATCGCGGTGGTGGCTTCCTTGTGCCCGAAGTTCTTCGCGGCGAACCCACGGCCGAGCGTGAGGAGGAAGGCGATGAGGCCACCGGTCACGTGCAGGCCGTGGAAGCCGGTGGTCATGTAGAACGCGGAGCCGTAGGCGCTCGAGGAGAGCGTCATGCCCTCGTGCCAGAGGTTGGCGTACTCGAAGATCTGCCCACAGACGAAGATCGCGCCCATGCAGTAGGTGACGAAGAACCACTCCGTCATGCCCCAGTCCTTGGGGTTCCAGCTGGTGCGGTGCACCTGGAACCGCTCGGCGGCGAAGACGGCGAACTGGCAGGCGAAGCTCGACAGCACCAGGATGATGGTGTTCACCGACGCGAACGGCACCTCGAGCTTGGCGGTCTCGGTCGCCCAGAGCTCGGGAGAGGTGCTGCGCAGCGTGAAGTAGATCGCGAACAGGCCGGCGAAGAACATGACCTCGCTGCCCAGCCACACGATCGTCCCCACGGCAACGGGGTTCGGCCTGTTCAGGACCGGACCGCTGACGGATCTGGAGAGAGGGGTGCTTGTCACGTCGTCCATTATGGCGGAATCCACCGACAGTGTTTTCGCAGGCAACTGGCGGGTCTTCGAGAATCAGTACGATCGAGCCATGTCTGACGCTCTCTCCTGGCCTGCGGTGATCAGCGCGCTCATGGCGCGCGAGGACCTCTCGATCAGGCAGTCCACATGGGCCATGGAGCAGATCGTCCAGGGTCGGGCCACCGACGCCCAGATCGCCGCGTTCGCCGTGGCGCTCCGCGCGAAGGGCGAGACGGTCGACGAGGTCGTCGGGTTCCGCGACGCGATCCTCGACGCCGCGGTCCCGCTCGACGTCGACCCGATGGCCCTCGACATCGTCGGGACCGGCGGCGACGTCGTCGGCACGGTGAACGTCTCGACCATGGCCGCCGTCGTCATCGCGGCCGCGGGCGTCCCCGTGGTCAAGCACGGGAACCGCGCGAGCTCGTCGAAGTCCGGCTCGAGCGACGTGCTCGCCGCACTGGGCCTCGACCTGACCATGGACGCCGCGCGTGTCGCCGAGACCTTCCAGCGTGTCGGTCTGACCTTCGCCTTCGCGAGCGCGTTCCACCCCGGATTCGCCAACGCAGCCGCGGTCCGGCGGGAGATCGGGGTCCCGACGGTGTTCAACTTCCTCGGGCCCCTGGTCAACCCGGCGCGCTGCGAAGCGAACGCGGTGGGCGTGGCACAACTCGACCTCGTGCCGATCATCACGGGCGTGTTCCAGACGCGTGGGGCGACGGCGCTCGTGTTCCGCGGTGACGACGGGCTCGACGAGCTCACCACGACCGGGCACAGCCACATCTGGCAGGTCTCCGGCGGTCGCGTCACCGAACACGACCTCGACCCGCGCGACCTCGGCATCGCCCGTGCGCGCACCGAGGACCTGCTCGGCGGCGAGCCGGCGGAGAACGCGGCCATCGTCCGCCGGGTGTTCGCGGGGGAGTCCGGGCCCGTCCGGGACATCGTCTTGCTGAACGCGGCGGCGGGTCTCGTCGCCTTCCGGCTGGCGCAGGACCCGGACGAGGTCGACCGTCCGATCCTGCAGCGGTTCCGCGAGCAGCTCGTGGTCGCAGCGGACTCGATCGACTCCGGCGCCGCGACGCGCAAACTGGACGAGTGGGTGGGCGTGGCGCCCGCCGCCGTCTGACCCGAACCGCCCGGGGTCACCCCGGACGGACGCCCGCGCCTGGTCCCGACGCAGCACGGACGCGACGACGGGAGGCCCGCACCGGTCCGTGGAACCGGTACGGGCCTCCCGTCCGTGTCAGGCGATCCGCGTCAGCGGACGTCCTCGTCGACCCAGTCGAAGGTCTTCGTGACGGCCTTCTTCCAGAGGCGGAGGGTGCGCTCGCGCTCGGCGGCGTCGAGCTGCGGCTCCCAGCGCTTGTCCTCCTGCCAGTTGGCACGGAGCTCGTCGAGGTTCGCCCAGAACCCGACCGCGAGACCGGCGGCGTAGGCGGCACCGAGGGCCGTCGTCTCGGCGACCACGGGCCGGACGACCGGCACGTCCAGGATGTCGGCCTGGAACTGCATGAGGGCGTCGTTCGCGGTCATGCCACCGTCGACCTTGAGCTCGGTGAGCTCGACACCCGAGTCGGCGTTGACGGCGTCGAGGACCTCGCGGGTCTGCAGCGCCGTCGCCTCGAGGGCGGCACGCGCGATGTGGCCCTTGTTGACGAAGCGGGTCAGGCCGACGAGGGCGCCGCGGGCGTCCGGGCGCCAGTACGGCGCGAACAGCCCGGAGAAGGCCGGGACGAAGTACACGCCACCGTTGTCCTCGACGGTCGTGGCGAGCGTCTCGACCTCCGGCGCGCTGCCGATGATGCCCAGGTTGTCACGGAGCCACTGGATGAGCGAGCCCGTGACGGCGATCGACCCCTCGAGGGCGTAGTGCGTCTCCTGGTCGCCGAGCTTGTAGCCGACGGTGGTGAGCAGCCCGTTCTCGGAGCGGACGATGTCGGTGCCGGTGTTGAAGATGAGGAAGTTACCGGTGCCGTAGGTGTTCTTCGACTCGCCCTGGTCGAACGCGGCCTGCCCGAAGGTGGCGGCCTGCTGGTCGCCGAGGATGCCGGCGATCGGGACCTCGCGGAGCAGGCTCGAGGACTCGACGTGGCCGTACACCTCGGAGGAGCTGACGATCTCCGGCAGCATCGACTTCGGCACACCGAAGTCGCCGAGGATGTCGTCGCGCCACTGCAGCGTCTCGAGGTCCATGAACAGCGTGCGGGACGCGTTCGTGACGTCGGTCTTGTGGACGCCGCCGTCGGTGCCACCGGTCAGGTTCCAGAGGACCCAGGTGTCGGTCGTGCCGAAGAGCAGGTCGCCGGCCTCGGCCTTCTCGCGTGCACCCTCGACGTTCTCGAGGATCCAGGCGATCTTCGTGCCCGAGAAGTAGGTCGCGAGCGGGAGTCCGACGATCGCCTTGTAGCGGTCGGTGTCGCCGTCGGCGAGCTTGTCGACGATGGCCTGCGTGCGGGTGTCCTGCCAGACGATGGCGTTGTAGACGGCCTTGCCGGTGGTCTTGTCCCAGACGACCGCGGTCTCGCGCTGGTTCGTGATGCCGACCGCCGCGACGTCGTGGCGGGTGATGTCGGCGCGCGACAGGGCCTGACCGATGACCTCACGGGTGTTGTCCCAGATCTCGGCCGGGTCGTGCTCGACCCAGCCCGCACGCGGGAAGATCTGCTCGTGTTCCTTCTGCCCGACGGAGACGATCGAACCGGAGTGGTCGAAGACGATCGCTCGCGTGCTGGTGGTTCCCTGGTCGATGGCGACGATGTAGTCGGCCATTGGTGCTCCTTACGACGGTGTTCGGTGCTGCGGCCGGGCCGGGTCGACCCGGCCGCGAGGGTGGTGCAGGTGGTGGGGAGCGCGTCGGACGCGCTGGTGGTGCGGGGGTTCCCTGCGGTGCTAGGACACCATCGGGAGGAGCGCGCCGGAGACGACGGCGGCGAGGGCGCCACCGACGAGCGGGCCGACGACCGGCACCCAGGCGTAGGACCAGTCGCTCGTGCCCTTGCCCTTGATCGGCAGGATGGCGTGCGCGATGCGCGGGCCGAGGTCACGGGCCGGGTTGATCGCGTAGCCGGTCGGGCCACCGAGCGAGACACCGATCGCGATGACGAGGAAGGCGACGGGGATCGCGCCGAGCTCGGCCGGGGTCTGGCCGTTCGTGAACGCGATGACGACGAAGACGAGGACGAACGTGCCGATGATCTCCGTGACGACGTTCCAGCCGTAGCTGCGGATCGCCGGACCGGTGGAGAAGACGCCGAGCTTGGCGGCGGCGTCGGGCTCGGCGTCGAAGTGCTGCTTGTAGGCGAGCCAGACGATCACGGCACCGATGACCGCACCGATGAGCTGGGCGAGCCAGTAGAGGAACATCTCGCCGACCGTGATGTTGCCGAGGATCGCCTGCGCGAGGCTGACCGCGGGGTTCAGCTGGCCGCCCGACTTGTAGGAGACCGTGACACCGGCGAAGACCGCGAAGCCCCAACCGATCGTGACCATCAGGAAGCCGGCCCCGAAGCCCTTGGACTTGGTGAGCGAGACCGCGGCGACGACACCGCCACCCAGGATGATGAGCATCGCCGTCCCGACGAGCTCAGACATGAAATTGACGCCGATGCCGTCCATCGGTACCTCCGATTAGCTGTGTTCGGGGGCCCGGCCTGAGCACCGGCACTCCCCGTTGAGTGTTTGAGCCCGAGCATAGTGCTGGGCGTTTGCCCGATGTGGGGGACAGCGAGGCTGCTGCCGCGAAAGTGAGAGGACGTGCACGCACCCTGGTCACCCGGGTCCGCGCGGAGCAGCGACGGGGCCCCGCACCGTGAACGGATGTGCACCGGAACGGCACGGGTGCGCGGCCGTGCCCCTGGTGCGCGCACCTCCCGGCGGTACAGTGAGCCGACTCCGGACGACGTCGGCGGTGGACGGCTGCGGACCGGTCTCTCACCCGTGTCACACCGTGGAGGCGCAGCATGAAGAAGCTCATCAACGACCCGCAGGCCGTGGTCATCGAGACCGTCCGCGGGTTCGCCCTCGCCCACTCCGAGCACGTCGTGCTCGTGGAGGACCCGGTCCACGTGGTCTGCCGCGACGCCCCCGTCCGCGGCAAGGTGGGCATCGTGAGCGGCGGCGGCAGCGGGCACGAACCGCTGCACGCCGGTTTCGTCGGACCCGGCATGCTCGACGCCGCCGTCCCGGGCCCGGTCTTCACGAGCCCGACCCCGGACCCCATCGTCGCCGCCACCAAGGCGGTGGACGGGGGAGCAGGCGTGCTGCACATCGTGAAGAACTACACCGGGGACGTCCTCAACTTCGAGACCGCGGCCGAACTCGCCGCCATGGAGGACATCCGCGTCGAGAGCGTCGTGGTCGACGACGACGTCGCCGTCCAGGACTCGCTGTTCACGGCGGGCCGACGCGGCGTCGCCGGCACCGTGGTCGTCGAGAAGTGCGCGGGCGCGGCGGCCGAGCGCGGTGACGACCTGGACGCCGTCACCGCCGTGGCCCGGCACGTCAACGAGGTCACGCGCTCGATGGGCCTCGCGCTCGCCTCCGGCACCGTCCCGCACGCCGGTGAGCCGTCGTTCACCCTGGCCGACGACGAGGTCGAGCTCGGCATCGGCATCCACGGCGAGCCCGGACGCGAACGGATCGCGATGGCACCCGCGGACGAGCTCGTCGACCGGGTCCTCGAGCCGATCCTCACCGACCTCGCCGCTCCGGCCGGCTCGCGGCTGCTCTTGTTCGTCAACGGGATGGGCGGCACCCCGCAGTCCGAGCTCTACATCGCCTACCGGCGCGCCGCGGAGGTGCTCACGGATCGCGGCCACGAGGTCGCGCGTAGCTTGGTCGGCAACTACGTCACCTCCCTCGAGATGCAGGGGTTCTCGATCACCGTCACGGTGCTCGACGACGACCTGATCGCCCTCTGGGACGCACCGGTCGAGACCCCGGCACTGCGCTGGGGTCGCTGACACCGGGACCGCACGACACCACCAGCACGACGACACCGCTCACGACGCCGACCTGCTCGGCCGCACGAAGGGACACACCTTGTCGCTCGACACCGCATGGGCCATCGACTGGGTCCGCCGCACCGCCGCCACGATCGACCAGCACCGAGCGGAGCTCGTCACGCTGGACCGCGAGATCGGTGACGGTGACCACGGCGAGAACCTCGACCGTGGGTTCCGCGCGGTCGTCGAGTCGCTCGACACCGCAGCCCCGGAGACACCGGGGGCGGTGTTCAAGCTCGTCGCGACGAAGCTCATCTCGACCGTCGGCGGTGCCGCCGGTCCGCTGTTCGGCACCGCGTACCTCAA
The DNA here is from genome assembly GCF_003224415.1 of Curtobacterium sp. MCBD17_023. Taxonomy (NCBI): domain Bacteria; kingdom Bacillati; phylum Actinomycetota; class Actinomycetes; order Micrococcales; family Microbacteriaceae; genus Curtobacterium; species Curtobacterium sp. MCBD17_023. The sequence continues at coordinate 402,823 of NZ_QKLJ01000002.1, forward strand.
GGCGGCCCAGGCAGCCGGGGACGCGGCCGAACTCGACGCGGACACCCTGGTGGCCGTGCTCACGGCGGCCCGCGACGGCGTGGTCTCCCGTGGCAAGGCCGAGGTCGGCGACAAGACGATGGTGGACGCCTGGACGCCGGCCGTCGACGCCGCCGCAGCATCGGCAGCCGCGGGGGAGACGCCCGAGCAGGTCCTGGCCGCCGCCGCCGACGCCGCGGCCACCGGCGCCGAGTCGACCGACGCCCTCGTCGCGCGGAAGGGCCGCGCGAGCTACCTCGGCGAGCGTGCCGTCGGGCACCGCGACCCCGGCGCCCAGTCGAGCGCCTACGTCCTGCGCGCCGCGGTGGACGCGGCATGAGCGTCGGGATCCTGGTCGTCTCGCACAGTGCCGCCGTCGCGCAGGGCACGGTCGACATCGCCCGGCAGATGGCCGGTGACGTCCGGCTCGTCGCGGCGGGCGGCACCGACGACGGCGGGATCGGCACCTCGTTCGAGGCGATCTCGGCCGGGATCGAGGAACTCGCCGCCGCCGACGCCGTCGTGGTCCTGTGCGACCTCGGCTCCGCCTACCTGACGACCGACACGGCCCTCGACTTCCTCGACGAAGACCTCCGGGCACGCGTGCACGTCTCCGACGCGCCGCTGGTGGAGGGGACCGTGGCCGCGGCCGTCGCAGCGCAGACCGGTGGTGACGTCACGGCCGTGCTCGATGCGGCGTCCACCGCCGGTGGTACCGGGACGGCTGGTCCTGCCGACCGCACCGACGCGGCGGGCGGCGGGGGAGCCTCCCGGCCGGGAGGCGCGGGACCGGCCGCCGACAGCGGCGACGCGGACGGGGCGGTCGCCACCGCCACCGCGACCGCCGAGCTCGTCAACGAGTCCGGCCTGCACGCGCGCCCCGCCGCCGAGTTCGTGAAGGCGGCCGCTCGGCACGAAGCCGTGGTCCGGGTGAACGGCGTCGACGCGAAGAGTCTCCTCGCGATCATGGCGCTCGCGCTGCCGAAGGGGGCCTCGGTCACGGTCGAGGCGTCCGGGGCGGACGCGCAGGACGCGGTCGACGAACTCGTCGCGCTCGTCCGCTCGGGCTTCGGCGAGTAGCCCCGACCGGCCGGTGCGGCGGCAGGACCGGCCGGTGCGGCGGCAAGACCGGGCGGTGCGGCGGCAGGGCGGGCCGGTCAGTCGCTCGTGACGACGGACTGCAGTCCGGTGACGCGCAGCAGGTCGAGCCGCGACGCGTCCTCGCTGCCGGGCACGACCGTGTAGACGACGATCCGCAGGTCGCTGCCCGGCACCGAGAGCGTGTCGCAGTCGACCTCGATCGGGCCGACCGGCGTCAGCAGGGTCTTCCGGCTCGTCCGGTGCTCGGCGATCCGGGCCTCGCCCCAGCGGCGCTCGAACTCCGGGCTCGTCGCGCGGAGGTCCCGGACCAGTTCAGCGAGGCGCCGGTCGTCCGGGTACCGCCCGAGCGCACCGCGCAGGTCGGCTGCCAGGTCGGACGCGAAGGCCTCGCCGTGCTCGTCGTCGAAGTCGACGCCCTCGTGGCCGTCGGTGAAGAACTGCCAGACGAGGTTCGCCGACCGCCCCTGCCACCGGTCGCCGTCACCGGATGCCGCAGCCCAGAGGTCGTTCCGGTACAGCAGGTCATGGCTCGCGGTGAAGACGGCGAGCGGCACGTCGGCCAGCCGGTCGACGATCCGCTGCACACCGGGTGTGATGTGCCGCGGAACGACGCCGCGCGACGGGGGAGCTGCCCCGGCGACGCGGAACAGGTGGTCGCGCTCCTGCTCGGTCAGCCGGAGCGCGGTGGCCAGCGCGGAGAGGAGTTGCGGCGACGGGTTCAGTGCCCGCCCCTGCTCGAGCCGTACGACGTAGTCGACGCTGACACCGGCGAGTGCCGCGAGCTCCTCGCGCCGGAGGCCCGCCGCCCGCCGCCCCGGACCGGCGGGCAGACCGACCTCGGCCGGGCTCACCCGGTCGCGCCAGGACCGCAGGACGTCGGAGAACTCGCTCATGCGTCCATCCTCGCGCCGATCGACGGCCCGACCGTGGTACTCGCAGTCCTCCCGTCGGCCAGGCAGCACGTCGAGGGGTGCCTGGGGGAGCGGACCGGCAGCGCGCAGGATGGACCCATGACCACCACACTCATCACCGGGGCGAACCGCAGCCTCGGACTCGAGACCGCCCGCCGCCTCATCGAGGCCGGCCACACCGTGATCGCCGGCGTCCGCGACCCCGACGACGCCGACGCCGTCCGCTCCCTCGGTGCCTCCGTCGTCCAGCTCGACGTCACCGACCAGGCGAGCGTCGACGCCGCGTTCGCGTCCGTCCCCGCCCTCGACGTCCTCGTCAACAACGCCGGGATCAGCGGCACCTCGTACGGAGTCGACGACCTGACCGCCGAGGCGATGACGGCCGTCCTCGAGGCGAACGTCACCGGCATCGTCCGCGTCACCCAGGCCGCCCTGCCGCTGCTCCGCGCGTCCGAGCACCCCGTCGTCGTCAACGTCGCCTCCGGCGTCGGCTGGCCGCGGTTCCTCAGCACGCCCGGCCACGACGAGTTCCCGGTGCCGATGATCCCGTACGCGGCCTCGAAGGCGGCCGTCATCGCCCTGACCGTGCAGTACGCGAAGAACCTGCCGACCTTCCGGGTCAACGTCAGCGACCCGGGCTACACGGCGACCGACTTCAACGGTCACTCCGGCCACCAGACGGTCACCGAGGGCACCGACGCGACCGTCGCGCTGGCGCTCGTCGGCCCGGACGGCCCGACGGGGGAGTTCCACAACCGGCACGGGCGCATCGACTACTGACGTCGACGCTGGGCTGGACGGACGGGAGGCGCGTGGCGGGCTCGACCGCGCGCCTCCCGTCCGTTGTCGGTCCAGCGGGACGTGTCGGACCGGACGGCGCCCTCAGCCGCCCCAGTGGGTCGGCCGCTGGAAGCCGTCGTCGAGCCGGGTGTCGGCGTCACCTCGTGCCGCGTTCACCTGCATCTGGGTGAGGAAGACCGCCCCGCGGAGGTCCGCACCGGACAGGTCGGCGTCCCGGAGGTCGGCACCGATGCACTCACACGAGCGGAGCTCCGCGCCGGTGAGGTCGGCCCCGATGAGCAGCGCGCCGCGGAGGCTCGCGCCCCGCAGGTCCGCCCGCCGCAGGTCGGCGCCCACCAGGTCGGCGCCGGGGCCGACCTGGAAGCGGCCGACGCGACGCTCGTCAGCCCGGGTGTCGCGGCTGTCCCCGCCGCGGACCAGGGCCCGCGCGTTCCGGCTCGCCGCGAGCAACAGCGGTCGTGCGGCGTCGTACTCCGCGTCGACGTCGATGCCGAGGATCGTGTCCGGGTCGGCGTCACTGAGCGCACGGACGCGCTCGAAGTCCCGTGTCAGCCGTTCGGCGTCCGTGTCGGCAGGGGTGATCGTGATGGCCTCGTCGAGGTACCGGAGCAGTTCGTGCAGCCGCCGCACGACCGGGAACGTCGCGAACATCGCCTGGCGGGTGGCGTCGTCGTCCCGCCAGGACCGACCCGCGAAGGTGTGCCGCGAGACCTTCTGCCCGGCGCCGGAGCAGTCGAAGACCGTGCAGCCGCGGAACCCCTCGGCCCGGAGGCGCGGATGGATCGTGCAGGCGTCGGCGCCGTCGAGCTTCGTGCACGGGTCGCCGGCGGGTTTGTCGACGGGGAAGTCGACGGACCGGGTGAAGGCCAACGCGACGCAGCAGAGGCCGAAGCAGTTCGCGCAGTCGGCACCGAGGTCCTCGCGGCGGCCGAGGGTCACCCGGGTGCGTGTCGTCATCAGCGTCGAGGCTCCACAGCGACGTGAGCGGCGCCGTCCGCGGTGGTCAGCGCCGCGTCCGGAGCGCGTTCGTCGCCCAGAGCGCGACGGCGATCAGCACGGGCTGGAAGAGGAGTCGGACGAACCGCTTCGTGTCGGTGTCCAGCCCGAAGCCGTCCCGGTGGTGCAGCCACTGCGCGATGTTGCCGGGGAAGACGGCGGTGAAGAAGACCGCGGCCACCCAGCCGACCGTCGCCTGCCGGCGGACGAGCAGCATGAGCGCGGCGCCGAGGGAGATCTCCGCGACGCCGGACGCCAGGACGGTGACGTCCGGGTCGAGCGGCACGAACTCCGGGACCTGCGCCCGGAACTCCTGGCGGGCGACGGTGAGGTGACTGATGCCCGCCCACGTCATGGCCGCACCGAGCAGGATGCGGACGACCGTGCGAGGCACGGTGGAGTGGACGGGACGGCGGCGGTCGATCTCTCGGACAGTCATGTTGTGCACAACCTAACACGGAGCTCCGACGGCAGGGGAGCCGAGGGAGGTGAATTCATCACGCCTGCGCCTCGGTCGGTCCGACCTGACATAATATGCATTATCGGCGCGCAGTCACCGGCAAGCCGAGTGCGGCACAATCACCGCATGAGCACCGGAACGCCCGACCAGAAGCCCGCCGTCCTGTTCGTCTGCGTGCACAACGCCGGGCGGTCGCAGATGGCCGCGGGGTTCCTGCGTGCGATCGCCGGCGACCGCATCGACGTCTTCTCCGCCGGGTCCGAGCCGGCGGACCAGGTGAACCAGGTCGCCGTCGCCGCCATGCACGAGGTCGGCATCGACATCGTCGGTCAGACGCCGGCGATCCTGACGACCGACGCGGTCCGGAACGCCGACGTCGTCGTCACCATGGGCTGCGGGGATGCCTGTCCGGTGTTCCCCGGCAAACGGTACGAGGACTGGGAGCTCAGCGACCCGGCCGGCCTGCCGATCGAGGACGTCCGACCGATCCGCGACGACGTCCGCGGACGCGTCGAACGCCTGGTGGCGACGCTCGTCTGAGCGCCGCTCCCAGGCGTCCGCGGGTGTGCTGCCCTAGTTCGACGAGTCGTCGGACGAGGTCGGCACGTCCGAGCTGTCGATCTCGAGGGCTGCGTTCTCCTCGCCCTGCTCCTCGACGGTGTGGTCCGTGTCGGGCTGCTGGGGCTCGTCGGCCTGCGTGGTCTCTTCTGCCGGGTCCGGCTGGCTGTACGTCATGTCTGTGACGCTACGCCGCGGTCGCTCGATGGTCGCAGGGCCCGCTCGTTCCCGGACAGACGGGAGGCCCGTGGCGAGTTCCGCCACGGGCCTCCCGTCGTTCGATCGCAGTGGTCAGAAGCCCAGCGCGGTGTTCATGTTCGCCGCCGCGTTGAAGAACGCGATCGACGAGAAGATGCCGATGACGAGCGACAGGACGGAGATGATGACGCCGGCGATCGCCAGGCCACGGCCGCGCTCCCCCGTGCGCTTGATCTGCGACAGGGCGATGAGGCTGACGACGAGGCCCGCGATGTTGATGACGAAGGCGAGCACGAAGCCGACGATCGCGAGCGTGCTGAACTTCTGGCTGCTCTGCGCCGTGCTCTGGTACGGGTTGGTGGTGTTGGTCATGATGACTCCGGTGCGAGGATGACGTCAGGTCGCTGACGAATGGTCGACTCTGAACGTACTGACACGGTGGACCGGTGTCCGGAAAGCGGCGCAGGCACCCGCGAACTGGGGACAGACCGATCGTGCGAGCGGCGGCACCGAGCGATGCATCAGCACCGAGCGCTGCGTCAGCGCACGTACCGGCGCACCAGTTCCGGGAGCTCCGCCGGCTCGAACGGCTCGTCCGTCGCCTCGAGCTCGTCCGCCGTCCACCACCGGACCGCCAGGATGTCGACACGTTCGTCGTCCGTCCACTCGGCGTCGGACAACGTGAAGCCCGCCGTCCGGACGACGTAGAACTCCGCGTGCCCGCGGTCGTGGTCGGCCTGGTCCCACGTGACCGCGAAGTCCCAGGACCACACCGGCTCCCCCGGGTCGGTGATGACGATGCCGGTCTCCTCGCGGAGTTCCCGGACCGCCGCGTCCCGGTGCGACTCCCCCGGGTCGACGCCGCCGCCGGGGGTGATCCACCGGTGCGCGCCGTCGGAGGACGGCGCCTTCGTGTCCATGAGGAACACGCGTCCGTCGGGGTCGAGCAGGAGGATCCGGGAGGTCCGGCGCAGGCCGTGTGCAGCAGTCACGGCACCGACGCTAGCCGCCGGGTGCGGCGCCCGCGCCGCGCGGCGGCGAGGGCCGACGGCTCAGTCCGTGAAGGAGCTGACGTCCCCGACGAGCTTCGTGTGGTCGGCGGGGATCGGCTCCACCGCGGCGAGGGCGATCTCGGCGGCGAACTCGGACACGCTGTAGAGCTTGCCGACGGCCTCGCGGCGACCCTCGATGGCGCCGGGGTTGATGCGGTTGAGCAGGGTCGCCGTGATGGTGCCCTCGATCATGTCGCCGGAGACGGTGACGAACTCGATGCCCGCGGCCTCGAGCTGCGGCAGCAGTTCGCGCAGGGCGAGTTCACCGGCACGCTTGCTCTTCGCGACCGGGACGTACTCGGGCAGCGTCTCGGCGGTCTCGACGAAGTGGGCCTGGTGGCTCGTGACGAAGACGACGCGGGACCCGGCGGGCATGTGCGGCACGGCGGTCTGCAGCATGTCGACCTGCGCGTCGCGGTTGAGTCGCAGCGCGTAGTCGTCGCCCATGCCGGACTCCATGCCGCCGGAGGCGTTGAGCACGAGCAGGTCGATGCCGCCCCACTCCTGCACGACCGCGTCGACCATCGCCTGCACGGAGTCGTGGTCGGTGAGGTCGGCCCCGAGGGCGAGCGCCGCTCCCCCGGCCGCGACGATCTTCTCCGCGATCTGCTCGGCACGACGTGCTTTGTTGCGGTAGTTCACGACGACCTTGGCGCCGGCCTCTGCCAGGTACCCGACCGTGTCCGCTCCGATGCCGCGGGAGGACCCGGTGACGAGGGCGCGCGTGCCGTCGAGGGATCCGGGGGCGAGGGGGCTGCTCACAGTGGTGTCTCCTGTCGTGGGGCGGCGCCGGTCCTGGTCGTCCCGGGCGGCATCGAGCCTACCAAGGCGCGGCGCGGCCAGCCCGGTACCCGCGCCGCCGTAGGGGCCACCAGTCGCCTCGCCGGAGGGCGCTGGTACGTTGGTCGGACAAGACCGGACGTCGCGACGCAGCGACCGCCGCGCGCGATGTACGGGGAGGGAGATCGCGTGGACGTCACGGAATGGACGCAGGTGATCGTGTGGATCGCACTTGTGCTCGTCCTGGGGGTGGTCGAGGTGTTCACCCTCGACTTCGTCTTCATCATGCTCGCTGCCGGGGCAGCCGGCGGCCTGGTCGCGGCACTGCTCGGCGCCGAGTGGTGGCTGTCGACGCTCATCGCCGCAGTGCTCGCGCTGCTGCTGCTCGCCGTCGTGCGTCCTCGGGTGCTCCGAGCGCTGAACCGCGGTGCCGACCCGCACCGGACCGGCATCGATGGTCTGGTCGGGATGAGCGGCACGGTCGCGCTCGCGTTCACGTCCTCCGGTCCCGGTCAGGTCCGCCTGGCCAACGGGGAGACCTGGAGCGCGCGCTTCGCTCCCGGCACCACCGACCGCACACCACCACTCGGCACCCGCGTGGTCGTCGAGTCCATCGAGGGCTCCACAGCCGTCGTCCGCACCGAACAGAAGGCTGGCCAATGACCCTGTCCACCGGGACGGTCGTCCTGATCGTCCTCATCGCCGTCGTCGTCGTCTTCGTGATCGTCGTCCTCGCCAAGGCCATCCGGATCGTCCCCCAGGCCACCGCCGGCATCGTCGAACGGCTCGGCAAGTACCACAAGACCCTCAGCCCGGGGTTGAACCTGCTCGTGCCGTTCATCGACCGTCTCCGGCCGCTGCTCGACATGCGCGAGCAGGTCGTCTCGTTCCCGCCCCAGCCGGTGATCACCGAGGACAACCTCGTCGTCTCGATCGACACCGTCGTGTACTTCCAGGTCACCGACGCCCGCGCCGCCACGTACGAGATCGCGAACTACCTCGGCGCCGTCGAGCAGCTCACCACGACCACGCTCCGCAACGTCGTCGGTGGGCTCAACCTCGAAGAGGCCCTGACCAGCCGCGACAACATCAACGGGCAGCTCCGCGTCGTGCTCGACGAGGCGACCGGCAAGTGGGGCATCCGCGTCGGCCGTGTCGAGCTGAAGGCCATCGAGCCGCCCGTGTCCATCCAGGACGCGATGGAGCAGCAGCTGCGTGCCGAGCGGAGCCGTCGTGCCGCGATCCTGCAGGCCGAGGGCACGAAGCAGTCCCAGATCCTCGAGGCCGAGGGCCAGCGGCAGGCGGCGATCCTCGCGGCGGAGGGTGACGCGAAGGCCCAGGTCCTCCGCGCCGAGGGTGAGGCGCAGGCGATCGCGACGGTGTTCGACGCCATCCACACCGGCGACCCGGACGAGAAGCTGCTGTCCTACCAGTACCTCCAGATGCTGCCGAAGATCGCCGAGGGCACGTCGAACAAGCTCTGGATGATCCCGAGCGAGTTCACCGAGGCGCTCTCCGGCATCGCGAAGGGCTTCAGCGCCACGCGGACCGGCGGTGCGCCCGCAGCCGGCCCGGCGGGCAGCGGCGACTTCCTCGAGAAGATCTCCAAGCTCGCGGGCGAGAGCCTCGTGACCACCACCGCCGCGACGACCGGGAGCGGCACCGCGGCCCGGAGCGCGGACGCCACCGCGGCGGACATCGTGCCGGAGTCCGCGCTGGCGGACCGCCTCGCCGAGTCGGACCGGAGCGTCGACGAGAAGCTCGCGGCCGCCGCCGACGCGACCCGCGCCCAGTTCCGGACGGACGAGCAAGCCGGCTCGACCGACGGGCAGGCGCAGGGCGAGGACCGCTCCCCCGCGGTCTGACCGACAGACGACGACGGCCCGCTCCCACAGGGAGCGGGCCGTCGTCGTGTGTGTCGCGCGACGCCTACGCGCCGCGGCGGGCACGGAGCACCTGCAGGCGTTCCTGCAGCAGCTCCTCGAGTTCTTCCCTGGAGCGCCGTTCGAGCAGCATGTCCCAGTGCGTCCGCGGCGCCTTGACGTCCTCTGCGGCGACCTCGACGGGGGTGCCGTCATCGCCGAGCAGTCGTCCTTCCATCCCGGTGCGCGGGTCCGACCAGACGGCCGGGACCTCTGCCTCGGCGGAGAAGACGATGTCGAAGGTCTCTCCCGAGACCGCCTGGTAGACGGCACGCTTCCGCTCGGAGAGCTCGACACCGTCCTCGCTCTGGAGGCTCTGGCTCCCGAGCCGCATGCCTCGGAGACTCCGATCAGCCATGTCCGACTCCTCTCGCTCGTTCCTCCGGTCCAACCCACACCACCCGCCTTTCGTTCCGGAGGGGTGGCATTCACAGTCGGTTCCCAGTGCACGGCGCGGCCCTGGGTGGCAGGTCAGCGGCGGCGGTGTCCCCACGGAGCGCAGGCGAGCAGGACGAGCAGACCGCCGAGCGACAGCGCGAGCGTGATGTTCCCCGATGCGACGGTCGCCGGCGTGGTCGACGTGCCGAGCGGGACGTCCGTCACCATCGAACTCGCGGTGTACGCCGGGACCCGGTCGATGGTCCGACCGCTCGGGTCGATGACCTGGGATGCGCCGACGGTGGAGATGTTCACGAGCGACCGTCCGGTCTCGACGGCCCGCATCCGGGCGATCTCGAGCTGCTGGAGGTTCTCGTCGGTCCCGTCGAAGTCGGCGTTGTTCGTCTGCGCCAGGATCACCTGCGCTCCCCCGTCCGCCAAGTCCGCCGTCAGGCCGTCGTCCACCACGTCGAAGCAGATCATCACGCCGGCGCGGATGCCGGCGACCGGCAGCACGTTCGGCTTCGTCCCCGGGGTGTAGTCGCGCTGCAGGAGCCCGATCAGCGACGGGGCGAGCTTCGAGTAGAACCAGCGGTCCGGGACGTACTCCCCGAACGGGACCGGCCGCTTCTTGTCGTACGAGGCCCCCCAGCCGTCGTCGTCCCACACGAACGAGGTGTTGTGCAGGACTCCGGACGCGGTCTGCGTCACGCCGCCTGCGACCAGCGGGGCCCCGACGCTCCGCACGACGGCGTCGAGCGCGGACGCGATGACCGGTTCGCGACGGGGGTCGTACTCCGCCGCCGCCTCCGGCCACACGACCAGGTCGACGCCGCGGGCCTCGACGTCGGTGGCCGCGACCTGCGACCGGAGGACGTCGCCGGGTTCGGCGCCGTCGAAGTAGCCGGCGGGCCCGTTGCCCTGGACGGCCTCGACCCGCACCGTGCCGTCGACCGCCGTCGGCCACGCGGGCACCGCCAGGACCACCGAGACGAGCAGCCCGGCCGTCGCCACCCGGACCGACAGGCGGAGCCCGCCGACGAGTCCGAGGGAGACCACGACGGCGACGCAGTAGACGACGACGAAGCTCAGTCCGAGGACGCCGACGTACGCGGCGAGGTGCGTGAACGGCCCCTGGGACTGGGACAGGCCCACCCGACCCCAGGCGAACCCGCCGTACGGCCAGCTGCCGGAGAGCCATTCGCGTCCGGTCCAAAGCGCAGCGACCACCGCCGGGAGGCCCCACACGCGTCCGGCGGTCGAGGTCACGACGCGCCCCACCCACCGGTACGCGAGCGCGATCGCCACCGTGCCGACGGCGAAGAGCGCCGCCTCGAGCAGCGCGAGCGCGAACCACGGCACCGGTCCGAGGTACCGTCCGGCCCACGAGATCACCGGCACCCAGAACGCCACGCCGGCGACGAAGCCGAGCCAGGAGGCGCGGCGGGCCCGCTGCCCGATCGCGGCGAGCAGGAGGCACGCGACCGCCGGGTACGCGAGGAACCACCAGCCCGGGGACGGGAACGACAGGGCGAACAGCAGTCCGCCGACGACCGACAGCGGCAGCGCCTGTGCGAGGGGCAGGGCCGCGGTCAGCGCGTCGCCCGCCGTCCCGGGCCGCCACCGCCCGGCGGACGCGCGCACCGGACGTACGGGTGTGGCGAGGACCGTCACCGGGCCTCCCGTCAGACCGTCGCGTAGGCGACGATGCCGCGGCGCACCGCGTCCGTCGCTCGACGGGCCGTGCGGGCGAGGTCCTCGTCGCCCGCGTTGCGGATCTGGTCGAGGAGGTCGATGACCTGCTTCGACCACCGGACGAAGTCGCCCGCGGCGAGGTCGAGCGACCGCAGGACGTCGTCGAGCGGCGACCCGGAGGCCCACCGGAACATCCCGAGCGCGATCGCCGGTGTCGGCGGCTCGGAACCGGCGAGCCGGGCGTCGCGCTCGACGTCGTCCAGGCGGGCCCAGATCGTGAGCGTCTCGTCCAGAGCCGGCCGGAAGGCGCCGCGGGGCACGGCGTGCTCGGTGCCCGGCGCGTCCTCGCGACGGGGCTGGTAGACGATGGTCGCCGCCATCCCGGCGAGCTGCGCGGGTGTGAGTTCCTTCCACACGCCGGCCTCGAGGCACTCGGCGACGAGCAGGTCGCGGTCCCCGTAGATGCGCTGCAGCCGCCGACCGCCGGCCGCCACCGTGACGTCTCCGGAGTCGTCCTGCACCAGGTACCCGAGTGCGAGCAGCACGTCGGTCACGCGGTCGAACGTCGTCGCGACCGCGCCCGTTCGGGACCGGATCTGCTGCACGAGCTTGTCGTTGCTGCGCTTGAGCTTGTACCAGCGCTCCGCCCAGCGTGCGTGGGCCTCGCGGTCCGGGCAGGCGTGGCACGGGTGCCGCTGGAGCTGTCGGCGGACCTCGGTGATCGCGGACTGGCGGTCCTGGCGGGCCCCGTGCGAGGCCTCGCGGCCGCCGGGCACGTTCGAGCGCTCGAGGTCCGACAGCCGCCGGCGGAGTGCCGCGTACTCCGTGAAGTCGCCGAGGTGGCACTGCATGGCGTTCTGGTAGCCGTCCAGGGACTCCTGCTGCGACCGGACCTTGCGGGCGAGGTCGACGACGGACCGGTCCGCCTGGAACTGCGCGAACGAGGTCTCGAGCACCTCGCGCGTGCGGTCGCGGCCGAACTGCTCGATGAGGTTCACGGCCATGTTGTAGGTCGGCTTGAACGACGAGTTGAGCGGGTAGGTCCGACGGCTCGCGAGCGACGCGACGGCCTGCGGCTCGAGGCCGTCCGACCACTGCACGACCGAGTGGCCCTCGACGTCGATCCCCCGACGACCGGCACGACCCGTGAGCTGCGTGTACTCCCCCGGCGTGATCGGGACCCGGGCCTCGCCGTTGAACTTCTCGAGCTTCTCGAGGACGACGGTGCGCGCCGGCATGTTCACCCCGAGGGCCAGGGTCTCGGTGGCGAAGACGACCTTGAGGAGCTTGCGCTGGAACAGGTCCTCGACGACCTCCTTGAACGCGGGCAACAGCCCGGCGTGGTGTGCGGCGACCCCGCGCTCGAGCCCCTCCAACCACTCCCAGTACCCGAGGACGGCGAGGTCCTCGTCGAGGAGGGTGCGGCAGTGGTACTCGGCCGTCTCGCGGATCTCACGCCGCTCGTCCGCGGTCGTCAGCGACAGCCCCGAGCGCACGACGTGCCGGACGCCCTGGTCGCAGCCGTTCCGGCTGAAGACGAAGAAGATCGCGGGCAGGAGCATGCGCTCGTCGAGCATCTTCGCGATCTGCTCGCGGTGGGCCTTCTCCGCACGGGGACCACGGCGGTCCGGGTACACCGGGCGCCCGCGACGGCCGCGCGGACCGTTCGTGCCGTGACGGTTGGCGCCGCCGACGAGCCGGAGGAGCTCGGGGTTGACGCGGTTCGTCGCCGCGGCACCGGACGAGTCGAAGAGGTCGACCATCTTGTTCCCGACGAGCACGTGCTGCTCGAGCGGGACCGGGCGGTCCTCGGAGACGATGACGTCGGTGTCGCCGCGCACCGTCTGCAGCCAGTCGCCGAACTCCTCGGCGTTGCTGACGGTCGCGGAGAGCGACACCAGCCGGACCTCGGTCGGGAGGTGCAGGATGACCTCTTCCCAGACCGCGCCACGGAACCGGTCGGCGAGGTAGTGCACCTCGTCGAGCACCACCCACGCCAGGTCGTCGAGCAGGTCCGAGTCGGCGTAGATCATGTTCCGCAGGACCTCGGTCGTCATCACGACGACGCGGGCCCGGGGGTTGACGTTCGTGTCGCCGGTGAGCAGCCCGACCTCGGTCTCGCCGTACGCCTGCACGAGCTCGGCGTACTTCTGGTTGCTCAGCGCCTTCATCGGCGTCGTGTAGAACACCTTCGCGGTCGGCTGTCGCATCGCCAGCCAGATCGCGAACTCGGCCACGATCGTCTTGCCGGCGCCGGTCGGTGCGGCCACGAGCACGCTGTTGCCGCGGTCGACCGCGTCACAGGCCGCGAACTGGAACGGGTCGAGGTCGAAGCGGAGGTCGGTCCGGAACAACTCGAGGTTCCGCGAGCGACGGCGGACCTTCGCGGCGGCGAACCGCTCGGCGGGGCTCAGGCTGGTCTCGGTCACAGGCCGTACTCCTCGTCGAGCTTCGCCTGGCGCTTCGCCAGACGGCGGTCGTGCACCCACGTCACCAGGCAGGCGGCGAAGTAGAGCACGACCATCGGGATGGCCAGGATGAACATGGACAGCACGTCCGCCGACGGCGTGACGAGCGCGGTGAAGACGAGGATCAGCACGATCGCGACCCGCCACGACCGGACGATCGCCGCGGCCGTCAGGACCCCGACGAAGTTGAGCAGGACGAGGAAGACCGGCAGCACGAAGGCGATGCCGACCGCGACGATGAGCTTGATGACGAAGTCGTAGTACGCCTTCGCGTCGACGATCGACGTGTCCTGCGCCGAGACGAAGCTGCCGAGGATGCCGACGACGTGCGGCAGGACGTACCACCCGAAGGCGCATCCGGCGAAGAACAGCGGGATCGCCGAACCGAGGAAGCCCCACACGTACTGCTTCTCGCGACGGACCAGGGCCGGGACGATGAAGGCCCAGATCTGGTACAGCCAGACCGGGCTCGCGATGACGACGCCGATCGTGACCGCGATCTGCAGGCGGAGGTCGAACGCCCCCGTGATCATCGGGAAGTTCAGCTCCGCGGTGTGCCCGCCGACCCGGGCCAGCTGCGTGACCGGGGAGCGGAGCGCGTCGAGCACGAACGGTGTGAGGAACCAGCCGCCGACCGCCGCCACCAGGACCGCGACGACGGCCTTGAACAGGCGGTTGCGCAGCTCGATCAAGTGTTGACCGAGGGACATGCGGCCTTCGGGTTCCTTCGGTCGGCGCCCGTGCCGCTTCTCTCGCCCGCCCGCGGTCGTCGAAGCCATGCACCGATCCTACGGCAGCGGTCTCTCAGTGGACGTCGAGAGCGGCCGCCGCGAACGCGCGCACGGCCTCCCGGGCGGCGGGTGGGTCGATCACCACGGCGCGGCCGGGCAGCCCGGCGACGAGCCGGACGACCCCGTCGAACCCGGCCGACGCCGCGAGCCGGATGCGCACCCGCCCGTCGGTGTCCGGCGCATCCGCGGTGTCGGCGAGGAAGTCGGCGACGAGCGGCAGGGACGAGGCGTCGAGCTCGACCGTGACGATGACGTCCTGGGCGCTCTGCTGGAACAGCGTGTCGGGCAGGACGACGTCCTCGATGGTCCGTTCGGCGGGCCGGTCGTCCACGCGCACGCCGGACATCCGGTCGAGGCGGAAGGTGCGGATCGCCGCGCGGTCGAGGTCCCAGGCGCGCAGGTACCAGTCGGCGTCGATCGACTCGACGCGGAGCGGGTCGACGCGACGCGTGCCGCCCTGCGTCCGCGGTCCCGCGTACTCGAACAGGAGTCCACGTCGCTCGGACATCGCCTGACGGATGACGGTCAGGGACGCGTCGTGCAGGTCCTGGCCGACGGCCACGTTCCCCGCGGCGCCACCCGCACCGCGCGACAGTTTCGCCATCAGTGCCCGGATGGCGTCGGTGTCGGCGGCCTCGGGCAGGGCGGACAGGTACTGGAGGCCCGCGATGAGTGCCGACGCCTCGCGCGCCGACAGCCGCGGGGCGTCGTCGATCGCCACGAGGTTCGTCAGCACGATCATGTCGTTCTGGTCGAAGTCGTCCCAGGCGATGTCGAACAGGTCGCCGTGCTGGTACTGCATGGTCTCGCCCGGGACGCCGGACACCGCGATGAGCTCGACGGCACGCCGGATGCGGGACTCGGGGACCCCGAAGTGCCGGGCGGCCTCGGCGACGGAGACGCGTTCCCGGTCGATGAGGTACGGCACGAGTGCCAGCAGGAAGGCGAGCTTGTCCTGCGCTTGCAGGGGCTGGGCGTCAGCCACGGTCGGGTCCGTCCTCGGGCAGGCGGCGACCGTCCTCGGCGCCGCGGTGGTCGGCGGTCCGTTCGGGCGGCCCGGAGTGGTCGGCGACGAGCACGCGGAGGCGGTCGACCACGCGCTGCCGCAGGTCCTCCGGTTCGACGACCCGCACCTCGGGGCCGAACGCGGCGAGTTCCTCGGCCAGGATCTGCGGGTCGACGTGGTGGACCACCAGTTCGCCGTCCGTCGTCGCGGTGGTGTCCCGCCGACGGGCCAGACGGCGTTCGGCGTCCGACCCCGGGACGACGTGCACGGTCGCGGTGCGCTCCGCCCAGACCCGGTCCAGGCCGGCCAGCGCCCGCTCCCCCGCGTCCGCCGGTGCCGGGTGCTGACCGACCTCGAACAGGGTCACCGGACCGACGATCCGGGACAGCAGGTAGTTCTTCTCCGACCGCGTCGCGAACTCGTGCGCGGCGAGCATCCACCGGCCGCCGTGCTGGACGAGCGCGAGCGGCGCGAGCTCGCGGACGCGGGCCTCGTGGTGGCCCGGCGTGATGTACGCGAACCGGACGGCGGCGCCCCGGTCGAGGGCCGACCGCAGGGGTTCGAACGCGGTGTCCCGGGTGCGCAACCGCGGGGCGTAGGCACCGATCGCGGTCGCACCGTCGCCGCTCTCGTGCTCCGAGCCGTCGTCCTCGGACCCGGCGGACCGCACCTTGAGCAGTCCGCGCCTGGAGTCGGCCGACAGGGCGCCCTCGCGCCACGCCATCGCGGCGAGCGACAGCAGGGCGGACTCGTCGGGCGTGAACCGGACGTCGAGCGGCAGGTCGTACTCGCCCTTCGGGATCCGGTAGCGCAGCGTCTGGTTGTTCCCCGCGGCACCCGGCGTCTCGATCGTCTCGAGCGGGATCCCGAGCTCGCGGACGTCGTCCTTGTCGCGCTCGAACTGCCGCTCGAGCGAGGCGTTGTCACCGCCGGGCGCGTACCGCTGCCGGTACCCCTGGACGTTCGCCAGGATCTCGGACTTCGTCAGCCCGGACTCCGTCGAGAGCAGTGCGAGCACGAGGCTGAACAGCCGTTCCTCGGCGGGCACACGGGGAGCACGGGTGGTGGGCACGTGCCGATCCTACGCAGCCGCGGGTCAGCGCGGCATCGCGCCGAGCACGTCGATGACGTACGCGTACGCGGCACCCTGCTGGTGGACGATCGCGAGGACCTGGTCCCCGACGTGCCGGCCGATCAGGGCGTTCCGGATGCCGTCGACGACCTGGCCCTCGGCCAGCGGGAGCGGCTGCGCGCCGGACCCGTCGGTCCAGCTCGAGCCCGCGACGGTGGAGTCGGTCGTGCTGCTCCCCCACGTGACGGCGGTGTACTTGACGACCGCGGTGTCCTCCGCGGTCAGCGTCCCGCCGTCGCCCTTGCGGAGCAGGTGCTGCTCGTCCTTCTCCGGCGCCGGCCACGAGGGGATGGTGATGCCGGGTGCACCGTCCGGTGCGAGCACGACGGCGGGCATGCCGTCGCCCGCGAGCTGGGGCGTGCCGGTGGCGCGGGCGGCGAACGCACGCTGCACGTCGACGACGAAGACGGCCGCGTCCTCGGCCTTCCCCGTCGAGCGGGAGGGGGCGGTCCCCGAGAGTGCCGACTTGGGCATCGCGACGGCGAGTCGGTCGCCGACCTGGGCGCACTCGAGGGCCTCGCCGAGCGCACCGGCGTTGGTCGAACCGGCCGTGATCGGGTTCGAGGAACCGGTGTAGCCGCTGGTCTGGGCGACCTCGCCGGTCGCGCCGTCGACGAGCGTGTACTCGAGGACGACCGGTGTGCCGTCCCCGATCGTGCGGCCGTCGCCCTGGCGGAGGACGGAGACCTGGGTGCCGGTGGCGGTGAGACCGGCGGGCACCGTGACGTCCGGCTGCGCACCGAACGCGCCCCTGGCCGAGACGGCCTCCGACGCGGCTCCGGACGGCGCGCACGTGCTCGACGATCCCGCACCGGGAGCGGCGCACGCCGTCAGCGACGCGACGAGACCGATGGTGACCACGAGTGCGGGGATGGTGCGCACGGATCCTCTTTCCGTTCGATGCAGGACGGGCACGGAGGTCAGCTTAGTGGGCGTCGTCGTCGGGTCCGGACGCCGCCCAGCCACCGTCCTCGCCCGCCTCGGCCGCCGCGACCTTGCGGGCCTGGGCGGCCGCCTGACGCGCGACCTTGCGGAGCTTCTTGTCGCTGGCGCCACGCTCGCCGACGGCGCCGGGGGTCCAGGCCTCGACGTCCTCGTCCGAGAACTCCGCCTTGCCGGCACGACGCTTCAGGTTCGGCAGGACGACCCCGTCCGCCAGGCGACGTGCGGTGATCAGGAAGCCGGTGTGCGCCACCATCCGGTGGTCCGGACGCACGGCGAGCCCCTCCACGTGCCACGTACGCACGAGCGTCTCGCTCGACTGCGGGTCCGTGAAGCGCCCGGTGTCACGGAGGGCCTCGGCCGTGCGCGACAGCTGCGTGACCGTCGCGACGTAGCAGACGATGAGCCCGCCGGGCACGAGGGCGTCGGCGGCCTCGTCGACGCACTCCCACGGGGCCAGCATGTCGAGCACCACGCGGTCGATGCTCTGCGGCTCGACGGCCTGCGGGAGCTCCTCGACGAGGTCCCCCACGGTCACGGACCAGTTGTCCGGGACCGCCCCGAGGAAGGTGCCGACGTTGCCGCGGGCGATCGCCGCGAACTCGTCGCGGCGCTCGAACGACTGCAGGCTGCCGGTCGGGCCGATCGCCCGGAGGAGCCACAGCGAGAGTGCGCCGGAACCGACCCCGGCCTCGACGACCCGCGCGCCCGGGAAGACGTCCGCGAACGCGACGATCTGGGCCGCGTCCTTCGGGTACACGATCGCGGCACCGCGCGGCATCGACATGACGTAGTCGTTGAGCAGGGGCCGCAGCGCCAGGTACTCGTCCCCGGAGCTCGCCCGGATGACCGAGCCGTCCGCCTGCCCGATGACGTCGTCGTGCGCGAGCATGCCGCGGTGCGTGTGGTAGACCACGCCGCGCTCGAGCGACAGCGTGGTGAGCTTCCCCTTCGGGCCCGTGAGCTGGACGCGGTCGCCGGCACGGAACGGTCCGCGCGGCGGGGTGTGCGGCGCACCCCCGACCGTGTGCGGCAGCTCCACCGCGTCCTGCGCGGTCGGCTCGCCGGGGGTGGTGGGCTCGTCGGTCGTGGCGTCGCTCATCGCGCGTCCCCTTCGGTGACGGGGGCCGACGCCGGGACGGAGGCCGGGCCTCCCTGGCGGTCGGTGGCACGGGCCGCCAGGGCCGGGCCGGTGAGTTCGAGCAGGCGGTCGACGGTCACGCCGTCCAGGGTGTCGAGGAGGACGTCGCAGGCACCCTCGGCGAGCGGGACGATGTGCTCGACGCCCACCGTCACCGCGCCGGACGCGACCGCCGAGGCGACGCCGGTCGCGGAGTCCTCGATCGCGATGCACGTGGTCGGGTCGACCCCGAGCTGCGCGGCCGCGCTCAGGTAGGCGTCCGGGTACGGCTTCGGGCGCTCGACGTCGTCACCGGCGACGACGACCCGGAAGCCGCGTGCGCCGAACGCCTCGGCGGTGACCAGGGCCATCGTGCGGCGCGACATCGTGACGAGTGCGGTCGGGACCCCGCGGTCGTGCAGTTCCTCGACGAGCTCACGGGCACCGGGACGCCACGGCAGGTCGTCCCCGTGCAGGCGCTCGACCACGAAGTCGGTCATCCACGCGACGATCTGCTCGACCTCCATGTCGACGCCCTTGGCACGGAGGATCTCGCCGGACCGCTCGAGGCCGCTGCCGACGAGCGACAGGCCGTCCTCGTGCGTCCACTCGGCGCCGAAGCGCGCGGTGAGCACGACCTGCGACTCCTGCCACATGGGCTCGGTGTCGATGATCGTGCCGTCCATGTCCCACAGCACGGCTGCGGGCAGCACCGGGTCGGGCCGGACGGTGGTGGGGGGTTGCGCGGTCACGGGCGACGAGTCTACCGGCGGCGTCGGCGACCCCCGGGCCGGGGACGCCCGCCCGGGGGCAGCGGGTCTATCGTGGATGCCTGATCGTGCTCCGGTCCGACGCGCGCGACCGCGGGTGCGTCGACCCGCTCCACAACCAGGAGGCCCCTGCCGTGCCACAGCACTCCCCCTTCAGCGACGGACGACTCCTCGTCGTCGCGTTCGAGGGCTGGAACGACGCCGGCGAGGCCGCGAGCGGACTCGCTCGTCGCATCGTCGACGCCCTCGAGCTCGATGAACTCCGCGAGATCGACGGGGAGCGGTACGTCGACTACCAGTTCAACCGTCCCGAGGTCGGCTTCGACGACGAGGGCGAGCGGGCCGTCACCTGGCCGCGCATCGTCCTGCACGGCCCGAGTGCCGAGGGCCGACCGGTGATCGGGGCGACCGGCGCACCGACCGAGCGGGACGTGTTCGTGCTCGTCGGCCCCGAGCCGTCGCGGACCTGGCGCGCCTTCTGCGCCGAGGTCATCGACCTGGCGGACGTGTACTCGATCGACGCCGTGGTCTTCGTCGGGGCGATGCTCGCCGATGTCCCGCACACCCGGCCCATCTCGGTCTTCGTGTCGAGCGAGAACGCCGGCGTGCGTGCGGCGTTCGACGTGGACAAGTCGACGTACGAGGGCCCGACGGGCATCCTCGGGGTCCTCGCCGACGCGATGGACAAGGCCGGGCTGACCACGCTGTCGCTCTGGGCGTCCGTGCCGCACTACGTGCACAACGCCCCGTCGCCGAAGGCCACCCTGTCGCTGCTCGACAAGATGGAGGAGCTGACGGACGTCACCGTGCCGCGCGGCACCCTGCTCGACGATGCCGCGCAGTGGGAGGAGGGCATCGACGCCCTCGCCGCGGACGACGAGGACATGGCGTCCTACATCGGCCAGCTGGAACAGGCGCGCGACACGGTCGACTCCCCCGAGGCCTCCGGCGACGCCATCGCGCAGGAGTTCGAGCAGTACCTGCGGCGCCGGGAACACAAGGACGGCAAGGACGGCGGCGGGGCGGCGGGCGAGGGCCCGTGGCGGCCGCCGCAGCCGCCGCAGTAGACGCGGGCGCGTGACGGACGGGAGGTCCGGTACCAGCTGGTACCGGACCTCCCGTTCGTCTCGGGGTGGCAGCGTCCGCCGCCACGGCGGTCAGGCGATGCGGATGCCGAGCAGGGCGTCGACGAGGTCGACGAGCTCGGGGGTCGCCGCCGTCCCGCCGGCGATCGCGGTGTCGACCACCGCGACCGCGCCCGGCGTGTCGAGGTCGTCCGCGACCCGGGCCCGGAGCCGCGCCACGACGGCGTCGGCGTCCTGCTCGGAGCCGGAGCCGGAGCGCACCCACGTGTCCCAGGCAGCGAGGCGGCGGCCCGCGTCGTCGAGGTCGCCGTCGGTCCACTCCCAGTCGTCGGAGTACCGGTGCGAGAGCAGGGCCAGGCGGATGGCGCGCGGATCGGCGCCACGGTCGAGGAGCCCGCGCACCGTCACCAGGTTGCCGAGCGACTTGGAGATCTTCGCCCCCTGGTAGGCGACCATCCCGGTGTGCACGAAGGCGTTCGCCAGCGGCTGGGAGGCCAGGGCCGCGGCGTGCCCGGCGCTCATCTCGTGGTGCGGGAAGACGAGGTCGCTGCCACCGCCCTGCACGCTGATCGGCAGGCCGAGCTTGTCGCCGGCGATGACGCTGCACTCGATGTGCCAGCCCGGGCGTCCGGGGCCGATCTCGGTGTCCCAGCTCGGTTCGCCCTCGCGCTCGGCACGCCAGAGCAGCGGGTCGAGCCGGTCGCGCTTGCCGGGCCGGTCGGGGTCGCCGCCGCGCTCGGCGGAGAGGGCGAGCATCGTCTCGCGGTCGAGACGACTCTCGTCGCCGAGCGTCCAGGCGTCGCTCGGGCGGCTGACGTCGAAGTAGAGGTCCTCGCCGTCGGAGTCCGGCGTCGGCACCGTGTAGGCGTAGCCCGTCTCCTCCAGGTAGGCCACGGCCTCGGCGACGCGCTCGACCTCGTCGGTGACGGCCACGTAGTCGTCCGGCGGCAGGACGCGCAGGGCCTCCATGTCGCGGCGGAACAGGTCGATCTGCGAGGCGGCGAGCTCCCGCCAGTCCACGCCGTCACGCGTCGCCCGCTCGAGGAGCGGGTCGTCGACGTCGGTCGTGTTCTGCGCGTACCGCACCGGCAACCCGGCGTCCCGCCACGCCCGGCCGAGCGTATCGAAGGCCAGGTACGTCGCGGCGTGCCCGAGGTGTGTGGCGTCGTACGGGGTGATCCCGCAGACGTAGAGCGACGCGTCGTCGTTACCACGCGTCGGGTCGACGGGCTTGCCGGTCGCGGTGTCGTGGACGAGCGGACGGGGGCCGGCCCCCGGGACCTCGGGGACGCTCGGTGCCTGCCAGGCCCTCACGGCTCGACCACCCCGAGGGAGAGCAGCACGATGAGGACGACACCGAGGAGGATGCGGTAGACCACGAACGGCATGAAGCTCCGCTTGCTGATGTAGTTCATGAACGCGGCGATGACGACGAACCCGACGACGAAGGCCACGACGGTCGCGATCAGGGTGTCCGCCACACCGAACGGCGCTCCGGTGTCGCCGAGGCTCGTCGCGGCCTCGTACAGCCCGGACAGGAACACCGCGGGGATCGCGAGGAGGAAGGCGAACCGCGCGGCCGCCGGACGGGTGTACCCGAGGGCGAGCCCCATCGAGACCGTCGCGCCGGACCGGGAGACGCCCGGGACGAGCGCGAGGACCTGCGCGAGCCCGATGAGGATGCCGCCCTTGAAGGTCATGTGCTCGATCCGCCGGACCTTCCGTCCGACCCGGTCGAGCACGCCCAGGACGACGCCGAAGACGATGAGCACGATCGCCACGATCCAGAGCGACCGGAACGTGGTCTCGATGCTGTCCTGGAGCAGCAGGCCGACCACGCCGATCGGGATCGTGCCGAGGATGACGAGCCACCCGAGGCGGACGTCCGGGTCGTTCCGCGGGACCTTGCCACCGAGCGCGCCGAACCACCGCCCGATGATCCGGGTGATGTCCTTCCAGAAGTAGATGAGCACGGCGGTCTCGGTGCCGAGCTGCGTCACCGCGGTGAAGGCCGCACCGGGGTCCTCCGCATCCGGCAGGAACAGCCCGACGATGCGCAGGTGCGCGCTGGAGGAGACCGGCAGGAACTCGGTCAGACCCTGGACGAAGCCGAGGAAGATCGCCTCGAAGATGTGCACGTGTGCGGCCTTTCGCCGGTGCTGGACTCGGTCGCCGTTCCCGACGACGACCATGCACGGTATCAGTAGGTCGCGAAGAGGTCTCCGAGGACGCGGCGGCCGAACGCCAGCGACTCGAGCGGGACCCGCTCGTCGACGCCGTGGAACATCGCGGGGAAGTCCACCCCGGCGGGCAGCTGCAGTGGCACGAAGCCGTACCCGGCGATGCCGAGACGGGACAGCGCCTTGTTGTCGGTGCCGCCGGAGAGCAGGTACGGCAGGACCGGGGCGCCCGGGTCGTGCCGCTCGAGGACGTCCCGGACGGCGTCGACGAGCGGACCGCCGAAGTCCTGCTCGAGGCCGACGTCCTGGTGCGTCATGGTGACCTCGACGTCCTCGCCGGCGAGTTCCCGCACGCGGGCCAGGACGGTCTCCTCGTCACCGGGCAGGCAGCGGATGTCGACGAGCGCGGTGGCCTCGTCCGGGATCACGTTGTGCTTGTACCCGGCGCTCAGGACGGTCGGGTTCGTGGTGGTGTGCAACGCCGCGTGGATGAACCGCGCCGCGGAGCCGGTGGCCAGGGCGACCTCGTCCGGACCGGTGGCGACCGGGTCGACGCCGAGGAAGCGGGCGACCTCGGCGACCATCGCCTCGGTCGTGTCCGAGAGCCGGACCGGCCACTCCTCGCCGCCGATCCGGCCGACGGCGGCGGCGAGCTTCGTGACGGCGTTGTCGCGGATGACGTGCGAGCCGTGCGCCGCGGTCCCGTGGGCGGTCAGCTTCACCCACATGAGCGCCTTCTCACCGGTCTGGAGCAGGTAGGCGCGACGGTCGCCGAGCGTGATCGAGTAGCCGCCGACCTCGCTGATGGCAGCGGTCGCCCCGGCGAAGACCTCGGGATGCGTGTCCACGACGTGGTGGGCGCCGAGGATGCCCCCGGCCTCCTCGTCCGCGAAGTACGCGATGACGAGGTCGCGCTCGGGAGCGCCCTGGCGTTCGACCACGTCGGCCAACGCCGTGAGCATCATCGCGTCCATGTTCTTCATGTCCACGGCGCCACGACCCCAGAGCGACCCGTCGCGCACCTCGCCGCCGAACGGGTCGACGGACCAGTTCGCCGGGTCGGCCGGTACGACGTCGAGGTGCCCGTGCACGACGAGGCCCGGCTTGCTGCGGTCCCGGCCGGGGACGCGGGCGACGACGCTGACCCGGTCCGGCTCGGACTCGAACAGCTGCGGGGTCAGGCCCAGGTCCTGCAGCGCTGCCTCGACGTAGTGCGCTGCCTCGGTCTCACCCCGGGACTTCCCCTCACCCCAGTTCGTGGTGTCGATCCGGATGAGGTCCCGCGCGATCGCCGCGGTGCGTTCCAGCTCGGACGTCATGCGACAACGCTACCGGCGACACCACCGAGCACCGCGATCCGGTCGCGCCGCGCCCGGGATGCGCACCCGTGTTCAGCGTGCGTTCACAGCCGTGCTAGTGTCTTCTCTCGGCAGGAAGGCCGGGGAAATCCGGTCGGACAGCCCGGTGCTAGAGCACCACACCCAGTCCGGGTGGCGGAATTGGTAGACGCGCTAGCTTGAGGTGCTAGTGCCCGTATTAGGGCGTGGGGGTTCAAGTCCCCCCTCGGACACGCAGTACCTGGTCTCCGGACCACGTGCTCGGACACTTGTGTTGAGACAAGCGGCGAACGGCCCTCCTCCGGGAGGGCCGTTCGTTTTTCCGCGCCCAGAGCGCGGTGCGGTTCTCGGTCAGCGCCGGGCGCGCCGCACCACCCAGACGGCCACGCCGCCGATGAGCAGGTACGGCCACGTCGCGACGACGGGGTCGAGCACACCGTGCCGCCAGTCCCGTCGCGTCGACCCGAGGCGGGCGCCGACCGGGTCGTCCGCACGCTCGGCGGCGATGCCGGTCTCCTCGACCAACCGGTCCGGGCGACCGCGGAGCGCGTCGGTGACGCGGTGGGTGGCGACGTCGAGGCGGTCGCCCACGACGAGGAGCATCCAGTGCGCCAGGCGGCCCTCGCTGAAGCGGCGGTAGGCGTACCGCTTCACGACGCCGGCGATGCCGGACAGGGGCTGCGCGGTGCCGAACACCGGCGTGACGTGCGCGTGCTCGATCGACCGCTCGCGGCCCTCCCCACCGGGCTGCTGCTCCGGTCGGTCCCAGTGCGCGTTCGTCGCCGAGCCGGCCTCGCGGGACAGCTTCGGGACGCTCGGCCGGTCGGCGAGGTCCAGGTCGCTCCCCCATCCGGGGATCCGCGCGCGGAGTTCGTCCGCGGACGGCAGGTCGCGCGGCTTGTCCGCCACGTACGCGATGTGGTCGTCGGCGCCGTGTCCGTCCGGTGTGGTGCGCATGCTCTGGTCTCCGTTCTCGCTCACGGCACGATCACCGGCTTGATGCAGCCGTCGAGCTTCGCCGAGAACAGGTGGTACGCCTCGTCGATGTGCTCGAGCGGGATCCGGTGCGTGATGACGTCGCTCGGCTTGAGGTGCCCGGCCTGGATGTGCTCGAGGAGCCGCGGCCACTGGCGCTTCACCGGTGCCTGGTTCATGTGGATGGTGACGCCCTTGTTGAGCGCATCGCCGAACTTGACGGCGCTCGGGATCGGGCCGTAGGCGCCCATCACCGACACCGTGCCGCCCTTGCGGACACCGTCGATGGCCCAGTTGAGCGCGATCGGCGAGCCGCCCTGCAGCTTGAGCTTCGAGCTCGTCACGTGCTGCA
This sequence comes from Curtobacterium sp. MCBD17_023, assembly GCF_003224415.1. NCBI lineage: Bacteria > Bacillati > Actinomycetota > Actinomycetes > Micrococcales > Microbacteriaceae > Curtobacterium > Curtobacterium sp. MCBD17_023. Next base: position 427,851 of record NZ_QKLJ01000002.1, read on the forward strand.
GGTAGTTGCCGTCGGCCTCGGCCCCGACCGCGTCGATGACGCTGTCGGCACCCAGGAAGTCGGTCTGCTTCTTCATCTCGACGACGATGTCGTCCACCTCGGCGAAGTTGATCGTCTCGGCCTGGGCGAACTCGCGCGCCTTCGCCAACCGGTACTCGAGCTGGTCGACGACGATCACACGGCCGGCGCCCATGAACCACGCGGACTTCGCCGCGTACAGGCCGACCGGGCCGGCGCCGAGCACCACGACGGTGTCGCCTTCGCGGATCGACGCGAGCTGGGCACCGAAGTACCCGGTGCCGAGTGCATCCGTCATCATCAGGGCGTCCTCGGCGTCGAGCCAGTCCGGGATGACCTGCGGGCCGACGTCGGCGAACGGGACGCGGACGCGCTCCGCCTGCCCGCCGTCGTAGCCGCCGGTGGTGTGCGAGTACCCGAAGATGCCGCCGACCGCGGTCGCGTTCGGGTTGACGTTGTGGCAGTTCGTGAACAGGCCGCGGGCGCAGAACCAGCAGGTGCCGCAGGAGATGTGGAACGGGACCATCACCCGGTCGCCGACGCTGAGCGTCTCGACGGACGACCCGACCTCCTCGACGACGCCGATGAACTCGTGACCGAAGGTGTGGCCGACGCGGGTGTCCGGCATCATGCCGTGGTACAGGTGCAGGTCCGACCCGCAGATCGCGGCGCGTTCGACACGGATGACCGCGTCGTTCGGGTGCTCGATCCGGGGGTCGGGCTTGTCCTCGACGCGGACCCGGTAGGGGCCGCGGTAGGTCATGGCGCGCATGGCGCTCCTCTCGCTCGTACCGTCCACGCTGACGGACGGCGGATGGGAGGCGGCCCAGGCTCGCGTTCGACGCACAGCCGCCACGCGGACGGACGGGAGGCCCGGTACCAGCTGGTACCGGGCCTCCCGTCTGCAGGCAGTCGCGTGCTAGCTCTTCGCGGCGTCCACGAAGTTCTGCCGCGGGTCGGTCTCCTTGATGAGGGAGGTCGCGTCGCGGCCGGAGACCGCACCGGTCACCCAGCCGATGACGATGCGCGCCTTGCGGTTCAACGTCGGCATCGCGTACACGTGGTACGAGCGGTGCGCCATCCACGCCAGCAGGTTCGTCATCTTGATGCCCTTGATGTTCGCCGCGCCCTTGGCGACACCGTACGAGGCGACCGTGCCGATGGACGGGTGGCGGTACTCCACGAGGGGCTTGCCCGTGATCGAGGCGACGATGTTGTCCGCTACGACGACGGCCTGCCGGACGGCGTTCTGGGCGTTCGGCGGGTAGTACGCCGGCTGCTTCTCGGCCGTCAGGTCCGGGACCTGGGCGACGTCGCCGAGGCCCCAGACGCCCGGGACGACCTCGTGCGTGTCCTCGGACTCGACCTGGAGCTTCGCGTTGGCGGCGAGGTGCCCCTTCGGCCCGCGCGGCAGGTCGGTGGCGTCGAGGAGCGGGTTCGGCTTGACGCCGGCCGTCCAGACGAGCAGGCCGGTGGCGAACTCGTCACCGTCGGAGAGCTTGACGATCCCGCCCTCGCAGCTCGGCATGGTGGTCTTGAGGCGGACGTCGATGCCGCGGGCACGGAGGGACTCGAGGGTCCACTTCGACAGCTCGGGGCCGACCTCGGGGGCGACCCGGTCGAGGGCGTCGATGAGCACCCAGCGCGGCTGTTCGCCGGCGAGCGACGGGTACGTGGCGATCGCGGCCTGGGAGACGTCGAACAGCTCACCGATCGCCTCGACGCCGGTGTAGCCGCCGCCGATGAAGATGCTCGTGAGCAGGCGACGACGCTCGTCCTCGTCGCGCGTGGCGGCGGCCTTCGCGATGTTGTCGAGGAGCTTGGCGCGGACGTACGCGGCCTCCTCGACCGTCTTGAAGCCGACGCCGACCTCGTCGAGGCCGGGCGTCGGGAAGGTACGGGTGACCGAGCCGAGTGCCACCACGAGGTGGTCGTACTCGAAGGACCGGTCGTCACCACCGGCCGTCGCGACGGAGACCGTCTTGTCGGCCGAGGAGATCCCGGTGACCTTGCCCTGGATGACCCGGGTCTTGCGGAGCGCACGTCGGAGTTCGACGGTGACGTCCTTCGGGGCGATGTGACCGCCGGCGACCTCGGGCAGGAACGGCAGGTACGTGTAGTACGTGTTCTGGTCCACGAGGGTGATGCGCATGGGCACCGAGGCGGCGTGCTTCTGGAGCTGCTTGACCGCGGTGTAGCCGGCCGAGCCGCCGCCGAGGACGAGGACGTGGGGGATGGAGTCTGCCATTCCTCCGGTCTACCCGATCCGGCCCCTCCCCGTCATCAGCGCCGCACCTGTGCGGCCGATCCGGTCCCGATCTGGATCGTCCACGGGTCAGCTGCGGCCGTCGCGGAGGCGCCACCACGCCGTCTCGGCGACCTCGCGGCCGGTGTACACGCCGTGCTGCGTGCGACGGGACTCGTGCAGGGAGAACCGCCGGAGCCGGTAGCCGCCCCCGAAGCGGTCGATGATCGCCTCGGGTGAGGAGTCCGCGTCGCGCTTGACGTACCAGGTGCGGTCGTCGTCGACCGGCTCGATCACGCGCGGGTCACCGTCGGCCGCCGATGCGGGAGCGGAGGATGTCGATGCGCTTCTGGATCTGCTCGATGCTCGCCTGCGCGACGGGCGGACCACCGCTGATCCGACGGAGCTCGGCGTGGATCGACCCGTGCGGTTCGTTCGCGTGCCGGGACCAGATCGAGACGAGGCGCTGCAGTTCCGACCGCTGCTCCTTGATCGTCATGTACATCGGCCGGTCCACCGGCTCGGGCGCCTTGGGCGTCCCGTCCTTCGGGACGCGGCCCTTCGAGCGCTTGGCCTGGGTCGCCTGCCGGGCGCGGAGGAGGTCCCGCACCTGGTCGGGCTCGAGCAGCCCGGGGATGCCGATGAAGTCGAGTTCCTCGAGCGACCCGACCTCGCCGCCGGTGCCGAACTCGCCGCCGTCATAGAGGACCCGGTCGAACGACGCCTGCGAGTCGAGCGCCTCGAACGGCTGCACGTCGAGCAGGCTCTCGGAGGCCCGGTCCTCCTTGTTCGCCTCCGCCACCATGGCGTCCTCGGGGTTGTACATGCCGTCCTCGGCGTCCTTCGGGCGGTCGAGGGCGTGGTCGCGCTCCAGCTCGAGGCTGGCGGCCAGCGCCATCAGCCCGGGCACGCTCGGCAGGAAGACCGACGCGGTCTCGCCGCGGCGTCGGGCGCGCACGAAGCGGCCGATGACCTGGGCGAAGAACAGCGGCGTGCTCGCGCTCGTGGCGTAGACGCCGACGCAGAGCCGCGGCACGTCGACGCCCTCGGACACCATCCGGACGGCGACCATCCACCGCGAGGTGTCCTCGGCGAAGGACTGGATCCGGCTCGACCCGGCGGCCTCGTCGGACAGGACCACGGTCGGCCGCTCCCCCGTGATGCGCTGCAGGATCCGCGCGTACGCCCGGGCGGTCGTGGTGTCGGTCGCGATCACCAGCCCGCCTGCGTCCGGCACGCCACGGCGCACCTCGGTGAGGCGCTTGTCCGCCGCCGAGAGCACGGCGGGCATCCACTCGCCCTCCGGCGACAGCGCGGTGCGCCAGGCCTGCGCGGTGATGTCCTTCGTGACGGGGTCGCCGAGCGAGGCGGCCATCTCGTCGCCCATCCGGGTCTTCCAGCGCATCTGCCCGGCGTAGGCCATGAACAGCACCGGGCGGACGACGCCGTCCTTGAGTGCCCGGCCGTAGCCGTAGTTGTAGTCCGAGATCGAGGTGCGGACCCCCTGCTCGTCCGGGGCGTACTGGACGAACGGGATCGGCGCCGTGTCCGACCGGAACGGCGTGCCGGACAGCGACAGTCGGCGCGTGGCCTTCGTGAACGCCTGCCGGATGCCGTCGCCCCACGTCAGCGCGTCGCCGCCGTGGTGCACCTCGTCGAGGATCACGAGGGTCTTGCCGCCCGCGGTGATCCGCTCGTGCACCTCGGGGTTCATGCCGACCTGCGCGTAGGTGATCGCGACGCCCTGGTAGTGCCGGCCGAACATGCCGTCGCCGTTCTTGAACATCGGGTCGAGCCGGATGTTCACGCGGTCGGCGGCGTCGGCCCACTGCCGCTTCAGGTGCTCGGTGGGCGCGACGACGACCAGGCGGTCGACGGTGCCGCGGGCGAGGAGCTCGGTCGCCAGGCGCAGCGCGAAGGTGGTCTTGCCGGCGCCGGGGGTCGCCGCGGCGAGGAAGTCGCGCGGTTCCTTCTCGAAGTACTTCGTGAGCGCTTCGACCTGCCAGGCGCGGAGCTTCGAGGCGGTGCCCCATGCGGCACGTTCGGGGAAGGCGGGCGACAGGTGCTCGGCCGCCGCGTTGCCCGCGACCTCGGCGATCGCCGCCGGTCCGGTGGGGCGGTGGTCGTCGGACAGCCCGTCGATCGGGAGTTCGGCGGGTTCCTGGTGCTCGATGTTCTCCGCTGCGCTCACTCCACCCGAGTGTACCGGCACGCGGTCGCCCGACACGTGTCAGTCCTGCCGGGCGTGCGGCGCCCGCGGCGTGCTCGGGCCGGGACCGCCGCCGGACCCGCGCACGAGGGACGCGGGACGCAGGACACCGGCACCGAAGCGCGCGGTGACCGCGTCGACGGTCGTCTCGGTCTCACGCCACGGCGCGTCGTCGTCCCACAGCGCGTTGCTCGCGGCCGCCGGCACGAGGTTCTCGCCGCGGACGCCGATGAGCCGGATCCGGTTGCCCGGACGGTGCAGGACGTCGTACAGCTCGACGGCCTCCCGGTGGATCCGCTTGGCGACGTCGCTCGGCTCGGCGAGGGTGCGGGAGCGGGTGAGCGTCGTGAAGTCGGTGTACCGCACCTTGAGCGCGACGGTCCGGGCCTGGACCTCGGCGCGTCGGAGCCGGACCGCGACCTTCTCGGCGAGTCGGAGGAGTTCCCGCGCCACGTCGTCCCGCTCGGTGAGGTCACGGCCGAACGTGACCTCGTGCCCGATCGACTTCTCACCGACCCCGGCCTCCACCGTGCGCGGGTCCCGGCCCCACGCCAGGTCGTGCAACCGCTGTCCACCGGCCGGACCGAGCAGCGACACCAGGGACGGCAGCGGGGTCGTCGCGAGGTCCCGCACGGTGTGGATCCCCCGACGCTCGAGCGTCTCCTGCGTCTTGCCCCCGACGCCCCACAGGGCCGAGACCGGCTGCGGGTGCAGGAAGGCGACGGTGTCGGCGTGCGGGACGACGAGCAGGCCGTCCGGCTTGGCGCGGCTCGAGGCGAGCTTCGCGACGAACTTCGTCGACGCGGCACCCACCGAGCAGTGCAGGCCCGTCTCGGCGAACACGGTGCGGCGGATCTCGGCGCCGATCTGCCACGGCGTGCCGTACAGGCGGAGGGCCCCGGCGACGTCCAGGAACGCCTCGTCGATGCCGAGCCGCTCGACCCGCGGGGTGAAGCGGTCGAAGATCCGCATGACCTGCGCGGAGCGGGCGCTGTACTTCTCGAAGTGCGGCTCGACGATGACGGCGGCGGGACACCGCCGTTTCGCGACCGCCATCGGCATCGCCGAGTTGATGCCGTACCGGCGGGCCTCGTAGGTGGCGGCCGTGACGACGGAGCGGTCGGAGTCGTGCCCGACGATCACCGGCAGGCCGACGAGGTCCGGGCGGTCGAGCAGTTCGACGGAGGCGAAGAAGGCGTCCATGTCGACGTGCAGGACCGTCGCCGAGCGGTCGTCGACGGGCGTGTCGGAGACGATCCGGTTGCGTCCGTCCTGCTTGCTCACCGGGTCATGGTCGCACGGACCGCCGACACCGCAGCTGCCGGTTCACCGCGGCAGCGGACCGAGTTCGGCCGCCGCGATCGTCCGCATCGCCGAGTCCCGTGTCGACGGGTGGTACTGGCCGGCGCGGACGTCCCGGGCCAGGCGGGCGAGTTCGTCGGTCGACCGGAAGGCCGACCCGCCGACGACGCGCATCGCCTCGTCCACCACGTGCTGCGCGGTGTCCACGGCACGGGCCTTCGTCCCGACGAGCAGCGGGAACCAGCGGTCGGAGTCCACCAGGTCGTCGACGTCGCGCGCCAGTGCGTCGACCTGCAGGTGCACGGCGTCGGTCGCGCTCCGCATCGCGGCCACGGCACGACGGACGTCCGGGTCGGCAGAGCGGGCCGTCCCGTCCGCCGCGGTGCGGGCGGCCACCCGCTCGACCGCGAGCGTCACCGCACGCGAGGCGATGCCGACGTATACGGACGCGACGAGCAGCTCGAACGCGGCGAAGACACCGAAGACCAGCGGATCGGCCACGGGTCCGACGGGTAGGACGCGCACGATCCGGTCGGCGGGGACGTGCAGCCCCCCGAGCAGGGTCGTCCGGCTCTGCGTGGCCCGCATGCCGAGGGTGTCCCAGTCGTCGAGGTGCCGCACGCCACCGTCGCCGCGCAGCGCGAAGCCGTGCACGAGCCGGGGCTCCGGGCCGGACGTGTCCTTGCCGAACACGCTCAGCACGTCCCACGCGGGCGCCAGGGACGTCGAGACCTTCGTGCCGGTGAAGCGGTAGCCGCCGGCGCCGTCCGGCTCGGCCACGGTGCGCGAGTCGAACAGGACCGCGTCGTTGCCGGGCTCGCTCACGCCGAACGCGAGGAGTCGGTCCGCTGCAGCGGCGTCGGTGACGGTGTCGAGGAACGACCCGCCCCTGGCGGACACGGCGCGGGCGGCCTGCACCCACACCTGGTGCATCCCGAGCCCGAGGGCCGTCGCCGGTGCCGCCTCGGCGAGCGTCCGCTGGACCGCTGCGGTCGCCCGGAGACCCAGCCCCGAGCCTCCGTCCCGGACGGGCACGCCGATCCGCAGGTAGCCGGCCCGTCGGAGTTCGTCGAGGTCCTCGACGCAGAACGCGTTGTCCGCGTCGTACCGGGGAGCACGGTCGGCGATGCGGGCGAGGAGCTCGTCCGGCACGGACCAGGGACGCTGCTCGAGCGGGGTGGACGAGGTCATGGGACGAGAGTACGGTCGCCAGGCGTGTCAGACCGTCATCCCTGGACCAGGTTCGTCGCGATCGGTGACTCCTTCACCGAGGGCATCGGCGACCCGGACCCGACGTCCGTCGGCGGGCACCGCGGGTGGGCCGACCGCGTGGCGGACGCGCTCGCGGACGGCACGGACGAGGACTTCGCGTACGCCAACCTCGCGGTGCGGGGGCGCCTGCTCCGACAGATCGTCGACGAGCAGGTGGAGGCGGCCCTCGCCCTCGGACCGGACCTCGTCACGGTGTCCGCGGGCGGGAACGACGTCATCCGTCCCGGTTCCGACCCGGACGAGCTCGCCGAACGGTACGACGGGATGGTGGAGCAGCTCCGCCGGGACGGTGCGACCGTGGTGCTCTTCACCGGACCGGACGTCGGGACCACGCCGGTGCTCGGCATGGTCCGCGGGAAGACCGCGGTCTACAACGAGCACCTGCACGCCATCGCACTCAAGCACGGCGCACTCGTGACGAACCTCTGGGCGCTCCGGGTCCTCCGGGACCCGCGGATGTGGGCGCCGGACCGGCTGCACCACTCGCCGCTCGGGCACGCGACCGTCGCGGCCGCCGTGCTCGACACGCTCGGTGTCCCGCACGCACTCGGACCGTCGGTGCCGGAGCCGCTCGCCGCCCGACCGTGGCGGGAGGCGCGGGTCGAAGACCTGGGTTGGGCGAAGGAGTACCTCGTGCCCTGGGTCGTGCGACGCGTGCGCGGGACGTCCTCCGGTGACGGCGTCACGGCGAAGCGGACCACCCTGCAGCCGGTGACCCGGCGCGACTGAGCACGGCCGAGGGCGGGACCCGGAGCGAGCGCCGCTCGCTAGCCGACCAGGGCGCCCGGGTCGAGCTCCACGCCGCGGAACGGGTTCGTCCACCGCCACCAGACGCCGGGGTCATCGATCGACCCGTCGAGCTCGAGCGGCACCGTGACCGGGTCGTGGTGCTCGACGGTGAACCGCACGCGGCCGACGCGCTCGCCCGCCGCACCGAGCGTCACCGGCTCGAGCGTCGTCTCCGCCGAGACGGTCGTGCTCCCCCACACCAGGACGGACGCCGCCCGGCTCGCGGTCGCGTCGACCTCGTCCTGCCACGGTGCCGTGTACGTGCCGAACGTCTGTCCCTCGTTCGTCAGGGTCACCACGTGGAAGTCGTCCGCGACCGAGTGCAGCAGCCGACGGACGTCAGCGTCGAGCGCGTCGTGGTCGACCCCGCCGAGCATGGCGCCGACGACGGTCACCGGTCGGCCGCCACGCTCGTAAGTGGCGGCGAAGAGCAGGCACGCACCCGCTTCGTCGAGGGTGCCGGTCTTGATCCCCTCGACACCGTCCATGCCGAGCAGCTTGTTCGAGTTCTCGATCTCGCCGACGCCCGGGACCGTCACCGACGCCGTGCCGACGACCTCCTTGACCACCGGCTCCGCGAGCGCGAGCTGCCCGAGGTCCACCAGGTCGGTCGCCGTCGACCGGTTCCGTGGGTCGAGGCCGGTCGGTTCGACGATCGTGGTGTCGTCCAGCCCGTGGTCGTCGAGCCACGTCGCGGCTGCGGCGCGGTAGGCGTCCATCGACCCGAACGCCCAGAGGGCGAGTGACCCCGCGTAGTTGTTCGCCGACTCCATGAGCGCCACCTGCAGCACCCGGTACTCGGACATCCGCCCGTCGGCCGGCAGCGGGGCGACCTCACCGTTCAGCGCCGCGTACTCCGCGTACAACGCCTCCATCGCCGGCGTGAACCGGACCGACGGCCCCTGCTTCCCGACCGGGAGGGGCTTCTGCTCGAGCACGACGAGCGCCGTCACGATCTTCGAGATGCTCGCGATCGACCGCTGGTGCCGGTCCCCGCTGGTCGTGAGGCTCTCCGGGAACCCCTCGGCCTCGACAGCGGTGGCACCGTAGTCCGGGAACCGGAGCTCCGGCGCGCGCACCCTGGGTGCCTCGTAGGTCGCGGTGCTCGCCGTGGCCGGGGCGAACGGCACGAGGGCGGCCGCGGCCAGGAACGCGGCGGCCAGCAGGAGGACGGCGACCACGCCGAGCGTCACGGGCCTCCGGAGCGCGGAGCGGGGGCGGCGGACGACGTTCGGCACGAGACCGGATCGTACTGGAGGCCCGGGGCGCGTCCCTGGGACCCGCCGCCGTCGGCGCGTGGCGCCTCGGGCCCTCCGGTCGCCTGTCGGGTCGGCCGACGGACCGCACCGGTCAGCGCGAGCGCTGCGCGTGCGCGACCGCCCAGAGACCGACGGCGCTCGCCGCGGCCACGTTCAACGAGTCCACCCCGTGGTGCATCGGGATCCGCACGGTGGTGTCCGCGGCGGCGACCGCCGCGGGCGTCAGGCCCTGGCCCTCCGTGCCCATCACGAGCGCGACGCGCTCGGGGACGTCCGCGACGAAGGCCTCCAGGTCGACGGAGTGGTCGGTGAGCGCCATCGCGGCCACGTGGAAACCCTGGGCGCGGAGGTCCTCGCCCGCCGCCGGCCACTCCCCGATGCGTGTCCACGGCACCTGCAGCACGGTGCCCATGCTCACCCGGACGCTCCGCCGGTACAGGGGGTCGGCGCACCGCGGGCTGACGAGCACCGCGTCGGCACCGAGCCCGGCGACGCTGCGGAACACCGCGCCGACGTTCGTGTGGTCGACGACGTCCTCGAGGACCACCACGAGGCGTGCGTCGCGGACGACGTCGGCCACGGACGGCAGCGAAGGGCGGTGCATCGCGGCGATCGCCCCGCGGTGCATCCGGAAGCCGGTCAGCTCCTCGAGGAGGGCGTCCGACCCGACGAACACCGGGCCGTCGTGCCCGTCGACCAGGGGCAGGACGCTGTCGAGCCACTTCTCCTGTACGAGCACGCTCCGCGGGACGTGACCGGCCCGGACCGCGCGCTCGATGACGGTGTTCGACTCGGCGATGTACAGGCCACCCTCGGGCTCGGTGACCCGTCGGAGCGCGACGTCGGTCAGGCGCGCGAAGTCGTCGAGGCGCGGGTCGTCGAGGGAGTCGATGCGGACGGGGTGCACGGTGCTCGTTCCGGTCGGGAGGGCGGTGGTGGTCCGGCTCGGGCGCGGCGGCGCGGGTCCCGGTCCGGGGCGGCGCCCGCACGGGGAAGGCCCGGGGACGCTCGGCGGTTGAGGGTACCGTGGACACGATGGCGACGAGCGACGGCACTGCGGACGACACCGCGGGGGACGACACCGCGACGGACGACAGCGCGACGGACGACACCGCGACGACCGGTGCGACCGCTGCCGCGTTCGAGCAGGCGGTCGCGGTCCTGCAGGGCAAGCGCATCGCCGTGCTCACCGGCGCGGGTGTCAGCACCGACTCCGGGATCCCGGACTACCGCGGAGCAGGCCGGGTGGTCCGCAAGCCGATGACCTTCCAGGAGTTCCTCGCCGACCCCGCCAAGCGGCAGCGCTACTGGGCCGGGTCGCACCTCGGCTGGCGGACCTTCGCCGCGGCACGCCCGAACGACGGGCACCGCGCGCTCGCGGAGCTCGAACAGGCCGGCGTGGTGAGCGGCATCGTCACCCAGAACGTCGACGGGCTGCACCTGCGCGCCGGATCGCGTCGGGTGGTCGAGGTGCACGGCTCGATGGACCGGGCGGTGTGCCTGACGTGCGGGCAGGTCTTCTCCCGCGCCGACCTCGCCGCGGTGCTCGACCGTGACAACCCCTGGATCGACGAGCCCGGGACGGTGCAGCTGCAGCCGGACGGGGACGTCGAGATCACCGACGTCGAGCGGTTCCGCGTGCCGGACTGCACGGTGTGCGGCGGCGTGCTGAAGCCCGACGTGGTGTTCTTCGGCGAGTTCGTGCCCGCCGAGAAGTTCCGCGAGGCCGTGTCCATCGTCGCCGAGGCGGACGCGCTCCTCGTCGTCGGGTCGTCGCTCACCGTGAACTCCGGCGTCCGGCTCCTGGACCACGCGACGCGGCGCAGGCGACCGGTCGTCATCGTCAACCGGGGCGCCACGCGGAGCGACCGTCGTGCCGCGGTGAAGCTCGACGCCGGGACGACCGAGACCCTCGTCGAGCTCGCGGCCCGGCTCACCGCGTCTGCGATGATCGACGGGTGACGACCCTCCTCTGCCTGGTCCGACACGGCGAGACCGACTGGAACCGGCAACGGCGCATCCAGGGGTCGACGGACGTGCCCCTCAACGACACCGGGCGACGGCAGGCGGCCGAGACCGCCGCGCTCCTGGCACGCCGGTCGTTCGACGCCGTCGTCTCGTCGCCCCTGTCCCGGGCCCTCGAGACCGGGACGATCATCGCCGACCACCTCGGGTTGGCCGCCCCGGCGGCGTACGACGGTCTCCGGGAACGCTCCTACGGCGAGGCGGAGGGTCTGACCCACGTCGAGATCGCGGAGCGCTGGCCGCACGACGCCGTCCCCGGGCGCGAGTCCCGCGCGGCGCTCCTCGACCGGGTGACCGAGACGCTCGCCGAGATCGCCGTGCGCTACGACGGCGGCGCGGTCGTCGTCGCGACCCACGGCGCGGTGATCCGGACCGTCGTCGACGCCGCCGCACCCGGGACGGTCGAGCGGTCGACGGTCCCGATCCGCAACGGGTCGGTGCACACCTTCCGGTGGGACCCCGAGCGCTTCCGTGCCGAACTGGTCCGCTCCGACGACCCCATCGACGACCTGTCGGACGCCCCGGGCCGGTACGCGTTCGAGTACCAGAACCCGCTCGAGCGCCGAGGCTGACGCCGCCCATCCGGGGAGCGTGCCGGGCAGCGTCGGACTAGCCTCCGGTGCACGGCGGCCCGACGACCGGGACGCCGCTGCGAGGTGAGGCAGTGAACGCAGGTGGACGGCATGCCGGCGACCGCTCCCGGGAGGGCGACGCCCTCCGTCGCGATCCGTGGGGCGACGACGACGACCTCGATGCCACGTTCGGGCCGGACACGGCCTCCGTCCGGACCCGCACGGGCGGCGAACGGCTCCGGGCCGGGACCCTGGTCGTCGTCGGCGTGGTCGTGGTGGCCGCGGTCCTCGTCCTGGTGCTCGGGGTCATCCTCGGCCAGGTCCAGCGTGGGGTCGGCGGCGTGTTCCCGCAGCCCGACGCGGACGGGCGCCGCTTCGTGACCGCTGCCGCCGCGCTGCCGGGCGTCGCCGCCGTGGACGCGCCCCGGACGGAGAAGACCTCGTTCGCGGGCTACGACGTCACCGCGGCGGTGCACGCCGAGCCCGACCTCCCCGCCACCGACCGACGGGCGCTCGTGACCGCCCTGAGCACCGCGTCCGCCGACTCCTCCGGCTCGGGCGTCCGCATCTGGGCGACGCTCGACCTCGGTGCCGTGCGGGTCGGGGTCTCGGACTCCCCCGAGACGAGCCAACGGCGACTCGAGCTCGCCGACGGCCTCGCGGCGATCGGCGGCGTGCTCACGGTGACCTGCGTCTTCGCCGACGCGACCGACGGTCGGTCGGACGCACCCGCCGCACAGGACGTGGTCGTCACCACGCACGGCCAGGGCGTGGGCTTCGCGGCGGTCGCCGCCGCTGCCGAGGCGGTCGGGGACGACGTGTTCCCGGGCGTCCAGGTCCGCACCCGTCATCCCTGACAGGTCGGACCGTCCGGTCTCCTCCGCCGTCCCGTCCGCTCCGCCGTGCCGTCCGGCGTGCCGCTAGCGGTCCGGCCGCGCCCTCAGCTCCGCCGACGCCGCGACCGGTCGGCCACGGCCCGCTCGACCGCCTGCGTGACGCGCTCGGCGGAGTCCTGCCACCGGAACCGGGAAGCCTGCGCGACGGAGGCCGACGACGCCGCGTCCCAGCGGGCCTCCAGGCGGCGGACGGCGGCCGCGACGGCGGACGGTGACGACGGGTCGAAGTACTCCGCCGCGTCGCCGCCGATCTCGCGGAAGATCGGGACGTCGCTGACGACGACCGGTGTGCCGACGCCCATCGCCTCGACGAGCGGGATGCCGAACCCCTCGTCGAACGAGGCGGTCGCGAGCGCCGTGGCGGAGCGGAGGACGGCGAGGTACTCGTCGTCGGTCGCTCCGTCGTGGAACACGAGCGCGCCGGCGGGCGCGAGCCGCTGCAACCGCGTGCGGTCGGCGGCGGTGACACGGGACATGCAGTGCAGCGTCCAGTCCGGACCGAGCAGGGGCAGCGCCGCGGCGAGCGTCTCGACGTTCTTGTACGGCATGAACGAGCCCATGTACACGAGCGACTTCGTCCGTCCACCGTCGGCGGCCCGTGGCTCGGCCGGGTCGGCCGCGTTGTACGCGACGGTGACCGGGCGGGTCGTGAGACGGTGCTCGGCGATGAGGCCCGCCGTCGTCCCGGAGACGGTCACGACACCGTCGGCCCCGTTCAGCAGGAGGCGCTGCGGCCACCACGCCAGGTGGAACGCCCGCCAGCCGAGACGCAGCGGCCACGCGAACTCCCGCGGTGGCGTCCGGTTCCGGTAGTAGATGAGGTCGTGCAGGGTCAGCACGAGCGCGTACCGGCGCCCGCGTGAGCCCATCGTCTGCATCGGCGAGAAGACCGCGTCGAGGCCGAGCCGGTTGACGTGCCGCGCGACGAGGGGCTCGCCGGGGTCGGTCGGCGCCGGGATGCGTTCCCACGGCACTCCCCCGGGCAGCGAGGCCAGCTGGCGTTCGTCGGACACGAGCAGGACGTGGTCGTGTCGGTCGGGCAGGTGCGCGGCGATCCCCGCGGTGAAGCGGCTGATCCCGTCGTGTCGACCGATCCGGACGTACCGGCAGTCGATGCCGATGCGCAGGCGCGTCACGAGGGGTCGCCTCCCGTCCGGCGAGTGCGGTCCGCAGCGCCACCGGTCGGTCCCTCGGGAGCGTTCGGTCCCTCCGGCGCGGTCGGTCGGCGCGTGGCGCTCGCCCGGCGTGGGGTGCTCGCCCGCTTCCGTCGGCCGGGAGCGCCCGGGGCGGGGTCCGCCATCCGGCGCAGGACCGCCGCGGCCGCCGCGGCCGGCGTCTCGTAGTGCACGAGGTGACCGACCTCCGGCACGACGACGAGCTCGGCGTCGCGGAGTCGCGACGCGAGGGCACGCTGCTCCGGCACGGCCGTGATGTCGTCACGCTCGGCGGCGACCATGAGCACCGGCACCGCGATCCGGTCGGCGAACTGCGAGACGTCGGAGGTGACCGAGGTCCGGAACGCCTCGAGGACGCTGGTCCGGTTCGCGAACGCCGAGAAGTACCGGTCGTGCTGGTCGTGCACCCAGCGGCGGACCGTCGGGTCGGCGGACTTCAGCATCGCGATGCTCATCGCGCGGACGATCCCGCGGTTGCGCAGCAGCCCGAGGCCGAGCGCGCGGGGCAGCCGGGCGCCGAGCCGGTAGTACGCGATCGCGACGGCCGTACCGATCGCCCGTGGACCCTGCAGGGCCGGGGCGGCGATGGGGTTGACGAGGACGAGCAGGCGCGTGTCGAGCCCGGCGGCCACCGACGCGGCGACGACGATCGAGCCGAACGAGTGCCCGAGGACGACGGTGTCGCGGTCGAGTCCGAGCGCGGAGTGGAAGCCGTCGAGCCAGGCGACGTACGCGTCGAGGTCCGCGGTCGGGTGCGGGTCCGACGTGCCGAAGCCGGGCAGGTCGGGCACGATGACGCGAACGCCCGACGGGTGCCCGGCCACGAGGTGCGCCGCGACGGACTCGAGCCCGTGGTGGTCCCCACGGAAGCCGTGCACCGCGAGCACGGTCGCCGGAGGTGCGTTGCGGGCACGGCCCTCGGCGCCGACCGCCGGCCCGTACTCCCAGTAGTGCGTGGTCCGGCCGTCGACCTGGACCGCGCGGTGCACGACGGGGGTCGCCGCCAGGAGCGACTGGTACGGGGACAGCACGGGCGGTTGCATCCGCGCCAGTCTAGGGAAGCCCTCCGGCGTGCGCCGTGACCCGTCCTGCGGGTCCCGCCGTGTCGGTGCGGTTGGCTAGCCTGGCCGCGTGACCTCCCCCGCTGCCGCCGTCGACCCGTCGACCCGGCCCCCGCAGGACCTGACGACCCGACCGTGGTGGCACGCGCTGGGCGTCTTCGACCTCGAGACGACCGGCATCGACGTCGAGACCGCCCGCATCGTCACCGCCCACGTCGGGCTGATCGACATGACCGGGCGCTCCATCGTCGAGGGTGCGTGGCTCGCCGACCCCGGTGTCGCGATCCCGGAGCAGGCGTCCGCGGTGCACGGGATCACGACCGAACGTGCACGGGCAGAGGGCCGACCGGCCGGCGAGGTCGTCGCCGAGATCGTCGCCGCGGTCGAGGCCGTGTTCGCCCGCGGGATCCCCCTGGTCATCTACAACGCCCCGTACGACCTCACCGTCCTCGACCGGGAGGCGAAACGGCACGGCATCGCCTCCCCCGTGATCGGCAACGTCGTCGACCCGCTCGTCATGGACAAGGCGCTCGACACCTACCGCAAGGGCAAGCGCACGCTCGAGGCCGCGTCGGCGTGCTACGGGGTCCGGCTCGACGACGCGCACGACGCCGGCGCGGACGCCATCGCCGCCGGACGGGTCGCGCAGGCCATCGCCGCGAAGTACCCCGACGACCTCGCGATCAGCGCCGAGGAGCTCCACCGCAAGCAGGTCGCCTGGTGCTCGGAGCAGGCGACCTCGTTCCAGGAGTACATGCGGGCGAAGCGTGACCCGACGTTCACCGCGGACGGCCGGTGGCCCCGTCGCCACTCGGCCCTGGGCATGTAGCATTCCGAACGGGGCGTGCTCGACCGTGCCGTCCCCCTGACGACGCACCACACACCACGGGGAGATCCGCGCACGTGTTCCTGAAGACCTTCGGGTGGTCCCTGGCCATCACCGTGATCGCCCTGGCCGTGGCGCTCGTGTACGGCGGGTGGAGCGCGGTCATCATCACCGCCATCCTCGGCGTGCTCGAGATCAGCCTCAGCTTCGACAACGCGGTCGTCAACGCCCGCATCCTCGAGCGGATGAACCCGTTCTGGCAGAAGATGTTCCTCACCGTGGGCATCGTCATCGCCGTCTTCGGCATGCGCGTGCTCTTCCCGCTGCTCATCGTCGGGGTCACGGCGTCGCTCAACCCCGTCGAGGCCGTCCAGCTCGCGCTCGAGAAGGGCCCGATCGACGAGCCCGGCACGTACGCGTACCTGCTGCACGAGGCACACCCGCAGATCGCCGCCTTCGGTGGCATGTTCCTGCTCATGATCTTCCTCGACTTCATGTTCGAGGAGCGCGAGATCCTGTGGCTGAAGTGGCTCGAGGCGCCGCTGCTCTTCATCGGCAAGCTCCCGATGGTCAACGTCGTCGTGGCCCTCGTGGTCCTCGCGATCGCGGGCACCACCGCCGGCGACCACCAGTCGATCGTCCTCGTCTCCGGGATCGCCGGACTCGTCACCTACTTCCTCGTGACCGGTCTCGGCGGGCTGTTCGACGTCGGCGACCCGGAGGACGACGGCAACTCGTTCGAGAACACCGGCGAGATGGTGGCCGAGGCGAACCGGATCAGCGGCAAGCGCAAGGTCGGCACAGTCGCCGGCAAGGCCGCGTTCCTGCTGTTCCTCTACCTCGAGGTCATCGACGCGTCGTTCTCGTTCGACGGCGTCATCGGCGCCTTCGCGATCACCGCCGACCCGATCATCATCGCGCTCGGCCTCGGCCTCATCGGTGCCCTGTTCGTCCGGTCTCTCACCGTCTTCCTGGTCCGACAGGGCACGCTGGACGAGTTCGAGTACCTCGACCACGGTGCGCACTGGGCGATCGGTGCCCTCGCGGCGATCCTGCTCATCACGATCACCACCGAGGTGAACGAGGTGGTCACCGGCCTGATCGGCGTCGTGTTCATCATCGCCGCGTTCATCTCCTCGGTGGTCCGCAACAAGCACAAGACCGGCGAGCACCAGCCCGCCGACCAGCACGTCACCGTCGCCTCCTGACACCAGGGGCGACCGCTCCACCGCAACCACGACGAAGGGTTCACCGCCATGGGTCTCAGCCTCCAGAAGGGCCAAGCGCTCTCGCTCACGAAGAACGACGGGAGCGCACTGACCCGCGTCCGGCTCGGTCTCGGGTGGGACGCCGTCACGACCAAGCGCGGCCTGTTCGGTCGCAAGGCAGCCGACGTCGACCTCGACGCCTCTGCGATCTTCTTCGGTGCCGACGGCCAGCCGGTGGACTACGTGTGGTTCAACCAGCTCCGGAGCAAGGACGGCTCCGCGCAGCACACCGGCGACAACCTGACCGGCGACGGTGACGGCGACGACGAGGTCATCCGGATCGACCTCAGCGCGGTGCACGGTGCCGTCCAGCAGATCGTGTTCGTGATCAGCAGCTACAGCCGGCAGACGTTCGACAACGTGCAGAACGCGTTCTGCCGGGTGGTCGACGACTCGACGGCCGGCGCTCCCGAGGTCGCCCGCTACCAGCTCACCGACTCCGGGCAGCACACCGCGATGGTCATGGCGAAGGTGTCCCGCACGGGAGCAGGATGGACCTTCACCGCGATCGGTGAGCGGGCCGACGGCCGGACCGTGCAGGACCTCGTCGGTCCGGCGGCAGCCGCACTCTGACCCGCCCGGACACCGCAGCACCGCACCGACGGAAGGACGATCGATGGCGACCCTCTCGCTCTCGAAGGGCAACAACCTCTCGCTGACCAAGACCGACCCGGGCCTGCGCCGGGCGATGATCGGGCTCGGCTGGGACCCGCGCACGACCGCGGGCGAGCAGTTCGACCTCGACGCTTCCGCCCTGCTCGTCGGCGCGAACGGCAAGGTCCGCTCGAACGACGACTTCATCTTCTACAACCAGCTGCAGTCGGTCGACGGCTCCGTGGTGCACCAGGGCGACAACCGCACCGGTGAGGGCGACGGGGACGACGAGCAGATCCTCATCGACCTCGACCTCGTGGCCGCGGACGTCGCGCGCGTCGTCATCGTCGTCACCATCGACCAGGCCGACGCCCGGCACCAGAACTTCGGGCAGGTCCGTGGTGCGTTCTGCCGCGTGGTGAACGACGAGACCGGCAACGAGGTCGTCCGCTTCGACCTCACCGAGGACGCGGCCTCGGAGACCGGCATGATCTTCGCCGAGATCTACCGGTACGACGGCGAGTGGAAGTTCCGCGCCGTCGGCCAGGGCTACGCCACCGGACTCCGCGGCGTCGCGACCGACTACGGCGTCGTGCTCGACTGACGCTCCCCTCCAACCCGAAAGGACCGATCATGGCCGGACTCTCCCTCAGCAAGGGCGGCAACCTCTCCCTCACGAAGACGAGCCCGGGACTCACCGTCGCCACCGTCGGCCTCGGCTGGGACCCGCGCACCACCGCCGGCGAGGCCTTCGACCTCGACGCCTCGGCCCTGCTCGTCGGCGCCGACGGCAAGGTGCGCTCGGACGCCGACTTCATCTTCTACAACCAGCCCCGCAGCGCGGACGGTTCCGTCGAGCACAAGGGCGACAACCGCACCGGCCAGGGCGACGGTGACGACGAGCAGATCGTCATCGACCTGCAGAGCCTGCCGGCCGACGTCGACCGCGTGGTCGTCGTGGTGTCGATCGACCAGGGTGAGGCCCGCCGCCAGAACTTCGGACAGGTGCGCAGCGCCTACTCACGGGTGCTCGACCAGGACGGCACGGAGATCGTGCGCTTCGACCTGTCCGAGGACGCCGCTCCGGAGACCGCGATGATCTTCTCGGAGATCTACCGCAACGGCGCCGAGTGGAAGTTCCGTGCGGTCGGCCAGGGCTACCAGTCCGGGCTCGCCGGCGTCGCGACCGACTTCGGCGTCAACCTCAGCTGACCCGCCGGGCCACCACACTCGCCCGCTCCGCACCACCCCGTCCTCCCACCACGTCACAGGAGACCACCGATGCCCGGACCGCTCGCTCCGCCGGAGCCCACCGACCCGTCCCAGGACGCACTCGTCCTCCGCGCTGCCGACGCCGCCGAGGTCGTCACGCCGGATGATGCTCCGGGGATGGTGCCGGTGGACGCCGGTCGTCAGGCGCAGATCGCGGCCCAGGCCCGTGAGTTCGTGGACGAGGTCGCGGGCCTCGACCCGCGGTCGCCGGCGTTCACCGAGAAGGTCGACGGCATCAACGCCATCGCGAGCTCGGAGATCGCCCGGTCGGGTGGCTTCTCGTCCCGCATGCTGGAGCGCTCGCAGTCCTCGGTGGCGGGCGCCAAGCGCACCGGCGACGGCGCCCAGGTGAAGGTCGCGACGACCCTCGGTGACCTGCGCTCCACCGTCGAGGACCTCACGCCGAACCAGGCCGACCTCAGCACGGGCCGGAAGATCCTCGGCATGATCCCCGGCGGCAACAAGCTGGCGAAGTACTTCCAGCGCTACGAGTCGGCGCAGACCCAGCTCGACAAGATCATCAAGTCGCTCATGGCGGGGCAGGACGAACTCCGCAAGGACAACGCGACCCTCGCTGACGAGAAGGTCCAGCTGTGGGAGACCATGCAGCAGCTGAGCGAGTACGCCGTGTTCGCGAAGGCCCTCGACGCGGCCACCGTGTCGAAGATCGAGAGCCTGCGGAACGGCGGTCGGGTCGACGAGGCGCAGAAGCTCGAGTCCGACGTGCTGTTCCCCGTGCGCCAGCGGCACCAGGACATCCTGACGCAGCTCGCCGTGTCCGTGCAGGGCTACCTGGCCATGGACCTCGTGCGGAAGAACAACACGGAGCTCATCAAGGGCGTCGAGCGCGCCCGCACCACGACCATCGCGGCGCTCCGCACGGCCGTCGTCGTGGCGCAGGCCCTCGCGAACCAGAAGATGGTGCTCGACCAGATCGACGCGGTGAACAACACCACGAACGCGATGATCCTGCAGACCAGCGAGATGCTCCGTGACCAGACCACGCGGATCCACGAGCAGGCGACGAACTCCGGTGTGAGCGTCGAGACGCTGCAGAAGGCGTTCGACAACGTGTTCCAGACCATGGACGCGATCGACTCGTTCCGCTCGCAGGCCGCGCAGAACATGTCGTCGACGGTCTCGGCGCTCGAGTCGGGCATCCAGCGCGCGAAGCCGTACCTGGAGCGGGCCCGCCAGGGCGACGACGACCAGCGATCGGTCACGCGATGACGACCGCGGTCGACTCCCGTGCGTGACCGTCTCCGCGCACTGTTCGGCCGCGACGACGACGACCCGGACCGCCGTGTCGCCGAACCCGATGCCGAGACACCCGCGTCGGCGGCGGCCGCTGCTGCCGCACGCATCGACGTCCGCGGATCGGGTGGGGCCGCCGACGACGCGACCGCGGCTGCCGGCCTCGACGACCTCCGTGCCTTCGTGCGCGCCGCCGGGGCCGACCTCCCGACCGTCGTGTCCTCGCGGGTGCGCCACGTGGAGGACCTGCTGCGCGACGCCGCCGGGACCGTGATCGCCCGGGGCGCGTCGACGGAGCAGCGGTACCTGTTCCAGGCCGTCGTCGACGACTACCTGCCCACGCCCGTCCGCACGTACCGGTCCCTGCCCCCGTCGGACCGCACCCCGGACAGCACCGCCACGGCGACCCTCGCCGGCCAACTCGACGTCGTCGCGGAGACGGTGGAGGACATGCACGAACAGATCAGGAGCGGCGCGATCGCCGAACTCTCCTCGCACGGCCGGTTCCTCCGGGACCGCCTCGGTGACGGTGACGAGGGTCTGCGTCTGCGTGGAGCGGACTCGTGAGCGGGCGGCTCGTCCCGGGAGCGAACGCCGCCGTCACGGCTGAGAACCCCGGGCTCACGGCCGTGGTCGTCGGCGTCTCGTGGGACCAGATCGCGAGCCGCGGCCCGTCCGCGGAACTCGTCCCGGTCGCGATCGTGTGCGGGCCCGACGGACGGGTGCTGTCGGACGACGACCTGGTGTTCTTCA
Source organism: Curtobacterium sp. MCBD17_023 (assembly GCF_003224415.1). NCBI lineage: Bacteria > Bacillati > Actinomycetota > Actinomycetes > Micrococcales > Microbacteriaceae > Curtobacterium > Curtobacterium sp. MCBD17_023. The sequence continues at coordinate 448,641 of NZ_QKLJ01000002.1, forward strand.
ACCAGCTCGAGAACGCGGACGCCTCGGTGCGGTACCTCGACGAGTCCGACCAGGAGGAGATCGACGTCGACTTCGCCTCGGTCCCGGACACGGTCGACAAGATCGTCTTCGCGGTCTACCTCGACCCGGACCCGCGGTCACCGAAGGACCTCGGCTCGGTGCGCTCGATGTCCGTCCGGGTGAGCACACCGGACGGTCGGGAACTCCTCGTCTTCCCGCTGCCGTCCGAACGCAACCACATGATCGACGCGGTCATCCTCGGCGAGCTGTACCGCCACCGGTCGGAGTGGAAGTTCCGCGCCGTCGGCCAGGGGTACACGACGGGGCTGACGGGGCTGCGCGCCGACCACGGCATCGGCCGCTCGCGATGACGGCAGGGCACCCGTTCCTCCGCCGGCGCGTCCGTCCCACCCCGCCCGGCCAGGAGGCCCGTCCCGGCGCCGCAACGCCTGGTGCGTCGCATGCGTCGCCCGCTCTCGGCACCGCGGGCACCGGCTCTCCCGTCGGACGGCCGCCGGCCCCGCCGCCACACGTGTCCCCGGCGTCGAGCGGGCAGTCGCAGGCGAGCGGTTCCGGTTCCGGGCTCAGCCTGTCCTTCGGCCGACCGGCACCGACGTCCGGTGTGGGGCATGCGGCTTCCGCCCCGCCGACGACCGGCCACTCGGTTCCCGGTTCGGCGACGACGGCCGCCCCGTCGACCCGGTTCACGCACGCCTCCACCCCGGTGTCCGGTACGACCCGCTCGGACCGTGTCGCCCGTCGCCTGGCCGAGCGCGCCTCCCGGATCCGTCCCTTCCCGGCACCGGACCCCCGTGACGTCCGCGTCCTCGGACCGGACGAGCCCGTCGCCCGCATCGACCGTCGCCGGTCGGCCGTGGGGGCGCTGCGCATCACCGGGTCCACGAGCGTCGCCTGGGAGTCCGTCGACCGCGTCGTCGGCGCCACCACGGTGGACGGCGCCACCGCCGGACGGGCTGTGCAGACGTCCGGCAACCGACCGCTCGTCGGGTACGACGGGCGCGACGTCCTCGTCTCCCTCCGGCACGTCCGCGATCTCCGGCGTGCCCTCGTGATGTGCCGGGGTCAGGAGCGTCTCGTCGCCCTGCAGGACGGCACGACCCTGGCCGTCGACCCCGGCGACGCCGACACCACGGTGATCCTGGCGCTCTCCGTCATCGACGGTGAACTCGAGCTCCGCGCCGAGCCGTTCCCCCGGGCGTCCCACGACGGGGACGTCTTCGCCGCGTTCGGGTTCGTCCTGTCCGCCCCGACAGTCGGAGTCTGATCCGTGCGCCACTTCGCCGCCGTTCCCGACCAGGAACAGCTGTTCCTCCGCCCGCCCGAGGACGTCACCCGGGACAGCGACCAGGACCTCCGCGCGGTGGCCCTCGGTGCGACGCTGTACACGCCGGGGATCCGCCCCGACCTCGTCCGCGACGTCCGCCGGCAGACCGAGCTCGGTGCCGGGTCGATCGTGCTCTGCCTCGAGGACTCCGTCGGCGACGACGACCTGCCGCGCGCCGAGGCGAACGTGGAGGCGGCACTCCGGACCCTGACCGAGGACGCCGACCCGGCCACGCTGCCGCAGCTGTTCCTGCGCGTCCGGACACCCGAACACCTCACCCGGCTCGTGGACCGGCTCGGCGACCGTGCGCTCGACGTGCTCAGCGGCATCGTCCTGCCGAAGTTCGAGAACAGCGACGGCGTCGGAGCCCGGTGGTTCGACGTGCTCGACGCGGCGAACGCCGGGCGCGGGTCCGACCGTCGGTTGCTCGTCATGCCGATCCTGGAGTCGCCGGCGATCATGCACCGCGAGTCCCGGACGGACGCCCTCGCCGACGTGCACGACCTCCTGCTCGCCCGCCGCCGGGACGTGCTCGCCGTGCGCATCGGCGCCACCGACCTGTCGAGCGTGTACGGCCTCCGGCGCCCCTCGCACCTGACCGTGTACGACGTGCAAGTGCTCGCGTCCGTGATCGGCGACGTGGTGAACGTCCTCGGCCGCGCGCGGGACGGCTTCGTCGTCGCCGGGCCGGTGTGGGAGCACTACCCGGACTCCGACCGCGTGTTCCGCACGCAGCTCCGAGCGTCGCCGTTCCAGGAGGCCGGCGACCTGGCGCTCCGCCGGCAGCTGCTCCTCGAGGGGTTCGACGGGCTCCTCCGCGAGGTCACCCTCGACCAGGCGAACGGCCTCACCGGCAAGACCGTCATCCATCCGAGGCACGTGCCGCTCGTGCACGCCATGTCGGTGGTCAGCGACGAGGAGTTCTCCGACGCATCGGACGTGCTCGCGAACGCTTCGGGCGGGGTCGCCGCGTCGAGGTACGGCAACAAGATGAACGAGATGAAGCCGCACCACGCCTGGGCGGAACGCACCATGCTGCGGGCCCGGGCGTTCGGTGTGACCACGCCGGACGTGACCTACGTCGACCTGCTCGAGCGGAGCCTCCCGTGACCACGACCACGCTGCCGACCACGCTGCCGACCCCCGCCGACCTCGGTGTCGAGCTCGTCGACGACCGGACGGCCCCGGGCGACACGACCGTCCCGCTGTCGTCGCTCGTGCGGCTCGCGCTCCGCCGCAACCCGAAGCGGGCGCACCTGCTCGTCTCGACGGTGCTCGCGAAGCACGTCCCGACGGTGCCGGCGGTCGCGCTCCTGGCCGGCGAGGCGCTCGGCGCACGCGTGGCCGACGTGCTCGACGGCGGCGCGCGCTTCGACGCCGGCGCCGCGGGCCGCTTCCGCGCGGTGCTCGACGCGCAGGCCTCGGCGGGCGACGCCGCAGCACACGACGCGCTCCACCGGACCGCGACGACGCTGCGGACGGACCTCGCGGCCTCCCGTCCGACCCACCCCGAGGCCCTGGTCCTCGGCTTCGCGGAGACCGCGACCGCGCTCGGCGCCATGGTCGCCGAGTCGCTCGGGGCCGCGACCCTGCACTCCACCCGGCACGAGCTCCCCGGTGTGGCCGCGGCAGCGGGCTTCGACGAGGCGCACTCGCACGCCACCGCACACCGGCTGCTCCCGGCGCACGACGACTGGTTGCCGACCGACGGCACGGTCGTCCTCGTCGACGACGAGCTCAGCACAGGGGCGACGGCGCGCGCCACCATCCGCGCCCTGCACGCCCTCGCACCGCAGCGGCAGTGGGTGGTGGCCGCACTCGTCGACCTCCGTTCCGACGCCGACGTCGCCGCGACCGAGGCCCTCGCCGTGGAGCTCGGTGCCCCCGTGGCCGTGGTCGCGCTCGGTCGCGGGCACGTGACGCTCCCGGCGGACCTCCCCGCGACGGCCGCGGAGATCGTCGCGGCCCTCGCCACCCCGCTCGGCGCACCCGGTCCACTCGGCGCCGGCAGCCCGGATGGCCGCGACGTCGCGCCGGATGGCGGCGGGACCGCGGACGGGAGGCCCGTCCCGGACCCGGCACGCGCCTCCCGTCCCGGCGCGGTCACCGTGGTGACCGCCGCGCCCACCGCGGTCGACCGGACCGGCACGCCCGCGTCCCGCGTCCGCACCCCGCGCACCGACGTCGAAGGCACCGCCGCCGACCTCGCGACCGTCCTCGGCGAGGCGCCGGGCCGGGTCCTCGTGCTCGGCACCGAAGAGCACATGGCGACCCCGCTCGCGGTGGCCGATGCCCTCCGCCGTCGGACGGGTGCCGACGTCCTGTCCTCCACGAGCACCCGCTCCCCCGTCGCCGTCCTCGACGACCCCGCGTGGCCCATCCGGTCCGGGATCCGCCACCGCTCGCACGACGACACCGTCGACGGTCCCGGTGAGCGCTGTGCGTACAACGTGCTCGGGTTCGACGCGGTCGTCGTGGTGCCGGAGCCGGGCACCGACCCGGCCCGGTTGGAGGGTCCGGACGGGCTGCTCCCGGCCCTCGCCGCCGTGACCCCCCGCGTCGTGCTCGTGACGAGCGCGCTCGCGGACGCCGACGACCGAGCGCAGCGCGACGGTGGGACACCTCCCCGCCCGCTCACCGGACCGTCCTTCGGCTCCTACGAGCCCGACGACGTCACCTGGCTGCTGCAGGACCTGGCGGACGCCGCCCTCGAGGCGGACACCGCCGACCGGGAGCGTGCGATCCAGCTCGAGGGCGCGAACTACGCCGAGTCGTTGCCGGTCGAGTACGTGCCGACCGAGGCGTACGAGGAGCTGTACCGCGACGCCCTCGACCGCTCGGCCGACCGCATCGCGGAAGCGGTCGGCATCGTCACCGACCTCGTGCTCCGCGACCGGCCGCACGCCGTGCTCGTGTCCCTCGCGCGCGCCGGCACCCCGGTCGGGATCCTCATGCGCCGGTGGGCCGCAGAACAGCGCGGTCTCCGGCTCCAGCACTACACCGCGAGCATCGTCCGCGGGGTCGGCATCGACGAGACCGCGCTCCGCTGGCTCGCGGCGCACCACGACCCGGCGCAGGTCGTCTTCGTCGACGGGTGGACCGGGAAGGGCGCCATCACGCGCGAACTCACGGACGCGCTCGACCGGTTCGCGGCGACCGACGGCGTGCGGTTCGGCGACGAGCTGGCCGTCCTCGCCGACCCGGCCGGGTGCACCCCGCTGCACGGGACCCGTGACGACTACCTCGTGCCCTCCGCGTGTCTCAACTCGACGGTCTCCGGACTCGTGTCCCGGACCGTGTTCAACCGGTCCTGGACGCCCGAGGGGACGCTGCACGGTGCGAAGCAGTACCGCGAGCTCGCCGGCCGTGACCACTCCCGGTCCTTCGTCGCGACGATCGCCGCCCGGTTCGCTGCGGTCCGCTCCCGGGTGGACGCGGCCGTGGCCGCGGACGGCGGACCGACGGCCCGTGCCGTCGACTGGCGCGGCATGCGGACGGTCGAGGCGATCGGCGCCGAGTACGGCATCGAGGACCTGCACCTCGTCAAGCCCGGCGTCGGCGAGACCACCCGCGTCCTGCTCCGGCGGGTGCCGTGGCAGGTGCTCGTGCGCGATCCCGACGACGTCGACATCGCGCACGTCGTCGCCCTCGCCCGGGAGCGCGGCGTCCCGGTCGTGACCCGGCCCGACCTCTCCTACAGCTGCGTCGGGCTCATCCACCCGCTCGGCAGCCGCGTGACCGGGTCCGCCGCCACGACCGCGGGAGCCGACGCATGACCGCCCTCGTCGGGTTCGACCTCGACCGCACCGTGGTCTACTCGTCCGCCGCGCTGATGCTCGACGGTCCGGACGAGGCGGCACCCTCCCTCGTCGTCACCGAGGTGTACCAGGGCCTGCCGCTGTCCTTCATGACCCGCGCGGCGGAGCGTGCCCTGTCGGAGCTCGCCGCGGCCGCCGTCGTCGTGCCGGTGACCACCCGGACGGTCGCGCAGTACCGGCGGATCCGCCTGCCGCTGCCGCCCTCGGGCTGGGCGGTCACCACGAACGGCGCGGTCGTCCTGCACGACGGCGAGCCGGACCCGGCGTGGACCGAGACGCTCCGCGGTGAGATGGCAGCGACGTCGGCGCCGCTGCCGGAGGTCGAGCAGCGCCTCGCGACCGATCTGCCGACCGGCGCGGTCCTCCGCACCCGTCGCGCCGAGGACCTGTTCGTGTACGCCATCGTCGAGCGCTCGGAGCTGCCGGACGCGGCGGTCGAGTCGTTCGCCGGTGACCTCGCCGAGCTGGGCTGGCGGGTGTCGGTGCAGGGCCGGAAGCTCTACGCGGTCCCGGCGCCGATCCGGAAGGAACGAGCCCTGGCCGCCGTCGCCGAGCGGATCGGTGCGACCCGGACCGTCGCCGCCGGGGACTCGCTCCTCGACCGGGAGATGCTCGCCTGGGCGGACGTCGCGATCCGCCCCGCACACGGCGAACTGCACGCCGTCGGTTGGTCGGCGCCGAACCTCGTCGTCACCGCGGCGCAGGGCGTGCTCGCGGGCGAGGAGCTCATCGGGCTCGCGGCTGCGGCGGTGGCGGACGTGCCGGCGTCCGTCTGAGGCCGCGTCCGTCCGCGTCCGCCTCTGCTGCGTCAGCCCCTGCTGTGTCCGCCCCGGACGACGAACGGGCGGCCCTCCCTGAGGAGGACCGCCCGTCCGTCGCTGGGAGGCTGCTTACTTGCTGAAGCCCTTGAAGCGCTGGTTGAACTTCTCGACGCGGCCGGCCGAGTCGAGGATGCGCTGCTTGCCCGTGTAGAACGGGTGCGAGGCGGACGAGATCTCGACGTCGATGACCGGGTAGGTCGCACCGTCGAGCTCGATGGTCTTGTCGCTGTTCGCGGTCGAACGCGTCAGGAACGTCTCACCGGAAGCCAGGTCACGGAAGACGATGGCGCGGTACTCGGGGTGGGTGTCGGTCTTCATGGGGATTCCTCGGTGGATCGCGATGACGGAAGATGGGAAGTCGTTGGCGGACGCCAGCCGTCCACGTTACCAGAACGCGGGACGGATCGGGAGCGCCGCCGTCGGGTGTGTCAGACCGCGCGGGCGGTCCAGCGCCCGGCGTCCTTCGAGACGGTGAGCTCGACGCCGAACGCGGTGGTCAGCGTGTCGGCGGTCAGGACCTCGTCGATCGGGCCCGCGGCTTGCACGTGACCGTCCGACAGGACCAGGGCGCGCGTGAAGCCCGCCGGGATCTCCTCGACGTGGTGGGTGACGATGACGATCGCCGGCGAGTCCTCGCTCTGCGCGTAGCCGCCGAGGGTGCGCACGAGGCTCTCGCGGGCCCCGAGGTCGAGCGAAGCGGCCGGCTCGTCGAGGAACAGCACCTCGGGGTCGGTCATCACGGCGCGGGCGATCTGGACCCGCTTCTGCTCGCCGTCGCTCAGCTCGCCGAAGGTCCGGTCGGTGAAGGCGCCGAGGCCCCACTCCTCGAGCACGCGCTGCGCACGACGGACGTCGAGCTCCTCGTACTCCTCGTTCCAGCGGCCCGTGACCGAGTACGCGGCGGTGAGCACGACGTCGATGACCTTCTCCGTCACCGGAATGCGGCGCGCCAGGGCGGTCGACGCGAAGCCGATCCGCGGGCGGAGGTCGAACAGGTCGGCGCCGCCGAGCTCGGTGCCGAGGACCTCGACGTCACCCGACGTCGGGAAGGTCTGCGCGCCGGCGACCTGCAGCAGCGTGGTCTTGCCGGCACCGTTCGCACCGAGCACCACCCAGCGCTCGTCGTCCCGCACCTCCCACGAGATCCCGTCGAGGATGGTGGCCCCGTTGCGGACCACGGAGACGTCTGACAAGCGCACGACCGAGGGCATGCACCCAGCCTACGCGAGCGGGCTCCGCTCCCCCGTCAGCGCCGCGCTCGACGGGCAGGAGCCGCGACGGACGGGAGGCCCGGTGCCGGTCACGGGGACCGGCGCCGGGCCTCCAGGCCGGCGCGTCAGCGTCCGGCGAGGACCTGGTCGTAGACCGCGCGCGTCTTCGTGGCGATGGCGCCCCAGGTGAACTCGCTCTCGACCCGCAGGCGACCGGCGCGGCCCATGAGCTTCGCGAGCCCGAGGTCGCCGAGCACCTCGTTGAGGGTCGCGGCGAGGTCCGCGACGTACCGATCCGGGTCGGTCGGGGTGCCGGTGCCGTCGGTCGCCTGGTCGATCGGCACGATCCGACCGGTCAGCCTGTCGGCGACGACCTCGGGGATCCCGCCGGTCTTCGTGCCGACGACGGGGATGCCGCATGCCATGGCCTCGAGGTTGACGATCCCGAGCGGTTCGTAGATCGACGGGCAGACGAACACCGTCGCGCTCGACAGCACGTGCACGATCTCGCGGTGCTCGAGCATCCGGTCGATCCAGACGACGCCGCTGCGACGGGTCCGGAGGTCCTCGACGAGTCCGGTGACCTCGGCGAGGATCTCGGGTGTGTCGGGCGCGCCGGCACAGAGCACGACTTGGACGTCCTCGGGCAGCGAGGCCACCGCGCGGAGCAGGTACGGCAGGCCCTTCTGCCGGGTGATGCGGCCGACGAAGACGACGCTCGGGCGGTCCGGGTCGATGCCGAGCGCGCGGACGGCGTCGTCGTCGCGTTCGGGCTTCCAGTCGTCGATGTCGATGCCGTTGTAGACGACCTTGACGCGGTCCGGGTCGATCGACGGGTACGAGCGGAGGATGTCCGCGCGCATCGCCTTCGACACCGCGACGACGCCGTCGGCGTTCGTGAACGCCTCGCGCTCCATCCAGCTCGACAGGCGGTACCCGCCGCCGAGCTGCTCGGCCTTCCACGGGCGGAGCGGCTCCAGGCTGTGCGCGGTCACGACGTGCGGGATGCCGTGCGTCAACTGCGCCAACCGGCCCGCGGAGTTCGCGTACCAGGTGTGGGAGTGCACGAGGTCCGCACCCTCGACGTCCGCCGCGATCTGCACGTCGGTGCCGAGCGCCTGGAGCGCGCCGTTCGCCTGTTCGAGCCCTGCAGGGGTGCGGTACGCCCACACGCCCTCCTCGTCGCGGAACCCGCCGAACGCCCGGACACGGACGTCGGTGTCCGTCCCGGACCGCAGCGCCGCGGTCAGCTGGGCAACGTGGACACCGGCTCCGCCGTACACCTCTGGCGGATACTCCCT